>CADCWI010000017.1 GCA_902806355.1 uncultured Thermomicrobiales bacterium | reverse complement strand
GGCTCTCCCCTCCCGGGCAATGTCGGCAACAATCGATGGCCGTCGGTCTATCAGCGCCCGATCACCGGTGGACGGCCCTCACCGAACGGCTGGTGTCTATGCGCTGGCCGATCTTTCCACTGTTGCCGTGCGGGCCTGCCGTACGACCAGAAGCGGTCGGGGAGAACCTACATGCTGGCCCGAACAGGCTGCCTGCCATACACCGTGATTTGCTGTACGAGCTGGCGTCTGGGCTCGTAGACGCGGGCCCTGCCGATCTAGGCCACGTCACTTCGCGAGCAGCCGCTCTGCTCGCTCACGAAGCGTCGCCTCGATTGTCCCCTGAAACGGCTTCGCGGCCCACGGGTAATCGCCCGTGATCGCCACATCACTGTCGCTCACCGCCAGCGCGCCAGCGATCTTGAATCCCATCGCCTGAAAGGAGAACGTCCCACCTTCGTCCGTCCAGTTTTCCTGCAGGTTGCTGATGCGGTCGCCGTACTGCTCCTTGGCCTGAACGAGGATGCCCTTGATCCGGCTCAGGGCTTCGTGCTGGCCAAGCTCGTGGGGAATGGTGACAGTGCTCTTCGGCATGAAATCTCCTGGGTAACGTGCAGATTCGGGTAACGAGTGCATGGTGCCAGTGCCGAACCAACCATACCCGAGTTTTGGCGCTCGTTGTCCTATTCGATCCGCTCGCTGGAGCCGCTGACCGATGCCAGAGGAACCCCCGTCGTCGGACTCGACGCGTGCGCCGTCGCGCTCTTCGGTATCCGTCCCGCCCGGAACGCAAGCCGCCCCGCCTCCGTGCCAAGCCGCATCGCCGTCGCCATCGTCACCGGTAGCTCGGCCCTCGCGATCGCCGTGTTGACGAGCACCGCCGCGGCTCCCATCTCCATCGCCAGTGCCGCGTCGGACGGAACGCCAATCCCGGCATCGACCACAACCGGGACGGAGACCGCATCGATGATTCGCTGGATGCCCATCCAATCCTGAACGCCCTGACCGCTCCCGATCGGCGACGCGAGCGGCATCACCGTCGCCGCACCCGCCGCTTCCAGGCGCTTGGCGGCGACAAGGTCGGGACTGGTGTACGGCAGGACGACAAAGCCTTCGTCAACCAGGATGCGCGTCGCCTCAATCGTCGCCGCGACATCTGGCCAGAGTGTCGCCTGATCGCCGATTACCTCGAGCTTGATCCAGTTGGTACCGGTCACCGCCCGCGCCAATCGCGCCATCTTGAGCGCGTCCTCGACCGTGTAGGCTCCCGCCGTATTGGGCAACAAGCGGTAGGCGGCGAGATCGAGCTGGTCGAGGATCGATACACCTTGAGAGCCGCCATTCGACACGCTGCCCGACGCGCTGCCCGACGCGCTGCTGAGATCCATGTAACGGATCGCGACGGTCACCATCTCCGTGCCGGATGCCCGCAGCGCCCCGGTCATCGTTTCCGGATCGGGATACTTTCCGGTTCCCACGAACAACCGCGACCGGAAGCGCACCCCCGCGATCTCCAGCCCATCCTCGTCCACATCAACGTGATCGCCGCCCGAGACCGCTCGTACGATATCCACGTCGTCCCGCTCCTTGAGCGTGTGCTCCGCCCACGCTGACGGCGGGATGATCTCGCCATTCACCGCCACGACGATCGAGGTCTCAGGCAGATCCCGGAGCCTGAGAAAGTCCAGGATCGTCAACTCTGCTTTCTCTACACTGAGTAATTGCCGATTCACGGTGAGGTTCATCGCCTGCCTTCCTGACTGAGTGATGCGCGTAAATGGAGTGAGTGCCGCGGCCGATGTGGAGAGCGATCGAGAAGCTGCCGCAGCTGGCGTGTCGCCGCCGCGGGATCCACTTGTGCGATAACGGCGGAGATGACCGCGACTCCCGCGCATCCGGTGGCAAGCACCTGATCGAGGTTATCGGGCGTGATGCCGCCGATCGCGAGCACCGGAGCATCCACACATCGAACGACGTCCGCCAGTGCCGTGATCCCCTGCGGGGGCTCTCCGGGGTGCGATCGCGTCCAGAAAACATGCCCGAAGGTCACATACGCCGCACCGAGCTCGACCGCCTTCCGCGCCCCGTCACACGTATGGACAGATGCTCCAAAGGGGAAACCATCGGCTCGTTCCGTCACCCAATGCGACTCAATGAACGCGCTCTTCATGTGCCGCCACATGCCAACCATCTCTGACCCTGACAGGAGCTGGTGGATCACGAGCCGGTCTCGTGCATCCGGCACACTGTGCTCGATCACATGGACCAGCGCAGCCGCCTCAGCCGGTGATGCAGCGGTGTCACGGATCTGGACGCTGTCCGCGCCGGCATCGAGCACGCCGATCAGGATGCTCGCGATTTTCTCGGGCGGCATGATCCTGTCCGTCACAACCTGGAGATGGAAACGAGACCGGGTGGTGTTCATGGTGACGTGAAAGGTGCTCCGGACACTTGGCACAAACACAAAACGCGTTCCTGATGGAGGAACGCGTGGGAAAGACCTACTCACTTCCCGGACACGCTTTCCTCCGCCGGTCCAAACCGGTTCAGGTTCCAAGGGTATGATCTCAGCCCGTAAGGGCACCCCTAGCGCGATGTGTTGCTACGATGGTATCACGGCGCCCGCCTATACTGCCCTTCGGACCAGAAGGCGTTCCTGCTTCGACGGCCCGTGTAGTGGGAAGGACCCTAACCGTGACGCAGCGGCCCCTTGTCAGCATCGCCATCTGTCCGATTGCGATGTTCCTCCTCCTCGCGACCGCGTTCCTGTCGCCCTCAATCGGTGCGACGCAGGACAGGGCAACGCGACCGGCGGAATTCCATGACGCCCTCCTTCAGGGTGCCGTTCCATGGGATCTCCCCAGGGACGCGGAGAAGATGACCGTCCATCGGATCGTCGATGGCGACACTGTTCAGCTCACGCACCCGGGCGATGATTGGTATTATCCGACCCGGATCATCGGTATCCAGGCACCGGAGATGAGCGGGCCATATACCGAGGAAAGCTGCTACGGGCGGGAGGCGAAGGCCTATCTGTCGAGGCTCGTGCCGGTCGGTACACAGGTCTACGCGCAGCGGGATCGCACCGACGAAGACCGCAATGGCCGCCGGTTGCGCCACATCTTCATGGTCGAGCCGGGAACCGACGATGCCTATCTCGTCTCCGAAATTCTCGTGCTCGGTGGCTTCGCCGACGCCCGGTCGTACCCTCCGGACGATCTTTACGACGATGTCCTTCAGGACGCAGAGGAACTCGCGCGGCAAGAGCGAGCCGGACTCTGGCGCGCCTGCGAGCCGTGATCGTCTCCGGTTCCAGCCGGGATCCGTATACGGTACTGCCCAGCCTAGGTATTACTCGTCTATCCGGAGCGAAGCCAAACTACACGGGACGCTGCATTGCTGATGGCCGATGATGCGCGACGGAGCCCGGAGATCGCAGCTCAGGCAACGGCGAAGTTAGAGAGGGAATGCAGCCGCTCCGTTCTCCGTTCCAGGTGACGAAAGAGAGCGGCTGCATTCGGCGGAGGGCACCGAGCATCTGCCCGTACTCGTCGGGCATATCGCTTGGCTGTCAGATTCCGACGGTTTCGTCCGCACCTTGCTCGATCGGAAGCAGCGCGTTCGCTCGGGTCACCGTCGAGTACCAGCGACCACTGTCCTTGATCGTACGCTCCTGGGTCGAATACTCGACGTACGTGATGCCGAACCGTACCGAGTACCCATGCGCCCACTCGAAGTTGTCGAGCAAGGACCAGACGAAGTAACCCGCCAACGGTACGTTCTCGTCCATGGCGCGTCGGGCAGCCAGGATGTGATCGTGGATGTAGGCCGTACGCCTTGGATCCCGGACCCTGTTGTCGATCGGGCGTTCGTCCTCGAACGCGGCACCATTCTCGGTGACGTACATAGCGGTCGGTTTGTATTCGTCATGGACGCGGATGAGCAACTCCTCGAACGCTCGTGGCTCAACCAGCCAGCCAACTGCCGTGTGTTCGCCGTCCCGATCGACCATTCCGATTTCGCCTCGTGCCTCGGGATCATGCCGGACGTACACAGGGGAATAGGAGTTGATTCCCAGAAAGTCGGTTGGGCGCGTGATCCGCTCGAAATCACCTTCCTGGATTTCCGGGAGCGCATCGCCATACTGCGCGAGCATGTCGTTGGGATACGAACCATGAAACACCGGATCGAGGAACCAGCGATTCATGGACCCGTCGACACGACGGGCTGCACGGTGATCGGCATCTGACTCGGAATCAGGATAGACCGACGCCAGGTTGAGCGTGATCCCGACCTTGGCCTCAGGGACGTTGCGGCGAACCACTTCCACCGCATCGCCGTGCGCCAGCAACAGGGAATGGGCGACGGACAAGGACTCCTTCAAGTCCTGACGTCCGGGCGCCATGATCCCCCAGTGATACCCCAGAGTGGAAACGACCCACGGCTCGTTAATGGTGATCCAGTGCTTGACGCGGTCCCCGAGCCGACGGGTGACGACATCCGTGTACTCCGCAAACGCGTCGATCGTATCCCGGTTCGCCCAGCCGCCTTCATCCTCGAGCGCCTGCGGCAGGTCCCAATGATAGAGCGTGATCCACGGCTCGATCCCTGCCTGCAGCAGCCCATCGACCAGGCGATCGTAGAACGCCAGCCCCGGCTCGTTCACCTCTCCTCGTCCGCTCGGGAGAATCCGCGGCCATGCAATGGAGAAGCGATAGGCGTTGACCCCCAACTCCTGCATGATGTTGATATCCGTTGGCCACCTCTGGTAGTGATCGCAGGCCACATCGCCCGTGTCACCGTTGAGCGTCTTGCCCGGGGTATGACTGAACCGATCCCAGATCGATTCCCCGCGTCCATCCGCCTGGGCGGCCCCCTCGATCTGGTAGGCAGCCGTCGCCACTCCCCAGTGGAACCCATCGGGAAACGACAAGGTCATGGCGGATCCGGTTTCGCGGTCGGCGCTCATTGGGCCATAGCCTCAGCATTCTTCAGGGCCTTTGCCACATCGGCAAAGGGATCGTTTGGATTCGGGTTGTCCTGCTCGGTGATGTACCAGGAAACGCCCGCCGAGCGCGCGGCAGCGAGGATGCCGGCCCAATCGAGGACGCCTTCGCCGAACGGCACGTCATTCCCCCGCTCTGCACCGGCCTGGGGAGCATCCTTGAGATGGACGAGACCGATCCGGTCGGCGTTGTCCGAGATGACCTTCGCCGGGTTGAATCCCCCGACCGCCGCCCAGAAGGCGTCCAGCTCGAAATAGACGAGACCCGGCGTTGTGATCGCGACCATCGTGTCGAAGATCGTGCGGCCATCCTCAGTCGTCTCCGAGAACTCGAAGTCGTGATTGTGATACGCGAACTTGATGCCCACCGTGCGCAGGCGCTCGGCATAGGTATCGAAATCGCTCGCGATCTTGAGCATCGCGTCTTCGGACCGGTCCCCCGGAGACACCCAGGGCACGATCCCCCACTCCGCCTCGATCGTCGTCAGGTCATCGATCACGCCGTCGAGACTCTCCTGGAACGCCGCCAGCGGCACGTGCGCGGCGGCGGCCTTCAGCCCGTGCTTGTCGAGGAGCCCCTTGACGGTAGGAGCGGTCAGCCCCTGGAATCCCGCAAATTCGACGGCCGTGTAACCGATCCCGGCGATTTGTCCCAACGCGGCGTCGAGATCGGCTGCCGCGGCCTCACGAATCGTGTACAGCTGGATCCCGATCTGGTCCTTCCTCATGATTTCCTGATCCCCTTCCCGGTGAATCACGGACCAACACCCGTGCTAGACGTTTCCGCTACAGAGTTGAGGTGATCTGCACTGGCTCGCCCGTCTCGATCGATCGCAACGCACCGGTCATGATTTCCAGAACATGCGTGGCATGCTTCGCGGTCAACACCGATTCGGATCCGGTTTCAAGGCACTCGATTGCATGCAGGATACCGGACTCGAGAATGCCGGCCGCCGCCGACGGCTCTGGTACCGGAACGTTGTCGCTCCATTCGTCGGCGGGACCCGTTCCGTCCTCGGACCGCCGGTAGATATCGATCGGGCCATTTCCGCTGTACCACTGCTGCTGGTTGACGCTGATCGTCCCGCGCTTCGCATAGAGCTCGAAGTACGGAGACTTCGATGCCGGAGTGGCGAAGCTCGAGAAGAGGTGGGCGAACCGGTTGTTCTCCAGCTCCAGGTTGAGGGAGACGATGTCGGGCGTCTCGACCGATACGCTTTCGCCGGCGAACCGTTCGATCAGCATTGGACGTTCCGGATAGACGATGCCGCCCATTGCATGCACCCGCACCGCAGATCCGAGCAACCCGGTGATCGTGTGCAGCATGTACACCCCGGTGTCGATCAGCGGGCCGACTCCCTGTTTGTAGAAGACCCGTGGATCACCGATGTAACTGCTCCAGGCGGCCGGACCCATCCCGGCGATCGCGGCTTTGATGAACCAGGGCTCGCCGAACTCACCCGCGTCCAGCATCGACTTGATCCACAGGAACCGGCCCGTGACCAGGGTGGCCGGTGCGCTAAACAGTCGACGTCCCTGTGCATCGGCGATTGCCGCGAGCTCTACCGCATCCTCGACATTCGCCGCGATCGGCTTTTCCGTAAACACGTGGTAACCGGCTTCCAGCGCCCGGGCGGTAATGTCCCGATGAAGCGGAGCCGGAGTGAGATTGAAGACGAGATCCATGCCGGACCCGCCGTCGTGCGCGAGAAACTCGTCGAGGGTGGTATACCCCGAGGCGCCGGGGTTCTGCTTCAGCGCATCGTCGACGCGTTGTTGCACGGTGTCGAACACCGCGACGGTTCGTGCCCGTTCCGCGCCGAGTCCCTGGATGCCAGGGAAGTACTCCTCCTGTGCGACATGTCCGCAGCCAATGACTCCACACCTGATCACGCTGAGTTGTCCTTCTCTATCCGCCGGCAACGCCGTGGTCTCTCCGTCGGCGACATGGGCAAGCGCCCGTGCGTCCTGATCGTAACCATACCGGGGTATCGGGGTTCCGCAAGGTGTGATCCAATCTCGCGGAGCTTGCGCGCATCACGAAGATGCGCCGGGGCCATCCTCCCGCGTCCGGCGTGGTCGACGCTCTCCTGATTCTCGTGCGACGACAACCGCTCTTCACGCTGTATTCCACGCACGTTCGTAAGGGCGGGACGAGAATCGACCAGCAAGGACCGTCACCTTATCGAATCGTGGTCGATTTGTATGTCCGCCCGAGGTTGGCACATCCACCGCTGTTTCGAGCGTCGACCCACTGGACAGGGCAGATACATGATCTGCCCTTACGATACGGGCCGCATGCGAGGCAGCGATGGATCAGGAGCCAGGATCGTTTGGGTAGAGATGACAGCGCACCCAGTGGGCGTTCCCGAGGTCGGTCACTCCCGGCATCTCGCGCTCGCAGACCGGCATCGCGTGCGGGCATCTCGGCGCGAACGGGCATCCTGGCGGCGGATCGATCAACGACGGGATCTCCCCCCGTGCCATGGTCTCCGTCGTCTTCAACCCGGCGTGCGGGTTCGGGACGGCCGACAGCAGCAGCTTCGTGTAGGGATGCGCTGGAGCATCGATCAACTCCCGGCTTTCTGCCCCCTCGACCATCCGCCCGGCATACATCACGTTGGTTTGATCGCCGATGTAACGGGCACTGGCGATATCGTGGGTGATATAGAGGAAGGAGATGCCTCGCTCATCCTTCAGGCGTTCGATCAGGTTGAGAATGCCGATCCGGATCGAGACATCCAGCATCGACACTGGCTCATCGGCGAGAAGGAGCTTCGGCTCCACCGCCAACGCTCGCGCGATCGCAACGCGTTGACGTTGACCGCCGGAGAGTTGGTATGGATAGCGTGCGGCGACCTCCGCGGCGGGTTCGAGCCCGACTGTCGTCAGCAGCTCCTCCACCCGTGCCTGAATTTGCCGTCGTCCCCTGGCTTTCTTGTGAATCTTGAGCGGCCGCTCCAGATGATATCCAACCGGATGCACGGCGTTCAGCGATCCAAACGGGTCCTGAAACACCATCTGCACGTCGCCACGGTAATCTAGCGAGGCATGCCGGGGCTCTTTCTCAATGATGTTCTTACCCTGATAGAGGATCTCGCCACTGGTTGGCGGTGTCAGCCTCGCCAGAACGCGAGCCGTCGTGCTCTTGCCGCTGCCGGACTCTCCCACCACCGCGACGACACTCCGCTGCGGGATCGAGAACGAGACGTCCTCCAGCGCATGGACGACCTTGCCGCCGATCACGCCGCCAACGGGAAAATGCTTGGTCAGGTGCCGGACTTCCATGATGGGCTGCTCGCCCGTGGCCGTTGCGGTCGCTGTGCTGGCGCTATCGGCGACGGCGACGCCCGGTCCGTTCGTGTCATGCATTGCGAGCGCCCCTTTCCACCATCTGCACCGGTTGCTCGCCGGGGCGGAGACCCGTGCTTCCATCCAGATACTGGTGACATGCGACCCAGTGGCGCTCCGAGACTTCCGTCAACGGTGGAGCCACCTCGTCATACCCGTCTTTCCGTTGGGTGCAGCGCGCGTAAAAGCGGCAACCCTTCGGCGGACTGACGAGATCAGGAGGCGACCCGGCGATTCCCGTGAGCTTGTGCCGCTCGCCTGTAAGCGATGGGAATGAGCGCATCAGTCCCTGGGTATACGGATGCAGCGGTCGATCGAACAGCTCTCGGGCGTCCGCAAGCTCGACGATCTGTCCCGCGTACATGATCGCGATCCGATCCGAGATCTCGACCAGCAGCGAGAGGTCATGCGTGATGAAGATGATCGAGAACCCAAGGCGCTCCTTGAGTTCGTTGATCTGCTGCATGATCTCCTTCTGGACCACAACATCGAGAGCCGTCGTTGGCTCGTCCATGATCATCAACGGCGGGTTCAATGCAAGCGCGATGGCGATCATCGCCCGCTGCCGCATTCCTCCCGAGAGCTGATGGGGATACGAATCGATCCGGGAGCTCTCGATCCCGACGATCTTCAGCAGCTCTTCGGCTCGGCTCCGTGCTTCCCGGCTCCGGACCTCTTCATGTGCCTGTATCACATCGATGATCTGGTCCCCGATCGTCATCACCGGGTTCAGCGCGTTCATCGCACTCTGGAACACCATCGATACATCTCGCCAGCGGAATTGCTCCAGCTCGTGATCGGAGATGCGCAGGATGTCCCTGCCGCCGAACATCACCTGACCGCCCGTGATCACCGCCGGTGGCTGGAGAATTCGCAGGATGCCCTGTGCAATGGTCGATTTTCCACTGCCGGATTCTCCCGCGAGTCCGAGTACTTCGCCGGGCCGGATCGAAAGCGAGACACCATCAACCGCCCGCACCGGTCCCCGATCCGAAACGTATTCCACCCTGAGATCGCGAATATCGATCAGCGCGTCCGTGGCCGCTTGCTCCTGACGCGGTTGCGAGGCACCTCGTGATGTCACTTTCATGGACGCTTTCCTAATCTCCCGAGGTCCCCTCAAGCACTGGTGTCGCGCGCGAGGATCCGAGATGATGCTTGTACCGCTTGAGCGCGATCGAGATCTCGCGCTGCGACCGCAACCGCGGGTTCGTGACCTCATCGATCGCGAAGTTGATCATGGCCAGGGAGAAGGCGACGAGCGCGATACAGGTCCCGGCGGGAACGAACGTCCACCAGGCTCCCGTCAACAAGCCGGCGTTGTTCTGTGCCCAGTACAAGCTCGTGCCCCAGCTGATCGCGCTCGGATTACCGAGACCAATGAACTCCAGCCCGGCCTGGGCGCCAATCGCATACGTGATCCCGCCGAACATGCCGGCGACGACGATCGACATCATGTTTGGCAGGATCTCGCGGAAGATGATGCGCGCGCTGCCCTCGCCGCTCACGACCGCCGACGACACGAAGTCCTTTTCCCGCAACGAGAGCGTCTGGGAGCGCAATACGCGTGCACCCCATGACCATCCGGTCAGCGACAGCACCGCGACGATCGTCCAGAACCCGGCCGGCAGGAAGGCCGCCAGGATGATGATCAGCGGGAGCCCGGGAATGATCAGGAAGACGTTGGTGATCACCGAGAGCAAGTCATCGACCCGCCCCCGGAAGTACCCGGCGGTCATCCCGACGAGGGCTCCGATGACGGCTGTCGCAACGCCGACGATCACTCCTGTACCCAGCGAGATACGCGTGCCATAGACGGTCTGCGAAAATACATCTTCGCCGGATCCGGTCGTGCCAAACAGATGGTCGCGTGACGGCGCGAGATGCGGGCGGCCGGCGAATTCGTCGGGCTCGTACGGCGTAATCCATGGCGCGAAGATCGCCAGGAACACAAAAATCAGCAGGATTGCCGCACCGACCGTGGCCTTGCGGTTGCCCAGAATCATTCCTGCCATCGCCCCGCCCCGGCGACGTCGCGGAGCGGTGCCGGTCGACGAGGTTTCTGTCCTGTCATCGACAGGCTCGACCGCCGCAATCTCGCTTCCGACTATGGTTGGATTCACGCTCATGTCTTTATCTCCCGCTCCGCCTGATCAGGTAGTCCGTCAGCAGAGTATGTGCGACGCGTTTCGACGCCTCTGCCTGGAGACTCATGGAATTGGCAACCATCCTAGGTTCCACGCACGCGAGGATCGAGGCGGACATAGAGAAGGTCCACGATGAGATTGACCCCGAGCACTGACAGCGTCAGCATCAGGAAAATGCCTTGCATCAACGGGTAGTCCAGCGCCCGAACCGCCCCGAGAAGCTGAAATCCCAGGCCGGGATAGCCAAACACGACTTCGGTCAGCAATGCTCCACCAAGAACGAACCCCAGTTGCAGACCGAACGCCGTAATGTTCGGCAACATCGCGTTTCGCGCCGCGTACTGGAGCATCACCCGGCTCTGCGGCAAACCCTTGGCCTCGGCCATCGTCACGTAATCCTCGGAAAGGGTGGAGATCATGGTGTTCCTCATGCCGAGGACCCAGCCTCCGACCGATACCAGGACCAACGATCCGGCGGGCAGGATGAGATGCCGAAGGACACTGAGAACAAATTCGAGCGTGAACGCGGGAGACAGGTCGTCGCTGTACGCGTGCCGGAGCGGAAACAAACCCCACTGGAAGCTGAGGAAGTAGAGCGCGAGGAGTGCCAGCCAGAAGTAGGGAAAGGATCCGATGAAGATGAGCAACGGGGGAGCGACTGAATCGAGAATTCCACCACGGCGCCATGCACCGATCATCCCAAGCAGGGAACCCACTGCGAAGCTGATGATGGTGGCGACGGAACCCAGCAGCAGGGTCCAAACGAAACTCTGAAGAATGACCTCGGTTACCGGAGCTGGAAAGGCCGAGATGGATACTCCGAATTCCCCCCGGAAGACGTTCGACATGTATGCGATGTACTGCATCCACAGCGGATCATCGGAGAGACCGTAGGCCTCCCGCATCGCATTGACCGTTTCCGGCCGCATCTGCCCCTGGAGGCGGGCCATGATCGCGTCGCCAGGATCCCCCGGCATGAATCGGGGCAATAGAAAGTTCAGTGTCAGCGAAACCCACGCCGCCAAAGCATAGAAGCCAAGTCTGCGAAGTACGAAGTTCATGATGCTGGCCTCTTGTCCCACGAATGATCGTGTGGCTCGCCCCTACGACAGACCTTCAGGAATCATCATGCGTTCCTCGGTCAATCAGTAGGGGTCACCCCTGTGGTGACCCGCGTTTCCCCGAACCGCCGGGGATAATGACCGATCGCGCCGCTACACGTGCGATGTCCTACGTCGACCCCGGGCGACCACAGGGGTCGCCCCTACGGAGGAGCGGCGGGCGCCGCCCCGCGAAGGGAGCGCCCGCCGTGTCCTGTCTATCCGGCGACTGGAGTAATCGTAGTCAGCAGGATGCCTCGCTCGGCCGCGTAGGTCGAGAGCAGGCAGTACGGGTTTTCCTCGTTCGGGAAGCCCTCGAACCGGGTGGTGTTGTACTCGCCCCACTGCGGGCCCGGGAAGAGTGGGATCGCCGGGGCCTGCTCGGCATAGATCATCTGCAGCTGATTGACGAGGTCCTTCTGCTGGGCCGCATCAGAAGTTGCGGCGAACTGTTCGAGAAGCGCGTCAGCCTCAGGCGAGGCGAATCGGTGCCAGTTCTCCCCGGCGGATTCGCCGATCGGCACCTTTGTCTGGGTCGACATGACGGCCCGGTAGAAGTTGTACGGCGTGCTGCCCTGGGAGCTCCAGCCGATCGACATCGTGAACTCGCCGTTCTGGACGCGTGTCTGCCATGTCGTCTGGTCGTAAGGCTTGACCGTCGCCCGGATCCCGATCTCGGCGAGATTCTGGCCGATGATGTCGACGGCCTGAACCCAGTCGGACCACCCAGAGACGACGTTGAGCTCGTACTCCATCGGTGTACCGTCCGGAAGGGTGCGAACATCCCCGTCTCGCGTGAAGCCGGCCGCGTCGAGCAACTCGTTGGCGCGGTCCGGATTCATCGTCACCCACTCGGCTGTCTTGGCTTCCTCGACCTTCCAGGATTCCGCCGCGTCGCTCAAGCCGGTGCTGTCGGCCGGATGCGTGTAGTCGTACATCGCGACCGCCACGATTTGATCACGGTTGATCGCCATGCTGACCGCTTTGCGCACGTCGGCGTTGTCGAACGGTGCGACCTCGGTATTCAGATAAAGATGCACCGTCGCGCCCGTGGCCGGGAACCAGTAATGGAAGTGCTCCGGGTCCTTCGAGATGAACGTTTCCTCGATGTCCGGGATAAAGTTGGCAGCCCAGTCGTTCTCGCCGTTGATCGTGGCGAGGTTGACCGCGTCGTTGCTGGAGTACGCGGGAATCCGCAACCCCTGGATGGCCGGTTTGCCTTCCTGCCAGTAGTTGGGGTTCTTGTGCAGCTCCCAGATCTGGTTCTCGAAACGAGCGACCTCGGTGAACGGACCAGTGCCAACCGGATTCTCGTTCCGGAACGTCAGCACATCTTCAGCCGGGGCGGCAGCGGCCGGAGTCGCCGCGCCGACCGGAGTCGCGCCACCGACAGGAGTGGCGGCCGGGGTCCCAGGGGTCGCCGACTGCGAGGAAAACACGCCGAAGATGTGGCGTGGCACGATCATCTGGCTCCCGATGTCGTACAGCCCAACCGTGTACGGGGCCTTGAATGTGAAGACGACCGTCGTGTCACTCTCCGCGACAATGGATTCCACCCGATCGGCAACACCCCGTGCCCCGTTCCCCGGGATTGCGTCATTTTCGAGGAACAAGTTGAAGGTGAAAGCGACGTCGTGGGCGGAGAAAGGCGTGCCATCGGACCACTGCACCCCCTCCCGGGTCGTGAACGTCAGCTGGGTGTTGTCGGCATTGAACGCCCACTCGGTCGCGAGCAACGGCACGATCTCGGCCCGGATCGTGTTGTAGACGAACAGTGACTCGTAGATACCCCAATACGTGGGCCAGCGGCAGCTGACGTTCTCCGGCAGCAGCGGGTTGAAGTTGCGGATCCAGCTTGGTTGCTGCTCGTTGTTGACGGTCAGCAAGCCGCCCGCATCGGTCTGGAATCCGGCAGCAGAAGCAGTGCCCGTGCCGAGGCCGCCCATCGCCGCCAGCAATGCCGGCGATACACCGATTGCCGCCGCCCGCCGCATCAGCGCGCGTCGATCGACAACTCCTTCGAGCATGCGGTCTACGGGGGTGTTGCCTGGAGTTCGATAGTCCTTGGTCACGAGTGTGTCCTTTCAGGATGGTTTTTGACAACGGTCACGTTGTCACGTTGCAAGATGTGGTCCCCACAAGGTGGATGGTGGTTATGTCTGCACGATCAGGTCAGCCGCGGCGGCGTACGACCGGTCCCCCTTTCCGTGCCCCGACCGCCCGTCAGGTGAATGTTGCGCAGGCGAGCATCCGCATGAACCCCGGCGGATCAGCTCCGCGTCGATCCAGTTTTGGTTCGGCTCGGATGGCGCGTCGGCGATCATGGCGGCAAGCATCGCAATGGCATGTCGTCCCATCTCCTCGGTCGGTTGGCGGATCGTCGTCAGCTCGGTCCGGAAGACGGTATTGGCGTCCAGGTCGTCGAATCCGACGATCGCCAGGTCATCCGGGATCGCCAGCCCTGATTCACGCGCCGCCTGGATCGCTCCGATCGCCATCGCGTCATTCGCGGCGAAGATTGCGTCTGGCCTCCCCGGGCCGCCAAGCAGGGACTGGGCGGCGTAGTATCCGTCCCGTTGCGAGAAGTGCCCGGAAGGTGGATCCTGCGAATGTGGCTCCATCCCCGCCGCGCTCAACGCGTCCCTGAAGCCGTCGCTTCGGTCCCTGGCTGTCAGGAGGTGTTCGGGTCCGGTGATCAGGGCGAGTGAACGGTAGCCATGCTCGATCAGGTGCTCGGTCGCGGTCCGCGCGGCCAGCCGGTTGTCGATATCGACGAAGTGCGCCTTCGTGGCGGCATCCCGTCCGACAAGGACATACGGAAACTGGCCGTCGCGAAGTTGCCCGATCAACGCGTCCTCGATGTGATGCGAGGCAAGCACGATCCCGTCAAGATGACGCTCCCGGACCAGTCGCTCGAAGAAATCGGCCATCAGGACCGCATCTTCGGTCGACTCCAGCATCAGCATCAGGCTCAGGTTCGCGTCCTCACTGCCGGCCAGGCATCCCTTGATCAACTGGGACGACCATGGGTCCGAGAACATCGACGCGAATTCGCGCGGGAAGATCAGTCCGATGTTGCCGGTCCGCCGCGTCACCAAACTTCGCGCCGCCGCGTTCGGATGGTAATGCGTGGTGGCGATGACATCGCGGACACGTGCGCGCACGACGTCACTGACCCGAGGGTTATCGTTGATGACCCGGGACACGGTCGAGCGCGACACACCGGCGATCCGTGCGACATCTTCGAGCTTCATCAGACTCGTCATCTATCACTTTGCACGCTGGAACAGGCATGAACGCCTGCCCGATTGTGCTCGAAGCGGTAGTCGCCTTTGGGCGGAGAGGCCAGATCCTGAATACACATGTTGGTGTGGGAGCGCTCCCACGGGCGATGGACAGATGTTAACTAGCCGTTGATGCCTTGTCAAGGAACCATACGGAACTCGTCAACGACAGCCGTCGACGTTTGCACGTTGTCAGTGTGTGTTCTACAGCGGCTTGCAAACAGGTGGACCGGATCATATCGAAAAGGACGCCACTGTATCAGGCGATGTGGAGAACGAACGTGTGCCATGTTCTATGACACACGCTCCAAGACCCCACGGCTCGCCATGCCCTCCCACGCAAGACGCCGGGACATGCAGAACGGCGGCCCGAACATACGGACCGCCGTTCTGCAACTCACCGGTGATGTTCACGTCGGCGATCGGATCAAGAAGCGAGTACCTTGAGTGCGGCGTTGGACATCGTGCTCATCCCAGCGACGAATCCCTCTTCTTCGACATCAAACCTGGGGTGATGATGCCCCCAGACGATCCCGCGGTCCTCGTTCCGCGTTCCCACGTTGAAGAAGCAGCCAGGCCGTTCCAGCGAGTAATAGGAAAAGTCCTCGCCGCCCATCCCCACCGGCGAATCGATCACCTGCTCCTCGCCGACGACCTCGATGGCGGCGGCCCGGACGAGCGCGGAAATGGCCGGATCGTTGACGATCCCCGGATAGCCCCGGATGAACTCGACCGTAACCTCCGCCCGGTGCGCCGCGCCGACACCTTCCGCCACCTCGACCAGGCGGCGCTCCAACAGGTCCCGAACGCTCTGGTCGAGCGTCCGAACCGTTCCTCGCAGCTCGGCGGTATCGGGAATGACGTTGAACGCCTCGCCCGCCAGAAACGCGGTTGTCGAGACAACCGCCGCCTGGGTCGGATCGACCTCCCGCGACACGAGCGTCTGCAGCGCCATCACGATCTCGGAACCGATCACCACCGAATCGATTGAGGCCTGAGGGCGCGCAGCGTGCCCACCCTTTCCCTGCACGACGATGCGGAAGCGGTCGGATGACGCGGAACCTGCTCCGGCCCGGATCGCGATCTGCCCGGCCGGAGTCTCCGACGACACATGCAGTCCCAGTACGGCATCGACGCGCGGATCCTCCAGGGCACCGTCCCGGATCATCCCGATCGCGCCGCCGGGCGGCACCTCTTCCGCCGGCTGAAAGAGGACCTTCACCGTGCCCGCGAACTCCGATCGCCGATCCATCAGCAAACGTGTCGTCCCAAGCAGCATCGCGGTGTGTGCATCGTGTCCGCAGGCGTGCATGACGCCAGCCTTTTGCGACTTGTAGTCGACCGCGTTCTCCTCGAGAATCGGCAGCGCATCCATGTCGGCCCGAAGCATCACGACCTTGCCGCTGCCCTTCCCGCCTCGGATGAGACCCGTGACACCGGTGCCACCGATGCCGGTCCGGATGTCCTCGACGCCCAGTGCCGCCAATCTTTCAGCGACGAACCTGGCCGTTTCGTACTCCTCGAACGCCAGCTCCGGATGCTCATGGAGATGCCGCCGGTCGGCAATCACGCCCGGCAGGATCTCGTCTACGTCTCTTCGTAATGCGGTATCAACGACCATGTCATTTTCCCTCTGCGTGGCGATTCGTGGGTCTTTGCCGTGCCCGGCTCACCTGCGCTTGTCACCGCTTGTGACCCGGTTCTACTGTCTGGTTTTATGCCGGCCAAACGTCGCTGCGACAGTGGCTCGTCCTGACAGAACACCTGCTCTGTCACGAACCCATGGCCGGCACAAAACCGGCCACTACAGGGTGTTCCCTGCTGCCAGCCCATCCTCGTGTCACAGTCCCTGATCCAGATACGTCACGACGGTCGTCGCCATCGCTTCGAGCCCGACCCCGAGCGATTCCTCGTCGATGTCGAACCGGGGGTGGTGATGCCCCCAGATGAGACCTCGCTCCTCGTTCTTGGATCCGACGAAAAAGAAAGCACCGGGACGCTCGTTCAGGAAGTAGGAGAAGTCCTCAGCGCCCATCTTCGGCTCGGCGTCGATCAGTTTTTCCTCGCCCACGACCTCTCGCGCCGCCTGGCGCACGATCTCCACAGCCGCTGGGTCATTGACTGTCGCCGGGTACCCGCGCCGGTAGTTGAAATCCACCTCGACACGCAGGGCCTTGCCGATTCCCTCGCTAAGCTCCCCGATGCGGCGTTCCAGCAGATCCCGGACATCGGGATTGAAGGTCCGGACGGTGCCGCCGAGCTCAGCCACATCGGGGATCACATTGAACGCATCGCCCGAGTTGAAGACGCAGGTGCTGACGACCGCGCTCTCGGTAGGGCCGACCTCCCGCGAGACCAGCGTCTGCAGCGCCATGATGATCTGGGCTCCGGCGACGATCGGGTCGACGCAATAGCTCGGGTAGGCGGCATGGCCACCTTTTCCCTGAATTCTGATCGTGAACGAATCGGCGGCGGCCATCACCGGACCCGGCCCGACGATGATCGTGCCGACCGGCTGTTCCTGGGCCATATGCAGTCCGAACACCGCATCGACCGGAGGGTCCTCGAGAACGCCTTCCTCGATCATGCCCTTGGCGCCGCCGGGAAACATCTCCTCGGCTGGTTGGAACAGGAGCTTGACCGTCCCCGCGAACTGATCCTTGCGGTCGTTCAGCACCCGGGCGAGACCCATCAGGATGGCGGTATGTGCGTCATGGCCGCAGGCGTGCATCGTCCCGTCATTCTGCGACTTGTACTCGACCTCGTTTTCCTCGAGGATCGGCAGCGCGTCCATGTCCGCCCGGACGAGGACGACCCGGTCAGCCCCCGCGCCAGTCCCCGTGCCGCGGATCAGCCCGGTGACCCCGGTTCCGTTGATCCCGGTCCGGATATCCTCGACGCCGAGCGCCCGCAGCCGATCGGCCACGAACGCCGAGGTCTTGACCTCCTGGAAGCCCAGTTCCGGATTCTCGTGCAAGTGGCGCCGGTCGGCGATGATCCCCGGCAGGATCTCGTCGACCATCTCGTGGAGTCTTGGCATGGTAACCATGGAGTGACGTGCCCCTCTACGGTAATGCGAGCGGAAGAACGACGAAGGCGGGACAGGCATGCAGGCCGCCAGATCCGCACGCCGAGACGGTGCGAATGGCGAGCACCTTACCAGACACGCGCCCACCCGGAAACACCGGGCATCATGCACGAACGTCCCGCGACTCCTTACCCGGCAGTGGTAGCATGGGACCAGAGCACTAATGGTGAAATGGTGGCTATCTGACGATTGGCTCCCGGAGCGAGAATCGCATGACCCAGCCAGAGAACTTGCAGCCCACTCCCGGGCGGATCGATGAGGCTGGGGCAACGGAGCTTGTCTGGCGAGCGATCGAGGTCGCCGGCGGAACCCGCTCGATCTACCGCAATCCCCGCCAGGCGTTCAGCCCGCAGGCGAGGCGCGTGATCGACGTCGAAGGGACGCCCGTCGAGATCCGGTACGGCGAGATCTCGACCCCTGCGATCGGAACCGTCGCCGGCTGGGTCTTCGAGATTCACGACGACGACATCGAGGTGCTGATCCGCCCGCCTCGTCCCCACGGCTTCCAGGGTTAGGTCTCGTTTGGCTTCGCGTTGACCTTGCCCTTGTCAAGTGTTACTTACCCGGCTCGCTAGCAAGCGGCCTGACTCTCGCCTCGGGCGGTGGTGACTCGCAGGGCTCGATCTGCCAGATCACTTCGGCACCACCGTTCCACACCAGCTCCGCCAGGAAGTCCGCCAGGTCATCGCCGCGAACGTAGTACGTATTCACGTGCGGCCTGATCCGCTCGGTTTCCAGTCGGGTCTCGATCCGGTAGAACGGCGGCCGCTTCGCTCGCGCTTCCGCAAGTGGTTCACCATGACGGTAGTGATACCGGCTCCCGCGGACGGCACTGGCCCAATCCACATCCGCCCAGCCGCTTCCATCCGGGTTGTCGGGCACCCACAGGTCCGGCCGGTCGGCGTTCTCGAAGCTCATTCCGCCTCCAGGCGACGGTACTGGCCCTCGTACCGCACCAGCGGATCATCCGTGTCGGGCTGAAGATCGCCGTCGATTATCTCGGCCAGCATCAATACGTGATCGCCGATACCCTCCAGCCGCTCTACCCGGCAGACGCAGCGAGCGAGGGCACCGCGAATGACCGGCACGCCGCCCGCGATCAAGTCGTGCGGGATACCGGTGAACGCCGCATCCGGAACCGGCCCGCGTCCCGAGGCCCTGTCGGCCAGGAACTCGTGTTCCCATTCGAGCACGCTCACGCCAACGTGTGCGCCAACCGTGAGCGACTCCTGGAAGGAGACGGCGCGCGAGAAGGCAACCGCGACGATCGGCGGCACCTCGGACACCAACAGGAGTGACGAGACGGTGACGCCTCGATAGCGGCGGCCGCTGGTCACGACCGTGGCGATCGCGACACCGGTTACCCATCGCTGCCGCAACGAGCGGGAGATCGACCGGAGGTCAGCGTCCAAGTCAGCCGTCACTCGCCTGCCCGCGTACTTTGCCGGTCAAGGTCCTGCACAACCGTTCGCGCGTATTCGACGATCAGGTCGAACGCGCGATCGAGCGTCGCGGGCCGGGCACCTGGGGGACGATCGCGGATCTGAATCGCGAGGTCGGGATGCAGCGTAACGTGACGCCACGTCTCCGCGGATGGCTCCATCTGCACCTTGAGCGCGATCGCGATGTCATCGGGCGTCAGGTTGCTCAGCCGTTCCTGGATGTCCTTGAGCGGCAGGCGCTCATCCTTGAGACGCTGGATGTACTGAAGGCGGAGGAGATGATCCGAATCGTACGTCGCCGTCGGCCCACGCCCGTATGCAGGTTGAAGCAGACCGTTCGCGATGTAGTAACGGATCGTACGCGCCGGAATCCCCGAGGCTTGCTCGAGGTCGGCCATGGTGTAACGCAGGGGGCGAACCGGCTCGTATCGCTTTATGCTGCCAGCCGGCAGGTGCCGTTCAGCCTTCATTCATGATCCCAATCATGCTCTGCACCAGTGCTCGTTTCCAACGGCCGGCCCGAAGCGAGTAGGCCCTGTCACTTTTGGTCAGGGCTACACTTCCGCGAGTCGTGGGATCCGTATCCACGAGTAGAATAGCGTAGCATCGGGTATATCCCGCTTGGCGGGTTCACCTGGCGGGTCTACGATGCTAGTTCGCCTCACCGTGCTCCTGACCGACTCACGCGACAGACCCCACGTATCTCAAGGACACGACGCTCGATGGATGGCGCATCCCTGGTCTGGTTTGGAATCGGCGGTGGCGCCGCCGTCTTCAGCATATCGCTTGTTTATCAGCGTTACGTGAAGAAAACGCCGCAGGCGATCCAGTCTGGCGGCTCGTTCACGATGTTCGCCGTCCTGATGATGCTGTTCGCGCTTGGTGCGATCGCAGCCGGCATCGCTTCGAGCAGTACCTAGTGGGAGTCGGTCCTAACCACCAGTCTGGGCGACACGGTCATGATATCGACGCTCGATGCGGGCTGAGCGGTTGAACATCCCGCCCTTGACGGGACACCGGGTCGTCAGGGCGTGCCACGAGACCCAGTACGCGACTACGGCCATGGCCTTTGCGGACCGATCGCGTACGCGGTGCCGGGCCGGGAATGAATGTCGTAGTGGAGAGCGGTAGCTCGTCCTTGGAACGTGGGGGGTGGACCGTTGGAGGCGGCTGGCCGAACGGAATCAACGAGGGGCTGGGTGTTGGCGATGACGAGCCTCCGCTCAGCTGGACATGAGATCGCTGACCGTCCGTTCGGTTGATTCCACCCCAGTGACTGGGACAGGTTTACGGCAGCTGCCCGATGGTCCGTCGCTTCGCCGCGATCATGGGACCGCTTGTCTGGGCGATAATCGTCGATGGTTTGAGGTGAGGCTGTCCAGCTGGGGTCGCCGCCTTCTTGATTGCGATCGCTGCTGCTCTGATAGCGGTCCGGTCGGTGAGCGATCATCAACGAACCAGTCTGCCCGTGCCAACCTCCTGATCACGGGATTCGAGAAGCGTTCTGCGGCGTGCCACTATTCGGTCCGGGGAGCACCCTCCGCCGCTGTTCGTTCCCGGCATACGTCGTGCGTCTGACAGGACCGTGCGGCGCAACATTCATGAACCGACCATACCAGCGTTGGACAGGTGACATACCTGGTCTACTTCCTTTCTATTCGTTCCTACTCTTGTCCTCAAAGGAGGCCTCTCATTTCACGACTTCCTGCCTCTTTCAGATCCATCATCCGTACATACGGCGCATACATCTGGCTCCTTGCGGTCCTTGGGTTCGCACTCTACTTCGGAATGAGCCAACGCGCCGAGCTTGATCGCATCCGGGCGCTCACGATCGGCGCGGAGCGGCTGTGGATCGCCGCCCTGGTTGGGCTCGAGTTCGTGATCCTCGCGTTGATCGCCCTTACGTATCGAACGTTGCTGGAACGTCTAGGTCACAGGATACGGATCGTGCCGTTGATGGGCGTCCATCTCCAGCGCGTCGTTGTTGGTACCGTGACTCCTGTCGGCGGCCCGTCGTCCATGTTGGTCTTTATTCACAACCTCCGGCAGCGTGGCGTTCGACCAGCTGATGCCTTGCTGACGGTCTCGATCAAGAGTGTGGTCAGTAACATCGCGTTTCTGACCCTGTTGTTGCCGGTCCTGTTTGTGCAGAAGCCGACGGGCCTCCTGATTGCCGGAACAGCAGGACTGGTCATTCTGGTGCTGGCGATGGCCGGCGGGTTGGCGATCCTGCTTCGCAAATCGAAACCACCCGCCTGGATGATCCGGCGACTTCCACGCCGGGGGCTCCGATTCGTGGCCCAGATTCGGCAGCACAATCTTTCATACGGATCGCTGATCAGTCCGTTCGCGCTCATGCTCGCGACCAAGCTCGGCGGCGTGCTGATGCTCTTCTTCGCCCTGCGTGCTGTCGGTCACGATACCGACATCCGGGTGCCGCTGATGGCCTATGTCGTAGGCATGGTCTTCCTGCTCGTCGCACCCGTATTCCAGGGCATAGGTTTCGTCGAGGTGAGCATGGCACTGGCATTGCAGCGACTGGGGGTGCCTCCGGCCGCGGCAATCGGCGCTACCCTTCTCTGTCGGGTGGGAGAACTCTGGCTGCCCCTGGCGGCTGGAATCCTTCTCCAAACGACCGAAACCCTTTCGCGACGATTCGGGACGGCAACCAGGGCGCTTCCGTCTGCTCCGTGACGGACCTTCCCGGACGCTCCAGTCTGCAAGGCCTCGACCCGGTGAGAGAGCATGGACTGGCGTGGGATACTTGATGAGCGACCTACGGCCATGGCAAGGCGAACAGCCCGCCGGCCGGAACATGTCTGGATAATAACCCGGCATTCCCTGCTGACAGGGTTGTCCAGATCATCGCCCGCCGGATTCCAACCGGCACCGATGTTTGAATCGAACAGTAAAGGAGAATTCCATTGGCAGTTGCCGCGGAACGATCGACGACACTGGAAACGCAGGCCATCAACGCCATTCGCACCTTGTCGATGGATGCGATCGAAATGGCCGAAAATGGCCACCCCGGCTTGCCACTTGGCGCCGCTCCGATGGCCTACGTCTTGTGGCAGGAGTTCCTCAAGCACAACCCGCGTGATCCCGTATGGCCCGACCGGGACCGGTTCGTGCTCTCCGCTGGTCATGGCTCGGCGCTTCTCTACTCGCTGCTCCACCTGACCGGGTATGACCTCTCGCTTGATGATGTCAAGGGGTTCCGGCAGCTCGGCTCGAAGACGCCAGGGCATCCGGAACGCCTGCACACTCCGGGTGTCGAAGTGACGACCGGCCCGCTCGGGCAAGGGTTCGCGAACGGCGTTGGTCTAGCGATCGCGGAAGCGTTTCTGGCCGCGAAATACAACCGCCCTGACCATGAGATCGTGTCCCACCATACATATGGCATCGTCTCCGACGGAGATGTGATGGAGGGCGTGGCGTTCGAGGCGGCGGCGATCGCCGGAAATCTCAGTCTCGGCAAGCTGATCTATCTCTACGACCAGAACCACATCACGCTCGCCGCGTCCGCGGATGTGTCCATGCGTGAAGACGTTCCTGCCCGGTTCGAGGCGCTGGGCTGGCACGTCCAGACCATCGACGGCATGGACACCGATGCCGTCCGCGAGGCGCTTCAGCAGGCCCGGGACACGGCGGACAAGCCCAGCCTGATCGTTGCCCAGACCGTGATCGGGTTTGGCTCCCCGAACAAGGCCGGCACCTTCGGTGTCCACGGTTCACCTCTGGGTCCAGAAGAGACGATCAGGACCAAGCAGAACCTCGGTATCCCAACCGAGCCGGCATTCCATGTGCCCGAAGAAGCGGCGCAACACTTCCATGAAGCGCTGGATCGAGGGTCCGAGATGGAAGCGCAATGGCGTGTCCGGTTCGATGCCTATCGTGCGGCCTTTCCCGCCGAGGCGAAGGAATTCGAACAGGTCATCGCGGGTGACCTTCCGGATGGCTGGGACGCCGACTTCCCGTCCTGGAAGCATGGCGACAAGGCCATCGCGACCCGCAAGGCCTCTGGCGAGGTCATGAACGCGTTCTTCGAAAAGCTGCCCACCTTCATCGGCGGGTCGGCGGACCTCAACCCGTCGACCAATACCGTCCTCAAGAACGGCGGTGATTTCGGCCACCCCTCGACCATTGCCGCAGAAGCGCAGGGCTTGTCCGGTGGCGGATGGAGCTACAGCGGCCGCAACCTCCATTTCGGAATCCGTGAGCACGCCATGGGCAGCATTGTCAATGGACTGGCCGCACACGGTGGAATCATCCCGTTCGGATCGACCTTTCTCGTCTTCTCCGATTACATGCGCCCGGCGATCCGGCTCGCGGCACTGAGCAAGCTGAAATCCATTTTCGTGTTCACCCATGACAGCGTTGCGGTTGGCGGCGACGGCCCCACCCACGAGCCGGTCGAACACGTGATGTCGCTTCGCCTGATCCCGGACCTGACGGTGCTCCGCCCCGCCGATGCCAACGAGACAGCTGAAGCGTGGAAGATCGCCATCGAGCAGGACACCACCTCGGTGTTGATCCTTAGCCGACAAGATCTCGGCGTGCTCGATCGCTCCGGCGCGAACGGCGATGTCCGCAAGGGAGGATACATCCTCGCCGATACCAATGGTGATCCGGATGTCGTTCTCCTTGCTACCGGCTCGGAAGTCGAGCTCGCCGTCATGGGCCGGGAGCTCCTCGCGGAACACGGTGTCTCAGCCCGTGTGGTAAGCATCCCGAGCTGGGAACTTTTCGACAAGCAGGGCGCCGCCTGGCGCGAACAGGTGCTGGGCCCGAGCGGCACGGCACGCGTCTCGATCGAAGCCGGCACGACCATCGGCTGGGCTCGATACGTCGGCGACAATGGCGTCAGTGTCGGGGTCGACCGTTACGGCGCCTCTGGACCAGGCAAGGAAGTTCTCAAAGCGGTCGGCATGACGCGAGAGCACGTCGCCGCGACAGCGCTCCGGTTGCTGGATCGCTCAGAGGAAGCCGACAAGATCGACGAAGAGTTCCTTGGCGGTGAAGCCGCCGGGGTCCAGCGCTCGGAATCCGAAGGTCACTCCTGATTCGCTCGATTTTGCCCTGAAAGGGATGCGATCCCGCCCCTCAAGAGAAGGAAGAAAGGACTGCAGCATGGCAGCTTCCAACGGCTCCAACTCCATCAAGGCCCTGCTCACGGAGGGCCAAAGCGTCTGGCAGGACGATATCAGCCGCCAGATGATCCGATCCGGCCTGCTCTCCCAGCGAATCGAAGAGGTCGGGATTCGCGGCGTCACCTCGAATCCCACCATTTTTCAGAAGGCGATCTCGTCCGGCGATGCCTATGACGAGGAGATAGCGACGCTGCTCGGACAGAACATGGATGTGGCGGAGGTGTTCCAGACGCTGGCCGTCAAGGATATCCAGGATGCGTGCGACCTGTTTCGCCCGGTCTACGACGAGAGCGACGGCGAAGACGGATTCGTGTCGCTGGAGGTGCTGGCGTCACTCGCCCGCGATACCGAGGGAACGCTCGCGAATGCCCGCGCACTCTGGAAAGCGGTCGATCGTCCCAACCTGATGATCAAGGTGCCCGGCACCGATGAGGGAGCGATCGCGATCCAGACGTTGCTCACCGAAGGTATCAACGTCAACGTGACGCTTCTCTTCTCACTCGACAATTACAAGCGAGTGGCGGTGGCGTACATCGATGCCTTGCGCAAACGCCATGATGACGGCCTGCCGGTCGACCGAATCGCGTCCGTCGCATCGTTCTTCGTCAGCCGGGTCGACACGCTAGTCGACAAAAAGCTCGACGAGCTGGCCACGAACCCTGAAAGCGACCACGCCAAGATCGAGTCGCTCAAGGGACAGGTTGCCGTTGCCAACGCGCAGCTCGCCTACGAGATCTTCGAGGACCTGTTCACCTCGCCCACCTTCAAGGACCTTGCGGACGCGGGCGCCAAGGTTCAGCGACCGCTCTGGGCAAGCACGGGAACCAAGAATCCCGCTTACAGCGATGTCCTGTACGTGGAGATGCTGATCGGCCCGCACACGGTGAACACGATGCCGGTGGCGACGATCGAGGCGTTCCTCGACCACGGCTCCGTCAAGCGAACCGTGGACGCCGATTATGCCGCGGCGCATGAAGTCGCTGACACGTTGGCCAGCGTTGGCATTTCCATACTGGACGTCACGCACCAACTCGAGGAAGAGGGCATCGCCACCTTCGTCAAGTCGTACGATGATCTGCTCGAAGGCGTCCGGCAGAAGCGCTCGGATGTAGCAGAGGCTGTCAGCAACTAGTCGTGAGAGCCTGGTACACAGGCCAGCCGCTGACCGGTTCATCGTTGTGGAGGCGAGGTGACACATGAGTAGTGAACTGTCCGGCGGGCGTCACGTCGGCGTGGTCGGTTTGGCGGTCATGGGTGAGAATCTCGCCCGCAACATCGAGCGCAATGGCTTCGCACCGGCAGTCTATAACCGGTCGCCTGGGCGAACAACAGAGATGTTGGCGGAATCTCCGGTGGGAACACGGATTCTCGGTACCTATTCCGTCAAGGAATTCGTCGCCTCGCTGGAGCGACCACGGCGCGTGCTCCTGATGGTCAAGGCCGGTACGGCCGTCGATGCCGTGATCGAGGAGCTTGCGCCCTTTCTCGAAGAGGGCGACATCCTGATCGATGGCGGAAACTCGTTCTTCCAGGATACCGAGCGCAGATCGCGGGACCTGAGCGAGCGCGGCTTCAACTTCGTCGGCATGGGGGTTTCGGGCGGTGAAGAAGGCGCGCTTTGGGGTCCAAGCCTGATGCCTGGTGGACCCGCCGAAGCCTATGCCGCGTTGGAACCGATGCTGACCGCGATCGCCGCAAAGTCGGATTCCGGTCCCTGTGTCACTCACATCGGTCCGGGCGGCGCCGGTCACTACGTCAAGATGGTGCACAACGGCATCGAGTACGGCGACATGCAGCTTATCGCCGAGACGTACGACGTCATGCGCCGTGCGCTCGGCATGACGGCCCCGGAGATCGCCGACGTCTTCGAGCGCTGGAACGAGGGCAAGCTCGAATCCTTCCTCATCGAGATCACGGCCACGGTCCTCCGGCACGTTGACCAGGACACCGGCAAGCCTCTCGTCGACATCATCGCCGACCAGGCTGAACAGAAGGGGACCGGGCGCTGGACAAGCCAGAGTTCCTACGAGCTGGCGACGCCCATCCCGGTCATCGATGCGGCGGTGATTGCCCGAAGCCTCTCCGCATTGAAGACGAAGCGTGTCGCTGCCAGCAAGATCTTGCATGGCCCCGAGAACTCCCATGACCAGCTCCCCCCCACTCCGGAACGGGCAACGACCATCGATGCGCTCGAGGACGCGCTCTACTTTTCCAAGATCTCGTCCTATGCCCAAGGCATGGCCCTGTTGCAAGCCGCGTCACATGCCTACGAATGGAACCTGACCCTGTCCGAGATCGCCAGGATCTGGACGGCCGGATGCATCATTCGCGCCCGGTTGCTTGAACCGATCATGACCGCATTCCGCGGCACGCCGTCACTCGACAACCTGATGCTGGATCCGTTCTTCTCCGAGGCGATCAACGGCGGGATGCCGAACGTCCGCTCGGTGCTGCATACGGCGCTCGACTTCGGCATTCCGACGCCGGCTCTTAGCTCGGCACTCAACTACGTCGATACGTACCGGCAGGAGTTCCTTCCGGCCAATTTGATCCAGGGCCAGCGTGATTTCTTCGGCGCCCATACTTTCAAGCGGCTCGACCGCGAGGGCACGTTCCATACGCAATGGTCGATTGTGGATGATCGCCCGAAAGTGACGTCGGACGAAAGCGCCCGTGAGGCTTGGGCTGGCGGCCGAGGGGAAGGCGACCGCTCCGAAGTTGAGGCGACGCTTCCCGAGGGGACGAAGGGCAAGGTCCTCGATCCAGAGCGGTCCCATGAGTTGATCCCGGATATCGAGGAGCAGGGAGAGCGCACGCCGGACGCGACCAAGAAAGCCCAGTACTAGAGCGAAGTGCTATTGCACATCAACGCGCTGCTCGATGTGCTCCCCACAACGCTGTTTCTGCACGGCAGCGCATCGATGGACCGCATCCACCTACGGACATGTGCGAAGCGATTGAGCGGACGCGGTCCATCAGTGGTTCCGCCACCGACGATGGGCAGAGCTTGTTCAGGAAGATCCGGTCGCCCTGTATGCACTTCGCCGTTGGCCACCGGCTGTCACCGAGGTGCCAAGGTGCCGTTGATCTGGTCGTCAAACGTTATGCAACGTGTTCGTATCTCTGTATCATTGCACGTCGATCGTTCATCGTTCCTCGCACCCCAGGATGACGTATGGCAGATTCTCCAACCCGGCCGACCTCGAGCAGAACGTATGATTTTGGCACCGACGGTGCAACGGCAATTTCCGATGTCGATCATGTCGGGCACCAATTCGACCTGACGGATCGGATGACGCAACAGAATACGAATCCGCTCCGGGCTGGACTTATGCTGGAGCGAATTCCCGCACCATGCGTGATGGTCATCTTTGGCGTCACCGGGGATCTCACGGCCCGCAAGCTGATGCCGTCGTTGTATGACCTCACCGTCGAGCACCCACTTCCCGAAGGGTTTTCCATCGTCGGCGTCTCCCACCGTGACTGGGATGACGACACGTTCCGGAACAAGATGTACGAGGCGGTCAAGAACAATGCCCGCGCTCCTGTTACCGAGGATTCCTGGAACCTGTTCGCCCGGGGCCTGTATTACGTGCAGGGTGATTTCGACAGCGATGTCGTATACACCGAGCTCAACGATCGACTCCAAACGATCGACGAGGAGCGACGAGCGCAGGGTAATCGTCTGTTCTACCTCGCAACCGCGCCGACATTCTACGGCCCGATCATCAGGCACCTCGGGGCGTCGGGACTCGCCGAACGCCAGGATATCTATTACAACCGGCCGGATAATTGGCATCGGATCGTCATCGAGAAACCGTTCGGCCGCGATGTCGAAAGTGCCCGGTCCCTCAATGCCGAGATCGGGGCGGTGTTCTCGGAACGCCAGATCTACCGGATCGATCACTATCTCGGCAAGGAAACGGTCCAGAACGTTCTGGCTTTCCGCTTCGCCAACACCCTTTTCGAGCCCGTATGGAACCGGCAGTATGTCGACCATGTCGAGATCACGGTTGCGGAGTCAATCGGCGTCGAGGGGCGTGGTGTGTATTACGAGGAGTCCGGCGCACTCCGGGACATGGTCCAGAGCCACATGTTGCAATTGCTCGCGGTGATTGCCATGGAACCTCCCGCACTCTTCAACGGCAATGCCCTGCGCGATGAGAAAGTCAAGGTGCTGAGGGCCGTGGTGCCTCCCATGGGGGAGGAAGTCAACGTCCGCACCGTTCGCGGCCAGTACGAAGCCGGTTTCGTCGGTGGGCGCAGTGTCGAAGCCTATCGCGACGAAAAGGGCGTTCGTCCTCAATCGCGGACGGAAACGTATACGGCGATGGAGCTGACGATCAACAACTGGCGCTGGGCCGGTGTTCCGTTCTACCTTCGGACGGGGAAGCGGCTGCCGCGACGAGTCACCGAAATCGCGATCGAGTTCAAGCAGGTACCTCACCTGATGTTCCAGTCGATCGGCAATCTGGATTTGTCACCGAACGTGATCACGATGCGCATCCAGCCCGATGAAGGGATCGCCCTGAAGTTCGCCGCCAAGGTTCCCGGTGCGGCCACTCAGTTGCGGCCGGTCCGGATGGATTTCCTGTACGGGTCATCGTTTGGTGAAGCCGGACCCGACGCCTACGAACGCCTTCTCCTCGATGCGATGCTGGGTGACCCCACCCTGTTCGCCCGCCGCGACGAGATCGAGACCGCATGGACGCTCATGCAACCGATCCTTGATGCCTGGGCCGAGCTGCCCGTGCCCGTATATCCCTACGAAGCTGGCACCTGGGGACCGAGCAAGGCTGATGCACTGATGCGCAGGGATAGGCGTGAATGGCGCCGACCATGACACAGGGAGGGGGACCGGACGCGTGACCGTTACCGAAGCGACAGATTCCGGCCCGGTTCTCGTGACGTCACTCCAGACGGATGTGCTCGACACCGGGGCCATCCATGACAAGCTCGCACAGCTCTGGGCCGATCTGGGCACTCATTACCATGCTGAAAACGCATCGGGTGAGATGGTCGCGATGTCGAGTGTCGGCGCCGGCGGAGTGATGAGGGCCAACACCCTCAACCTGCTCGCCGTCGCCCGAACCGCAAGGGATGCCAGGCTGATCACCGATTCAGTTGCACGGCTCCGGGATTTCCTGCCATCTCGCACGATCATCCTCCTGACGCAGCGGCAGGGAGATGAAGAATCCGAAAACCGTGGCTTTGAAGTACGGCTTGAGCTCAAGGAGCAACAGCGAGACGGGGATGGCCCGAAGCCCCACTTCGAAACGATCACGATCGATGCCAGCACGGACAATGCCGATGGTCTCTCCAGCCTGGTGTCACCGCTGCTGGTTGCCGAATTGCCGGACATCCTGTGGTGGCCCGGCGGTGACTTCTCGAGAAATCCGCTGTTCCTAGATCTGGATAGAATCGTCGATCGTGTCATCGTCGACAGTGCTCAGCTGGGTCGCGATGTCGCCGGTGTCGCATCGCTCCGTGCCCTAATCGATACCGATGAAGCCAACGCCCCGATCGTCGGTGACTTCACCTGGCTGCGCCTTGCCCCGTGGCGTCAGTTGATCGCGCAGTTCTTCGACCCGGCGGACGTTCAGGAAAGCCTGGAGACGATCGAGGAGGTCGTTATCTCCTATGCCGATACACGGTCAGATGGTTCCTCCGGGTTCGCCTCGGCCCTGCTCACTGTAGGCTGGCTGGCAAGTCGCCTCGGATGGGACATCGTCGATCCACTCGAGCAGCGCAGAGCCGGCGGTTGGTCCGCTCCACTCCGGGCGAAATCCGGCGGCAGGGGACGCGAGATCTCGCTGCGACTGCTGCCGGACAAGAGTCCGTACGCGAGATTTTCGCTGCGAAAGATCCAGATCGTCGCCGGTGGTCATGCCCCTGGAACGTTCATCGTGGAGCGCTCCGACGAGGAAGACATGATCACCAGCAGTGAGACGGCAACGATCCCGCGTGTAAGCCGGATGGTCTATGCCAAGCGACCTACAGATGAGCAGATGCTAGGCCAGGAACTTCAACGATTCGGCCGTGATTCGATCTTCGAGGACGCACTCGCCTTTGCCACGAAGCTGCTTCCCTAGAGCGTATGTCATTGGCAATGACATACGCTCTAGGGAAGCCTGCTACCGCGACGGTCTTCCGGTATGATCCCGCAACCTCAATACAGGGCGCTGGAAAAGCTTAGTCCGCACAGGACGACCACTTGGCCGACAGAGCGTCAGGTGGAAGACTCTCGTTCGACCGAAACGAACAGCTCCCAACGGTATTTGACCCATTCGAATGTCCCGCCCGGTATGTCGCCCAAGAACCGCCCAATACCCTCAAACGATGCATGTGGAGGCCATCCAGGGAATGAACGATCCCATGTCCGATGCCAAGGCGCAACGCACGATCGATTACGGGGAGCGCGGACAGGTCATCGTCGTTCCGGATAGTGATGTGCTGGCACGCCTTGCCGCCGAAACCGTCACATCGGTGATTGCCGAAGCCCGCGCACAGGGCCGCAATGCCGCAATCGCCCTCTCGGGCGGCTCGACACCGAAGAAGATGGGTGAACTTCTCGCTCAGCCACCGAATGTGGAGCGCGTCCACTGGGATTCGGTTGAGATCTTCTGGGGTGACGAGCGATGGGTACCATTGGCGGATGCCGAGAGCAACGCCGGCGAGGCGATGCGTGGCTTCCTGGACCACGTTCCCATCCCGAACGAGCGCGTTCATCCGTTTGAAACCGATCTGGAGGATCCCGATGTCGCGGCCGAACGCTATGAACGCGAAATCTGGCGAACTGTTCCGATCACCGGTGGCATCCCCGCTTTCGATCTAATTTTGCTCGGCATGGGAGATGACGGGCATACCGCGTCGCTCTTCCCTGGCACGGCGGCAATCCGTGAAGAGCGGCGACTCGTCGTCGCCCATCGGGTCGACAAGCTTGACGCTATGCGGCTGACCTTGACACCGCCGCTGATCAACGCCGCCGAGCAAGTCGTTTTCCTGATTGGCGGCGCGGGCAAGGCGGAAACGCTGCACGCGGTCCTTGACGGCAACGTGGATATCGACACGTATCCCTCGCAAGTCGTCCAGCCGGCTCAGGGCACACTCGTCTGGTTGATCGATGAAGCCGCCGCAACTGGCCTCGACCGGAACGGGACTGATGAATAGCGACGAGCGGCTGTTGCAACTCGGCCGACGGGCGGCCACCGAGATACCAGACGGTGCGCTCGTCGGCCTCGGCAGCGGGTCCACCGCCGAGGCAATGGTGCGCGCACTCGGGAAGCGCGTGGCGTCTGGACTCCAAGTGACCGGGGTTGCAACATCGTCCCGAACCGCCGCGATGGCCGACGAGCTGGGTATCCCACTACGTCAGCTCTCCGAGATCGACATGCTCGATCTATGCATCGACGGCGCGGACGAGATCGATCCGGCCCTCAATCTCGTGAAGGGCCGGGGCGGCGCCCTGCTTTACGAAAAACTCGTGGCCGTCCGCGCCCGACGCTATGTCGTCATCGCCTCATCGGAAAAGCTCGTCGATCGCCTCGGGTCACGGGTTCCGATTCCGGTCGAGGTCGTTCCCTTCGGCTGGCAACACACCGCCGCCCGTGTCCGGGCGCTTGGTATAGAGCCGACGCTTCGTATGGAAACCGACGACACACCGTTCGTGACCGATGGCGGTCATCACATCCTCGATTGCACTGCCGAGCCGATCGACGGTCCTCTGGCCCTCGCTAGGGCACTGAAGGGGATAACCGGAGTGGTCGAGCATGGCCTGTTCGTTGGCATGGCTGAACTGGCCCTGACGATCGACGAGCATGGGGACATCACCGAACACACGCCAAACGCCCGTTCCTCATGATCGACGCCGGAACCGATGCACCCAGTATCAAGGCCAAGCTAACCGCAAGCTGGCTGCTGATCATCGAGGTGGCACTGCTTGCGATCCTCCTGTCGATAATGACGACAGGCGCGAACACGCTGCCGATCGACAGTGAAACCACCGGTGCGGTGCAACAGCTGGATGGCCAGCCATGGCAAGCCATCGCTCAGGTTGGAAACGCGCTCGGTGAGAGCACGTATGCCGTGACGGTCGCGATCGTTCTTCTCGCGATCGCCGTGGTGCGCCGGAATCCTCGGGATATCGCGTTCCTGTCCGCCCTGCTCATTCTTCGCAGTGCCACAACCTTGCTCAAGGGCGTGTTTGACAGCCCTCGTCCGACGCGTGACATGGCGGAGGTGCTCGAAACCTTCCAAGGTTACGGATTCCCCAGTGGTCATGCCGTGACAAGCGCAACGGCTCTCGGCGGCCTCGCGTTCCTCCTTGCGCGCCACTTCGAGTCCCCATCGGTTCGATGGTGTATCGTCGGTTTCTGGCTTCTGGGTGTGGCGATGACCGGCTATGCCCGCATCTGGGTAGGGGCGCATTGGCTGACGGATGTCGTTGGTGGAAGCTTGTACGGCATCGCAATTGTGCTGCTCGCCGCGAACATCAGTGCATGGGCCGCGGGGTGGATCGCCGAACGGCAGCATCACCGGCCCAACTCCGACACGTCATGACAGGCGGGTCGCAACGTAGGCAAGCGTCCCCGCGCCGATAATGCCGATCGCTGCCAGCCTGAACAGGACATCGAGATAACCGTCGAAGCGGCTCCGCAGGAACCGCGGCAGCAACCATATCCTGAGTTGGGCGAAGGGTAACAGGGGGCGGATCCCGCCGCGCGTGCACGCGTCACTCGCGAGGTGCGAAAGAATGCCCAACGCCGTCGAAAGCACCCATGGCCGAACGGCGTCCGCGGGCGGCGCTAGGTCGATCCCGGCGGGCGCGAAGCCTGACAAGCGCATGACGTTCAGCAGCACATAGACCGATCCCACGCCGAGGATCAGGAAGACCAAGCTGTGGGATATTCCGCGATGGCGAAGACGGAGCGGTTTTCGGAAGTCGCTCCGCAGGTCGAACCAGTCCGGCAATCCGCCTCCCACCATGCCGAACCAGAGACAGCCAAATGCGACAAGCGGTTCATGGGAAACGGCGATGGGCAATGCCACCGCCGCTCCCAGAAGTGTGTGCGTTATCCGGCGCATTCTGCAATCGATCCACAAAGAAGGTACGTACAGTAGGGAATCGTCTCTAGATTCACATTTCGTCAGTCTTTGAAGGTATGTTTGGCCTAACCCTCTTTCCTCACGCGCTCGAATGGCGAGTCGTCGGATTTGACGTTCATGAATCGACCGTTCTTGGTATTTCGCTTGGTCCATTCCGCGTTTGTTTTGACCTGATTTCTATTCCTCATCAGTCCACGACGCCCCCAGCGTTCGCGGGTAATATCACGCCAGCGAGGCCAGCGGCTACGATCCCGACAATAGTGCCCGCGCCACCGTTCACTGCCACGTTCATCACGTCTCTTCTACATTGGAAACCCGAATCACAGCACCCTTGTAGGGTATGGAGAACAAAGGTTCGCGTCAAGCGTGCTCCTGAACCGGATCGATCCAAACAGAAAAGGGCGGCCATAATGGCCGCCCTTGCAAGCATCCAATTGTCAGCTATCGACTGGTTCCTAGTACCGGCCGCGGCCAGGAGCGCGGCGGCCACGGCCCTCTTCGTCGCGGCGGGCACCGAAGCCCCCGCTTCGCTCTGGCCTGAACCCACCTGGTCGCGCCGGACGATCGTCACGGCGAGGGCCGCGGAATCCGCCTCCCCCGCCCGGGCGCGGCCCACGTCCGCTGCCGCCGCTGCGAGGTCCGCTCGCCGCCGGCTCGTCCGTGGCCTCGACCGTTACCGGCCGACCCTTGATCGCCGAGTTGTTCATCACGCTGATCACACGCGAGACCGCGTCGGCCGGGACATCGACGTACGTGTAAGTGTCGAAGATGTCAATCGCGCCGATGGCACGACCCGGGATGTTGGCCTCATTGGCGATCGCGCCCACGATGTCCTGCGGGCGAACCTGCACGTTGCGACCGATGTTGATCGAGAGCCGCACCATGTTGGTATTCGCACGTCCACCGTCGGAACTCGGCGCGCCGACGAATGTCGCAATGTCATTGTCGCTCTGGGTCTCGGTCGTGGACCGGCCGGTCTCCGTCGCGTACAGCTTCAGGAGTGCCGCGGCAATGTCCAGCGGATCGTGATCCTCAGACAGCTCCCGCACGGGTTGCATGTAGCCGCTGAAGCTCTCCTCATCCTTGAGCACATCTTCGACCAGCGACTTCAGTACCTCGCGGCGACGCTCGTTGACATCGCTCGCGCTCGGAAGGCGCCGTGGCTCGATGCGAGCCTTGGTGATCCGCTCGATTGTGCGGATCCACCGGGACTCACGCGGCATGACCAGCGTGATGGCCGTCCCGGCCTTGCCGGCGCGACCGGTCCGCCCAATCCGGTGGACGTACGTCTCCGGGCTCTCCGGAATGTCGAAGTTGATCACATGGCTGACATCCGGCACGTCGAGGCCACGAGCCGCGACATCGGTCGCGATCAGGAACTCCGCCTGGCCAGAGCGGAATCGCTTCATCACGCGGTCACGCTGCGACTGCGAGAGATCGCCGTGCAGGGTTTCCACCGGGAAGCCGCGCGCCATCAGCGCTTCGCCGAGCTCATCGACGCCATGCTTGGTACGGCAGAAGATCATCGCCGACGATGGAACTTCGGCGTCGAGAATGCGCGTCAGCGCGTCGACTTTTCGTGCTCGCGGCACCTCGTAGTAGACCTGATGCGTCTCGGGAACCGTCATCTCCTTGCCGCGCACGGAGATCCGCTGCGGATCCTTCATGTACTGGCGGGCAAGCTCGGCGATCCGCGGCGGCATCGTCGCCGAGAACAGCGCTGTCTGGCGCTCGGCCGGCACTTGCTGAAGAATCCACTCGATGTCGTCGACGAAGCCCATGTCGAGCATCTCGTCGGCCTCGTCAAGAACGAAGAACTTGAGACTGTCGAGCCGCAGCGTGCCGCGTCGCATGTGATCCATCACACGCCCCGGCGTGCCAACGACGATGTGGACACCGCGCTGCAAGCCACGTAGCTGGCGCTCGTACGGCTGGCCACCGTAGATCGGCAGCGTCTCGATCCGCTTGTGACGTCCGTACTTGTGTAGTGCCTCGGAGACCTGGATCGCCAGCTCGCGAGTCGGGCAGAGAATCAACGTCTGCACGCCACGCTCGCGCGGCTCGATCGTCTCGATGATCGGAAGTCCGAACGCCGCGGTCTTGCCGGATCCGGTCTGTGCCTGGGCGATCACGTCGCGTCCGGCGAGCAGGACCGGAATGGTCTGCTCCTGGATGGGTGACGGAACCTCGTAGCCGACTTCGGCGATGCTCTGCAGGAGCAGGTCGCTCAGCCCCAGATCGGCGAATGTCGTGCCGGAATCGGATTTGGGTGCCTCATTGGAAGCAAGCGTGACGGGCGCTTCCACGGGGTCCGTCTCCGGATCCGGGCGATCAAGAAGCGCGGCACCACCGGACTCCGCGAAGAGCATCGGCCCGGAGCGTCCGAGAAAGAAGGGAAGAAGACGGTGAGAAAAAGCGAGGGTTGCCATGGAGAAGATACTCCCAGTTCAAGAGGTCGTTTCGTCAACGACACAGCCACGCGATCCGCACGGGTCGGGCGAACGGCCCCGGATAGTCGGCGAATCACAATTCGGTTGGTGGTGTGGTGTCGAAAAGACTCAAGTGAGCTTGGAAGCCAGAAGCCTGGCGCAATCGACGACAGCCACACGACTCGTCACACAGTTCCCGTGCGATTCGAGAGCGTTGTGGCACACATGCCGCCACGTTGCTCTCCACGGCCCGCTCGCCGTTACCCGTACCCACTCGCCGCTGGTTCGCGGCGCGCGAGCTCAATCCTGCCCAGACGTTACGTACTGAGAGCAAGCAAAACGTCATAACGTCTGCCTGCTGTACCCCGTGGGCGCGAGCTCGTTTTCCTGATGGGGAGGTCCTGACATATTCCCATTTTCGGGAGCGGCCGCCTTGGGCGGCATCCATGGGTGTCAGATTGGTGAAAACCAGAGGAACTTGTCCGGGGACTACCCTAGTGACAAGGTCAAGTATAGTCGAATACCGCTTCTGCGTCGACCGACGCAACACGATCACAATGTGGTGCGGGACGATCGTGTATCGTCCCTGTGAAGCGAACCTTCACCTCTTGGCAGCCACGGTCGTGTTACCAATGCACAGCGGACAGGTCCCTTGTGTCGATGAAGGGCTCCTGCGGTGCCCGGAGACTACGATTGCTGACCGTCACCCGTCGCCAATGACGAACTCCGAGATCAGCATCGGTGGCATCCGCACCGGACGCCCACGGATCGGATCGACGAACGCCCATGCCGTGCTCGCGGTGACCACGATCTCGTGACGCGGCGCGGAGACGAGCTCAACGGGATCGATGAGACGATCGGGGGGCAGCGCGACTGGCTTCGCCTCGATGTGGCGGATCTGGTAAGCCCGCATTGCCTTCGCCCCGGACAGCGATTCCGGCCAGGTCGTGATCTCCAGCACGTCATTCTCGAATGCCGGCCGCAGGAAGTCGATCTCGTGGCGCCGCGCGACGAAGACGGCGCCGAACTCGTCTCTCAACCGCGATGCCGGCCACCCCGCCGCAGCCGCGTGGTCGATCGCCGCCTGTTCGAGGTACCCCAGATAGACGGCATTGTTGACGTGACCCAGCGGATCACATTCGTTGAAACGAACCCGGACGTGAGCCACGAATGCCGATCGCGGCGTGATCGTCATGTTCCAAGCCGCTGATCTTCAAGCGTGAAGATGCGCCTCAGGATCGCGATTGTCGAGGCGTACGTGGAATCCATGCCATAGAAGGAGAGACCCCGCGCGCCAAGCGTATGGGCGCGGGTATAGGGCGTGTCCGACGCGTAATGGATGATCCCCAGGTCGAGATGACCGGACAGCGGCGCAAGATTGATCGCCTCATCGGAGGGATGTCGCTCAAGGTAAACGTCTTCATAGATCGCGCTCAGGAACGGGCCGGCTTCCATCTCGACAACCGTGTAGTTCTCCCGGTAATAGAAGTCGAGATACCCCTCGTTCTGGAGGAACGTGCCCTTGACGGTGACGGCTTTCTGGTTGTCCAGAGCTGCGCCGAAGATCAGGTATGGCGCGACGGCGTCATACCCGAAGCTGTTCTCGAACCAGTATGTATTGCCCGAATGCTCGTCATGGACCACGTTCGACATCATGATGTCGCCGATCCGCCCGTTGAGTGTCGCGGCCTTGCCAAGCACGTAGATCCCACGCAGCTGGTCCGTCGAGACACCCACCTGGGACATGATGTGGTACGCCGCCATCCCAAGCGGATAATTGATATTGATGATCAGGGCATCGGAGCGACGCGGGTCGAATCCTTCGAGCCGTGAATCGAACGCCGTTGGATCCAGCGCGGCAAGGTCGATCAGTTGCACGCCGACATCGACCGGTCCGTTCGGCTCGAAATGCATGATCCCGACCGCTTCCTCCTCCCTGTACCGGATCGCTCGCTCCGCCGCCTTGCCGGGCCCGTAGAAGTAGGGACGGGCCGCGAAATAGAGCAGGTTCTCCATCGAAGACCGCACATCGCCGGCTTCGATCTTCTCCAGCTCCGGCAGCATTTCCGGATGCCTCGTGTCACGGATGAACTGGGTCAGCTCGTCCTTGCGCCGGGCCGCCACGCCCGACAACGTATTGACGATGCTGTGCGTGTTCGAGGACACGAAGTAGACGGGCCGATCGCGAAGCGATCTGTCGGAGATTCGTGACTGGACCGGTCGCCACCAGGATTGGACGGATCGTCCGTATCCGAGATACGTCCCTCCAAGCATCCGCAAGTCGATCCGTTTCCGTTCGCGCGCGATGGCGGCGATATTCGTCCAGAGCTGATCGCCCCAGACCGCGCCCAAGCGACTCCAGTCACGCTCATCGACGAGCAGCGCTTCCTGGACGGCCTTCTCGGTAACGGCGTCCGGCCCGGATCCGTCCTGCGCGTCCACCGCCGCGAAAACCTGGTCGCGTACATCCGGCGCATGCTCCAGAAGCCGGTGCATCTTGTTCCATTCGATCTGATACGCCACGATCGTCGGAATGAGATCGTCCAGGTCGGATGCCGACGCAATATACGCCGCAAGGGTCTCCCCGCCGTCCCAATACCAGCGTCGCCTTCGACCGGGCGCCGATGCAGGTGTCCACTCCGACATGCCCGCGTATCCGGCCCGCACGAACGCATGATGGGTCTGCCCAAGCACGATGTGGCTGACCTGGACCAGACAAGCGGGAACACGTTGCGCGGAATAGAGGAACGCGTTGAGATCCGGTTCCGGCTCCTCCGCCCCGGCGTGAAGTGACGCGCCGGCGGTGAGGTGCGCAGGTTCCAGCGACGAGACGCTGACCGCACCAGAGCTCTGCAACAGCGTCATGTAGGTCCGGACGTACAGCTCGACTTCACGCCGGCCAGTGCGGCGTTGCTGCTCCTCTAGCGGTCGCACCGCGAACCGTTCTCGCGACCGCGTCGGCCGTTCATGATCTGGCTGGTCGGACGCAGACTCCAAACACGCGTGCCTTTCATTGCTTCCCGATGATCGCCGACACCGCCGTGGGCTCCGGTCTTGTCAAGGAGGCGTCGTCCTGTCTTCCACCACTATACGGCGTGCACCCGGACTGTCACTCACCCACTTTGGTCGAGCAGCGCGAAGCATCACTCGCGCGCGTTTAGGCTCGGCATGATCAGGTTCCGCTGGCTGTGGGCTGGATGTCCGATCCCGGGTGCAGCAAGTCCGTTGCCTCACCTGCGACGGCCTGATAATTGGAGAGACGAGTGACAGATGGGCCGTGCGCGGGTGTACCCACGTTCCCCGAAGGCCCAGCAACCTGCCATCGTCTTCGGTCTGTGCCGCGATGTCGGGCTCACGCCAGTCCGGCTGCAGGCGCTCCTATAGCG
>CADCWI010000016.1 GCA_902806355.1 uncultured Thermomicrobiales bacterium | reverse complement strand
CACAGACATGCTCGCGCGTTCGCGAGCCGGCAGTTGACAAGCGCGGGCGCGGGCCGCCACTCAAGGTTCAGCGGTGTCTGCGCATGGAGCGGCTATACTTTCGTGAAGTGAAGTGTTCTTGTGGGCGATTTTGGACACACCGCCGCGAGTGCTTTGGAAGAGATGGAGAACCCGATGCAACCGAACATGAAGATGATCCAGCAGATGCAGAATCGGATGGCCAAGATCCAGCAGGAGCTGGAGCAAACCACGATCGAAGGTACCTCTGGCGGCGGGGTAGTCCGTGCCGAGGTCAACGGCCAGCGGGAATTCCGATCCATTAAGATCGATCCGTCGGCGGTAGATCCCGAAGATGTCGAAATGCTCGAGGACCTGATCGTGACCGCGGTGCAGGATGCGATGGAGAAGGCGCAGGCACTGGCCGAGGACAAGATGAGCGCGCTGACAGGCGGCATGAAGATTCCCGGACTGATGTAGGTCGAGAAGCGGGCCGGTCATGCAACTCAAGGAGCCAGTTCCATTTTTCATAGATGATGTGGTTCGTCTTCGGAAACCACATCCATGCGGGTCGTACGACTGGCGGGTAGTGCGGATCGGAGCCGACATCGGGATCCGGTGCCTCACGTGTGGGCGACGGGTGCTGCTGCCGAGGCGGACCATCGAGAAACGTCTCAAGCTCTTCGTCTCGCGAGGTCCGGAAGCGCCTGAACCTGGTCTGGAGGAGGCCGTCGTCGAAACCGATCGAGCATGAGCAGGACGCCAGGACCATCTGACGATTCCATACGGGCCGTTCTTCGGAACGGTCCGTTCCTGCGTCTCTGGATTGTGCAGGCGATTTCCCAGACGGCGCAGAACATCATCAACTTCTCGCTACTGCTCCGCGTGCGAGACGTCGTCGACGTTCATGACCTGCCACAGGCGAACACCGCTATCAGCCTGGTGATCCTGGCGTTCTCGCTTCCCGCAGTGCTGTTTGGACCACTTGCCGGAGTCATCGCCGACCGCTCGAACAAGCGCACGCTGATGGCTCTCCTCAATGTCGCTCGTGCCGGAGCCGTCCTGCTCTTTCTGGTGATCCGCCCCGGCTGGCATGTCGAGACGATTCTCGGCGCCTACTATGTGGTGACCTTCCTCTTCGGCATCGCGGGCCAGTTCTTCGCCCCGGTTCTCGGTGCCACCATCCCGTCGATCACGCCAAGATCCCAGCTTCTTTCGGCGAATGCCATGTTCAATCTGACGTCCACGGCTGCTCAACTGATCGGCTTTGCCCTGGCGGGACCAGTCCTGATCAAGACGATCGGGGTCGATGGCGTGTTCGTGATCACGATCGGCATCTATGTCCTGTGCGCAGCGCTGGTGATGACGCTTCCCGAGACTCCAGTGACCGCTGTGCCGGCCAACGTGGCAACGGGCTCCACCATGTCGCGGCTCTGGGCCGACATCAAGGAAGGCTTGCTGTACATCCTGCAGGATCCGATGTTGATGCGGGCGATCAGTTACTTGACGCTAGCATCCACAACGTTCCTGATGGTCGCGGCGCTCGGACCGGACTTCATCACCTCGGTGATCGGGTTGCCGAAGGAGGACATCGGCTACGTCGTCGGTCCTGCGGGGGCAGGTGTGTTTCTCGGGGTGCTCCTTGTGCCTCGCGTGATGCGGCGAATTGGCCGCGACTGGCTGATCGATGTATCCCTGACGCTCGCCGGGGTGATGCTGGGCCTGATGGCGCTTTCGCGCTGGATCCTCGATCTGTTCTGGCTGTTGTCGACACCGGTTGTCGCCGTCGCCACGATCGCCGGACTCTTCGCCATTCTCCTTGGCGTCTGCAACGCGTTCATCCTCGTGCCCTCCCAGACAATGCTCCAGGAGCGATCGCACGAGTCCGTGCGAGCACGGGTCTACGCAACGTTCTTCACGATCTCCAACACGATGGCGTTCATCCCGATCTTTTTCGCGGCCGCGTTTGCCGATCTCTTCGGCGTCGTCAACGTGCTCCTGATCGTGGCGATGCTGGTAGGTGGATTCGGCCTGTCAAGCCTGCTTCACCGGCGAAATGCGGAACGGGCGCGTTGGGAACGCGTGCGCCGGCGGCACCGTCAGGGGCCCGAATCTCTTCCCCCGATCAGGGATCACCCGGCCTGACCCGACTTCATCCGGTCATCAGTTCGGCCAGGAGCGCCATGCGAATGAACACGCCGTTGTGCGCCTGTCGAAAGTAGGCGGCACGAGGGTCGGCGTCAACTTCAGGCGCGATTTCGTCGACGCGCGGAAGCGGATGAAGGATGATCGCATTTGGCCCGAGATGGGCAAGGTGTTCTTCGTCGATGATGTAGATGCCGTGGGCGGCGTCGTATTCCTGCTGGGTAGCGAAGCGTTCCCGCTGGATACGAGTTTGGTACACGACGTCGGCTTCGGTGAGTGCCTTGCCGAGGTCAGGTTCGTCCCGAAAGCGAACGCCCGCGGCGCCCAGTGCCTGTCTCACGTCATCTCCCATTGGGACGGCGCCTGGAGAGACAAAAATCAGCTCCACGTTCCGGGTCAGGCGGAACAGGAGGGCGAGTGATCGCACGGCCCGGCCGAAGCGGAGGTCACCGACCAGCGCTACCTTGAGGTCGTCGAGCACGCCGAGCTCCGTGCGAATGGTGTAGAAGTCGAGGAGCGCCTGCGTCGGGTGCTCACCGGGTCCATCGCCCCCGTTGATGATTGGAACGGTCGAGACGGCGGCTGCTCGTGCCGCTGCGCCCTGTTCGTGATGCCGGATGACGATCCCATCGGCGTAACCATTGACGATGCGGATCGTGTCTTCGACAGTTTCGCCCTTGATCGCGGACGAAAACTCTCTTGCGTTCTCGGTTGAAACAACCTGACCACCGAGGCGAAGCATCGCGGATTCGAAGCTGAGCCGGGTACGCGTGGAGGGCTCGTAGAAGAGGGTGGCCAGAATTCGATCACGCAGCAAGCCGTCCGTCGCCCGGACATGTCGCATCGCGTCAGCGGAATCGAACAGGCGCTCGATCCATGGACGTTCGAACTGATCGACAGCCACGATGTGTTTCACAAGAGTCTCCGGACGGGCGGAATCTGCACGCGACATATCCACAAATTCTAAACGAACACCTGACCTGAACCGCTCGTCATGAGCGACCCAACTCTGGGATGCGGGCATTTTCGGAAAGCATGTCAGTATGGCGCCATGCGGTGGCGTCGCGATGCAGGGGCACGAAAGGGTGGGACCGATGTATCAAGCGATCACCGAGCGCGTGGGTTTTGTCCCTGGCGGAACCAATGTCGGAGTAGTAAGGATCGACGAGCACCAGGTGATGATCGTCGATTCCGGCCTGAACGATACCATTGCCCGGAGGGTGCTCCGGGCGGCGCGGGATGAGCTGCAATCGGACGTGGTGGCGATCCTCACGACGCACGGACATGCCGACCACTTCGGCGCCCATGCGTTTGTCAGGAAGCGGACAGGCGCTGCGGTTTACGCGCCTGCACTCGAGGCCTGCATTGTCGAGCATCCCGAGATTCAGTCGTCGTTGCTGTATGGCGGTGCAGATCCTCTCGACGACCTGACGAACCGGTTCCTCCAGGCCGAACCGTGCCTTGTCGACGCAATCATCGACCCTGGCGTCGATGACATTCTTGGTGTTGAGGTGCGGATCATTCCGTTGCCGGGTCATTCACTCAACCAGCAGGGATTCGTGTTCGATGGCGTCTTCTTCTGTGCGGATGCGGTGTTCCCGGCCGGCGCGATCGAGAAGTACAAGCTTCCGTACCTGTACGGATTGACAGCGCATCTGGAGACCCTCGAACGTAGCCTTGCCATCCCATGCTCCAAGGTTGTCCCCGGTCATGGACCAGCGGAGGAGTCGCTCGAACCACTCGTGACCCTCAACCGGTCGGTGATCGATCAGGCATGCCAGGCCATCGTTGAGTCGCTGCGGGAGCCCGCCAACAGCGACGCCGTGTGCGCGTCGCTGTTCCGCGCACTGGACGTGCCGGTCAACAAGGCCCAGGGCTACTACCTCCTGCGACCAACGGTGATGGCGTACCTCAGCCACCTCCAGCGCTCGGGAGCGATCAGCTACGAGGTGCGAGAAGAGCAGATGCTCTGGCGCAAGGCCTAGCGATCACTTGCGGGGACGGATGAATCGAGATCGTCGCTGACCAACCGGGCGATGTCATTGCCAAGGCGGACACTGTAATTCGTGCCCCGATCCTCGGGGTAAATCTGTGTGGTATTGGCCAGATAGAGGTTCTTGAGAGGTGTCCGGTGCTCCGGCATACGGGTGGAGTAATTGAGGGGAATGATCGGCTGTGCCGCCCGTTCCCGGAACACCCACGTGTTCCTGATCCATTCCGGCCCGAAATCCGGATTGACCTGACGGAGATAGGGAATGAATTCGTTGATGAGGTCTTGTGATTCCATCGAAAAGTATCGATGATCCGGTTCCATGTACGTGCTGAGGTAGACGAAACGCCGGCCCTCGTACGCCTCGGGATCGATGAAGTTGGTATGCTCGATGATGCCGGTGAAGGGAAGATCGTCATCCGCCACGTTGAGCCAGTACGTCGAAGAGAGAGGCCGGTCGATCTCGATCAGGACGACCACGGCCGCTTCGTACTCGAGGGCATTGAGCTTGGACGTGTAGGCATCGGGCAACGGCGGTGCAATGCGCTGGAAGATATTCGAAGGAACGGTGGCGACGAGAGCATCGAAGGCGGCGGGCACGACCCCGTGCTCGGTCTCGACGGTCCATGTGTCGTCGGCGTTCGGGGAAACGGAGATCAGCCCCTCTCGCTTGAGCTGAACCCCGGCTGATCTGCAGGCCGCGACCATGGCGTCCACGATGACCTCGAAGCTGCCATCGAAGTAGCCAAGCTTTTCCTGATCGAGCGGCGAACGACGTGACGTGGTCCTGAGATGGATCTTGCCCCAGAACCAGACCATCGGGATCTTGTCGTAATACGAGCCGAATTTCGCCCGAAGCTGGGCCCCCAAGGTTCGGTCATACGCTCGCTTGCCGAGCGCCCGCTCAAGCCAGGCGTGGGCGGTGACGCCCTCGTACTTTTTCCAGTCACTGACGCGTTGCAGGTAGGCGGTGACTAATCCCAGCCGCACCCGATCGATGAACGGGATATTTCCAAGCCGAAGCAAATCAAGCGCGCCATTGAGGGGATAGATACGGCCATCGGCGAAGTACCCGACGTTGGATGGCAACCACATCAACTTGTCGCCAACGCCCAGTTCCTCGGCGAGATCAGCGATCGCGTGATCGCTCTGGAACAGGTGGTGGTAGAAGATCTCGAGACGAGTCCCGGCAACCTCGAACGTCGCCGCTTGTCCACCGAAGCGGCCCTTCTCCCACAACGTTACCTTGTGGCCGGCCTGGGCGAGCCGCAGCGCGGCGGTAAGCCCGGCAAATCCGCCGCCAATCACTCCGATTGATCGTTGAGAGGAGGGCATCAATCCGCTTTCCCGCTGTAACCACGCGGACACGAGGGGACGTTAAACCCGGTATCCGCGATATCGTCCCGCCAAGTCATCCTGAGCGGCTCTGAAGGTGAGCGATCGAAACCGCTCCGCCCTAGACGAAGAGTGGTGACAGGACCAGCGTGATCGTGGCCAGCAACTTCACGAGCACGTGAAGGGAAGGGCCCGCCGTGTCCTTGTACGGATCGCCAACGGTATCGCCGACAACGGCGGCGGCATGCGCATCGCTGCCCTTGCCGAGCACCTCACCGTTGTCGCCCGTGAGGTGACCCGCTTCGATATATTTCTTGGCGTTGTCCCACGCGCCACCTCCGTTGTTCATGACGATCGCCATTAGCACGCCCACGATCGTTCCAACCATGAGCATACCGGCGGCCGCTTCCCAGCGGAGGATGACGCCGATCAGGATCGGTACCACGACCGCGAGCGCACCGGGAAGGATCATCTCTCTCAGCGCGCTGCGGACGGAGATGTCGACGCAACGCCGGTAATCCGGGATGGAGGTACCAGCCATGATGCCCGGGTCCTCCCGGAACTGACGGCGCACTTCCTCGATCATGTCACCCGCGGCGCGGCCCACAGCCCGAATGGCATAAGACGTGAAGACGAAGACAAGCGTCGCGCCGAGAAGACCCCCTACAAACACCTGGGGCTCCGCCAGGTTGACGACCCGGCTGATTGGATCTGTGCTGAACCGCTGGATCTCATCGAGGAATGCGGAGAAGAGAAGGAAAGCGGCAAGCGAGGCTGTGCCGACCGCGTACCCCTTTGTCAGCGCCTTGGTGGTATTGCCGACCGAGTCAAGTTCATCGGTGACCGCCCGAATCTCCTCCGGGGCGTCGCTCATCTCGACGATACCGCCCGCGTTGTCCGTGATCGGTCCAAATGTGTCCATGGCGAGGATATAGGCGGCCGTCATCAGCATGCCCATCGTCGCGACCGCAGTGCCGAAGATTCCGCTCGATATCGCGGCTTCATCAGAAAAGTCATTGATGTTGTTGCCCAAGGCATACGACGAGAGAAGTGCTGCGCCGATCGTCAGGGCCGGCAAACCGGTCGTCTCGAAGCCGACCGAAATGCCCGCGATGATATTCGTGGCCGGTCCGGTCTTGGATGCCTCCGCGATGTCTCGAACCGGCCGCCAGGAACCAGCCGTGTAGTACTGGGTGATGTAAACGAAGGCGAAGGACGTTACGATCCCGATCAGGCCACAGAGGGAGAACTGCCACTTCCCGTATGGGAGCATCGTCACGCAGATCAGGACCAGGAAGATGGCGGACAATCCTGCGGTGACATAGAAGCCCTTGTTCAGCTCACCCATCGGGTCCTTGACTTCAGCTCCCGGGCGAACGAAGAACACACCGACGATCGAGGCAAGCAGGCCAAAGGCCCCAATCACGAGGGGGAAGAAGATCCACGCGATGTCGGAGGAGTTGGCATCTGCCCCGGAAGCACGGTAGAGCGCCACGCCAAGGATCATCGCACCGATGATCTCGGCGGCGGAGCTTTCGAAGATGTCGGCACCGCGACCCGCGCAGTCGCCAACGTTGTCACCGACGAGGTCGGCGATCACCGCCGGATTTCGAGGATCGTCTTCGGGGATGCCCGCTTCGACCTTGCCGACGAGATCGGCGCCAACGTCAGCCGCCTTGGTATAGATGCCGCCACCCAACTGGGCGAACAGTGCCACGAAACTGGCTCCAAAGGCGAAGCCTACGATCCAGAATGGTGTCTCCGCCACCGCCGCCAGGTTGCCTTCGGCAAACTGATAGACGACCGCGTACACACCAAGTACACCCAGCAGGCCGAGCGCCATCACGAGGAACCCGGAGACCGCACCGCCGCGAAGGGCAACGGTGAGCGCTGGCCCGATCCCCTTCTGCGCCGCAGCGGCCGTTCTGACATTGGACTTCACGGCGACGTACATGCCGATGAAACCCGACAGACCGGACAGCGCCGCACCGACGAGGAACGAGATTGCCGTGATCAACCCTCGCGCGCCCTGGTGCTCCCTCTCGAACAGCGCGACGAGGATGCCCATGACTATCGCGACGACGATCGCCAGCGAAAAGATGGTCCGGTACTGGCGATTCAAATAGGCGATCGCTCCCTGGAAGATCCGATCGGAGATGTCCTGCATGCCCTTGGTCCCGCGGTCGCGGGACAACACGTCCCGGGCCATCCAGGCTGCAAAGCCGATCGCAACGAGCCCGAAGATGACGACAGGCAATGCATAGAGAACCTTCTGGTCCAATTCCCCCTCCGATCCCACTCAACACCGAACATCATGCCAGCTGGTTCTTGCCCATCGGACTCGATACTTTGGACGCGCAAGCGCGCGCTCAAGGGCTCGTTCAGGCCTCTGGAGCGCGCGGATGCTGAAGTCTACCATGCGATATGGCGCGGAATGCGCGATTTGCTTTCCCTAGGGGGCACTGTTCATCACAGGCCCCGACGACCGGCGAGCGCGACGCCCCCGGAAGAAGCCGAAAAATCGCTGGATCTCGCCAAGCTCCCAGGCGACCAACAGTTGACTCGCGTTGAAGATCGAGGAATACGTTCCGGCCACGATTCCGATCAGCAACGCGAGAACGAATTCACTCGTGGTTGACCCCCCGAAAATGTAGAGCGCGAGAAGCGTCAGCACGACGGTCAGCGAGGTGTTTAAGGATCGAACGATCGTCTGGGCGATGGAGTAGTTCACCACTTCGATGAACGGGTCATCGGGATGCAGCCGCAGGTTTTCGCGGATGCGGTCGAACACGACGATCGTATCGTGAACGGAAAACCCGATCACCGTCAGCAGGGCCGTGATGAATAACGCATCGACCTCGACATCGGCGAAGCGCCCGAGAATCGAGAAGATCCCGATCACGAGCACGGCATCATGGAGCATCGCCACGATTGCGCTGATCGCGTACAGCAGCGGATTCTGGGTGTTCCGGAAAGCCCAGGCGATGTACAGCAGGATGCCCACCGAGGCGGCGACCACAGCGAGTCCGGCCCGGTTTCGAATCGACTTCCCGACCGAAGCGCCAACCGTGGCGAGCGATTCGCTGGCAGGATCGAGTTGTCCCAGCGACGAAAGGCGTTGCGTAAGCTGCTGTTTTTCCGGGGACCCTTCGACCAGCTCCTTGAGCCTGATCAGGTAGCGGTTTTCCGAAGCATCTCCGACCTGTTGGACGCTCGCTTCGGGGCGCCCACTATCCACCAGGATCTGCGTGATCGACTCGGTGTCCACAGGTTGCGCGTAGCGGATCTCCCATGCCGAACCGCCGGTGAAGTCGATGCCCAAGGGCAGGCCCCACAAGGCCAGCGCCAGGATGCAGGGAACGAGCATGGCTCCCGATATCGCGAACCAGAGATGACGCTTACCGGCAAGATGCTCCATGAATACAACCTTGTTTTCTCAGATCGAACGAAGTCTAGGCACCCGCCGTAGCCCGCGTCTCGGACCGATCCAGCCCGAGCAGCCAGCCGTTTCGGATGACGCCCAGATCGACCAGCAGGCGCAGCAGCGTTCGCGTCACGGTGATCGCGGAAAAAAGACTTACCGCCACGCCGACGAAAAGCGTCAGCGCAAATCCGGTGATGATGGTTGCACCGGTGAACTGGCCGAACCAGTACAGGATGACGCAAGTGATCATCGTCGAAACATTGGAATCCCGGATCGACGGCCAGGCATGATCGAATCCCGCTTCGACGGCATCTTCGAGGGATCGACCGGACCGGAGCTCCTCCTTCATCCGGGCAAAGATCAGCACGTTGGCATCAACCGCCATACCGATCGAGAGGATGAATCCGGCGATCCCGGGGAGCGTCAAGGTGACGGGGATGAGCTTGAAGAGCGCGAACGTGATCGCCGTGTAGATCAGGAGCGCAATGACGGAAAGCACGCCGGGCAACCGGTAGTAGAGGATCATGAACGCGGCCACGGTGGCGAGCCCGACGATACCCGCGATCAGGCTTCGATCGATGGAATCCGCACCCAGCGAGGGACCAACGGTTCGACTCGACACCACATCGAGTGGGACCCCGAGCGCGCCGGCCTTGAGTTGCGTCGCAAGACTTTCGGCCTCCGTAATGCTCATGCCGTCGATCGTCCCGCTGCCGGAGATTGCCGCCGCGATGTTCGGGGACGAGATGACCTGCTTGTCAACGACGATCGACATCGGTTGGCCAATGTGATCGCGCGTGAACTCGTAGAACTTTTCGGATGCGCTGCCCTGCAGCTCGAATGCAACGAGGGGCTGGCCGGTCGTTGGGTCGCTGCCTACATACGCATCGCTGAGGTCGCTCCCCGAGATGATCGTCTCGTAGACGGGACTCCCTGGCTCCGGGGTCGGCACGTCCGGAGTCTGTGGAGGCTGCGCCGATCCCGGAGTGGCCGACGCTGCGTCCGCGCTTGTGTCACCCAGGGTCGTCTGGACGACGGTTCCGGGAGCAAGCGGCGATCCGTTCGTGTTGATGATTTCGAGCAGGGCCGTCTCGCGCAGGACTTCGACCGCCTGGTCCGGGTCCTCGATACCCGGAAGCTCAACGACGATCTGGTTGTCACCACGAGTCTGGATTAGTGGCTCGGAGACACCAAGCCCGTTGACGCGGCGCTCTAGCGTGTCACGGGTACCATCGA
>CADCWI010000015.1 GCA_902806355.1 uncultured Thermomicrobiales bacterium | reverse complement strand
GCGGCGTGGTCGAGGTCACCAAGAGTGTTGTAGCCGAGGAGCAAACGCTCGAGGTTCCCATTACGGAAGAACGCATCAACGTCGAGCGTCGCGTCGTCGACCGTGCTGTCGGTGTCGACGATGCCGTGTTCGAAGAGGGCACGATCGAGGTGCCGGTGCGCGGCGAAGAAGTCGAGCTTCACAAGACGGCTCATGTGACCGAAGAAGTGCACATCGACAAGGACCGCGTGCAAAGCACCGAGCGCGTCACCGGCACAGTCCGTCACGAAGAAGTCAACATTGATGACTCGACTGGTGTGACGAGGACGACCCGCCCGGCGGCCCAGGAAGTCGAAACCGTCGTTACCGAGACAACCGTCGATAGCGAGACCACCGACGGCGGCAGCGGTGGAGGCCTGCTCGACAAGGCGGCGGACGCTCTCACCGGTGATGACACCGATAATCGCAACAGGGGCAGCGGCAACCCGATCTAGCGGCCGTAGGAATCCGGGAGTGCGGCACGCCGCCCCCCTGATTCTCGCCCGGTCCAGGTCAACAACACCCAAACACCCCGGCGATCCATTGAGGATCGCCGGGGTGTTTGCTGTCCCGCCGGTTCATCAGGTGATCGTCACGACGCCGATTCATGCTCCGTCGTGACCTTAGCCCAGCGGGGATCCAGCAGGCTCTCCGCGCCAGCCGGCCGCCACAGTGGAACAGCCGTGGCCGCGAGCGGGGTTGGCCAGTCATCGACCGTGGCCAGCTCACCTGCTTCGGCCGAGGCGATGCCCTTCAGCACGAGCTCCATGTTCCGGTAGCTCTGCGCCGCCGTGCCGACCACCGCTGCTTTCCCAGTAATCGCCTCGTGGAAGTTCCGGAACTCGTTGAGATAGCCGCTGTCCGGCTGCTCAACGCGATAGCGGTCCACCCTGCTATCCGCGTGATGGACGGTGATCGTGCTGCCGTCGACGACCATCATCCCCGTGGTCCCGTATAGCCGCATGCCGCTGTCCTGCTCCGGGACGGTGATCTCGGGATAGGAAGCGGTGTAGTTCCCGATCGCGCCGCTCACGAAGCGCAAGTTGAGCGTCAGGTCGGACGGGCCACCATGCGTGGAATTGGCGTCCTGGATCTCGCCGGCCAGTCGATCGGCGTCGCCGCAGAGCAGCCTGATCTGCGCGGTGTGGTGGACACCGGCGTCGAGATGGGGGCCTCCCCGGTAGGCGGGGTCATGACGCCAGGGCGTGCTCGAGAATTGCCCCTCGCGTGGAACCAGTTGTGACACCTGGCGCCAGCTCACCAGGTGCACGCGACCGATCACGTCGTCGTCAAGCAGGGACCGCGCAAACCGGACGGCGTCCCGGTAGAAGACGTTTTCTGCGATGAGGACGGTAAGCCCAGGATGCGCCTCGACGAGCTCGACGTAGGCCCGGCCCTCGTTCAGGTCCGCGCCCGGCGGCTTCTCGCAGATCACGTGCTTGCCGGCTTCGAGGGCCGCTTTCGAGACCGGGTAGTTGAGCGCGATCGGCAGCGAGATCAGCACGGCGTCGACATCGTCGCGCTCCAGCAGGTCTTCCCAGCGCTCGACAAAGCGATCCATCGGCGTGTTGCTGTAGGAGGCGAAGTGCTCCGCCTTGGGACGCGTGTGGTTGCTGAACGCGGTCACCGTGTAGTCGCCGGAGAGCCGCTCAAGCGCGGGCCAGTGCAACTTTTCCACCGCCAGCCCGGTGCCGATGATCCCGAGCCGGATTGGCCCGTCCGTATGTGTCGAGTCCGTCATTGTCACTCCATTCTTCCGGATATGCAGCCTGGACTGCCTGTGCCGCCGCGTGCTCTCGCTTCCCATCGCAACACGTGGACCCAAGACCTCGGGTGCAATGAGCGTCAGCGAGCGGACGCTTCCTCTGCATGGGATACCATCCGGAATCATGACACGTCGTGCGCATACGGATGGGGGAACAGCACGTGCGGGCGTGGTGCGTTTCTTGCTTTCTAGGTGAATAGGGAAGCAAGTCAGGTTTGATCCAGACGCCGGTCACTTCACGTTCAACCGAATAATTCACGCGTCCCCTTTTCTCCTCTCCCCGCATCGCTTCAGGAGCCAACCCCGTGTCACACTCGTCGTTGCCGGGTCTGGAACACCGCCTCAGTTCGCGCTCCCGCCGGTCCGGGCTCATGATCGGTGTCTCGATCATGACCGCGATCGGGATTCTGGTGGGTGGGTTCACCCTGATCTTCGCGGTGCTCGACCCGCTGGTGAGTGATTTCGTCGGTCCCCTGGCGCAGCCGACCCAGGTCGTCGCTGGTGAGGCGCTTGCGGCCCGGACGGCATCGGGTGACTCCGCCGGCGGTTCAGCGGCTCCTACCGCTGAGCCAGAGCCAACAGCGGCAGCGGCAGCAGCGCCGACCGAGCCACCGGCCGCACCGGCACCGACGCCCACTGCCGAAGCGACACCTCCCGATGACGCATTCACCCCGGATTACCGGGTGTCGGCCCAGCAGCGGATCAACTTCCGTTCGGGTCCCGGCGTGAACTCCTCCGCGATCGCTGGTATCGAGCCGGGCACGGAGCTCCAGTCACTGGATGAATCACGAGAGACGGAGAATCCCGCGGCCGATCGGCTCAGCCCTGGCGGCGAATGGCTCAGGTTCCGCCTCGAGGACGGCCGCGAAGGCTGGATCCGTGACGTCGATGTTGCCCCCATCGACCCCTGACCTCCCAACGCCCCGAACTCGGCACATACAACCCTTCCTCATCATTCCCATCCACAATCGAGCCTCTCCCTCTCCCATCCCGCCCCTTTGCGTACCTGCCAAAGCATCGTGGATCAATACTGCTATCCAGACAACCCGAGCCGATTAGAGCAGCAATGTTCCGCACTCGAAAGATTCATGCGGGTTGCGCATGTGATCGAGAGGACACTGGAACGGATTCCAGTGTCCGTACCGAGTATGACGCTGACATCCCGGGAGCCTATTGAGCCACCGCTGAGATTTCGAATCGCAGCGCATAGTTATTCAGGGTGCCGGTAAGCGGCCGGTCAGGACCGAGGGCGTGTGACGATTTCAGGCGTACTTGGCGTCTGGCAATGAGTGCGGCGAGCATCGCGCTCGACAGCAGCTGAACGAGATTCGTCGCCGGGCAGATCGCCGGTCCCGCGCTGAAGGGAATGAATGGCCAATCGGCATCTTCTTGGCCGTTCAGCCAGATATCGGGCCTGAACTGGTGCGCGTACGGCACGTGCCTGTCATCTCGGTGGAAAAAGGGTGTGTACATAAGGAGGCCCGTGTTTGCGGGCATGGTGCCGGTTTCCCACTCGGTCGCCGATGTGGTCTGACGTAGAACCAGTGGAGTGGTCGGCCAGAGCCGCAGGGATTCAAGAACGCAGGCACGCAGATACGGCAGGTTCTGGTGCCCGGATTCGTCTTCCGCCAGTTCTTGCCGGGCCTTTCGCTCCTGCTCCGGGTGGGATGCCAGCAGGGCCAATGTCCGAAATGTCGCCATGCCAGTGGGGTCGAATGCAAAGAGCCACTGAGGCACCTGATGCGCGGGCTCCATCTCCGGTGTCACTGGCATGGCGGCGATGATGCCCGCCAGGCTTCCTGGCTCCGCCCTGGCGATGCGTGCCTCGATCCCGGCAAGAAACCGGTCGCGCAGGTCTTCCTGTTTCGGCTTCATGAATGCCCAGTTGGCATTGGCACGAAGCTTGGCCACCATGTCGGTCAGCTCGCGATCATCCCTGGCGGAGTCGCCAAACATCACCCGGCGCACGACCCTGAACCACGCCTCGACGAAGGTATCCCAGACCAGCTCACCGTCGCGTTCGGCATCGTTGAGTAGCGAGGCAGCCTCCTCGTTCACGACGTCGATAAATCGAGGCGCGAGCCCATGCACCGGCTTGGGCGTTTCGAGAACGGCTTCGTTGAATCGTCGCCGGACCGCCCGCTCCGGACCATGTGAGATCAGCACACCCTTGGGCTCGAAATGGGAGAGTGCCGCGCGTTTTTCGTCGCTCGCGGTGGCAAACGGCTCGGGCGTGCGGTCGAGCACCCGATGGACGTGCTCGGGAGCAAGGATCAGCGCCCGCGACCAACGCGGGACAGCCAGCATCAATGGGCCGGATCCGTACGTGCTCGCGATCTTCTGCATGCGCCTGACCGCGCGTGCGTCGAGCTGAAGACGCTCCGCCATTGCCACCATCTTCGGCCGCCGGATGATCGGGCCCTTGGCAACGGTCGGGATGATGACATCGGCCAGCACGCTGAGCGTGTCCTTGACGGACGCTTTCGGTAATGCGTTCCGCGTGTTCATGGCTTCACTGCTCCTCATAGGCGGGTCGGCGGCTCTGGCTCTCGTGCGCCGGCCGAAGCGATCCCAGTCTCCAGGAGCAACGTCCGGCGTCCGCGCTGCCGTTCCGGAGGGGTTCGGGTATTCCGTAGAACGGCACCGGACACGTTCTATCTCGTACGAGGGTGCTGTGGTGGAAGGATCGTCCTTGCCCATGGGAATGGGCGGACCCCTCCGGCGGCAATACCTGTGGTGCTAGGCCACAAGGGTGCAAACCCTGTGCCACCTGGGGAGGCGGTACGTCGGGTCGCGGCATTCGTTGGTTGTCTGCCTGACCCAGCACGCTTGCCTACACCTGCCTGCCCAGCGACGGGGCGCGTTCTTGGCCCGCCGGAGTTGGCCGGCATCCCGACGTTCCATGACTTCGCCGCCGATCGTGAGGCGCGAGATGAGTGGCTCGCCCGCACGTCCGGCATCTCCCGCGACGGACCGCTCCGTCGCCCCGGGACTTGCGTCATGACCGGTCAGTTGGGTGGCTCTTCCGGGATGGCATACCGGGCGAGGTAGCCCCAGAGGGCGGCGGTCGCCTCCATACAGGCGAGGCTCACCCGCTCCAGGTCGTCGGCCCTCCGCTGTGCCCTGAGCAGTGCCGCCGCCGGATTGTCACCTCGCAGCTCGTCCAGCACCTGCCGGATGTCGTCCGAGCGGTAGCCCGCCTCGCGAAGCACGATGATGATCCGCAATCGTCCGACATCATCGCGATCGTACAGGCGGTACCCGCTTTCCGGATCGCGGCGTGGATGCAGGAGACCTTCCCGCTCCCAGAAGCGCAACGATGACGGGCGAACCCCCGCCAGCCGCGCCGCTTCCCCCACGCGCAGGGAGCCGGATTGGCGTGGCGCTCCCCCAGGACCGATCGGCGTTGCCAACCCGTCCGAGATCAGGCGAAGCGTGCGAACGGCGTCATCGACATCCCGCCGCTCCCGGTCGATCCCGGCGTGCCTGGCATCCACGATTGCCATGACCCCCGGGATGTCACCCTGATGGACCGCCCGCATGACGTCCCGTGCATAGACCCAGCCATACCCCTTCATCAGGGACCGCGATGTCCGGAGCGCATGCAGGTGGCGCTCCCGGTAGCGGCGGTGCCCTGATGTGCCGCGTTCGGCGGGTGACAGGAATCCCTCCCGCTCGTACATGCGCACGCTTGCGGCGCTGATGGCAGCGTCCCAGGCCAGGTCGACCGGTCTGTAGCAATCACGCATCTTTGTGTGAAACCTTAAAGTGCCGATGGAGATTTTCTCGCGGTCCAGAGCCTCATTATCCGCGAAATCTTCGATGCTTGCTTCCACCTTCTAGATTGGAGAAATGATCGATCAGGGCAGGGAGGCACATGGACCAGACAATCAATGTTCGCGACCTGACGATGAACTACCGGGCACCCGTGCGAGCCGAGGGACTGGCTTCGGCGATGGGGTCCGTGTTCCGGCGAACATACCGGGAGATCCACGCCGTGCGCGAGGTCTCGTTCGATCTGCACGCCGGGGAGATGGTGGGGTTCATCGGTCCGAACGGGGCGGACAAGACCACGACTCTCAAGATGCTGAGCGGCATCCTGCATCCGACGGACGGGGAAGTCCGTGTGCTTGGCCATCGCCCCTGGCGACGGGAGCCCGCCTTCCTCCGGCAGATCGCGATGATCCGCGGCAGCCAGCCGATCGGCGGCCCCGCCGAGCTCACCGTCATGGATTCGCTGCGCCTTCAGCAACTCATCTATGAGGTCCCGGAGGATGCATTCCGGCATACCCTCAAGGACCTCTCAAGCATGCTAGAGTGGGGACCCTTGCTGGACCGCCAGGTCCGGGCGCTCTCGCTCGGCGCGCGGATGCGCTGCGGGCTCGCGCTGAGTCTGATCTACCGCCCGCGCGTGCTCTTTCTCGACGAACCGACGATCGGCATGGACGTCAGCGTGGTCGAGATGACGCGCGCGTTCATCACCGGATATTGCCGGGAGACGGGCGCGACCATGCTGCTGACGAGTCATTACATGGCCGATGTCGGGCGCCTGTGTGAGCGGGCCACCCCGAGCGGTGCTCGGCCCGTGCCCTTACCCGTGGCGTCAGCCCACTCGTGCCTGTGCTCAGCCTGGCGTTCAGCGTGATCGCGGTCGTGCTAGTTCAGACCGCCTGGAACGCCGGACTCCGTCGCTACACCATCGCCGCTCGTTAAGGCGCCTGTCGGTAGCGCATAGCGTAGCGCCTGTTATGGACGACGCTGATAACCAAGGACCTTTCGCGACCTCGCCACGCCCAACGCAACGTCTTCAACGCCTCGCCCACAGTTCACAATCGGCTCAGGCGTTGAATCGGGTACACGAACAGCTCGGGCGATAAGCGCGTTGATTGCGTGGACAGCAAGGGAGCCTTCGCAGATGGATGCTGATCTTGTCGCGATGGTGGCGGAGCGGCTCGACGTACGTGTGGAATTGCGGGAATTCACGCACGGTATGTCTGGATCTCAGGTCTGCGTAGCCAGGCAGGAAGATGGCAGGGCGTGTGTGCTGAAGGTGACGTCACTGCGGAGGGACAACGATGCCCGTGCTGGGCACCGTGAACTCGCCTTCTACCGCGACCTGGCTGAGCGGTTGCCAATTCGCACGCCAGCCCTGCTCGACCATTATGAGGACCATGACGTCATCGCGATGCTCCTCTCGGCCCACGGTGAGATACGACCCGCTCCGTCGTGGGACAGGAGATCATGGCGAGCGCTCGCCGTTGATCTGGCGCGGCTGCACGGCACCGCGGTTCCAGAGCCAGACCGCTGGAAAGATGATCGGTCGCCCTTCCATGCTCTGAGAGAGCCGGATATGCCTGTGGTCGACGGATTCTGGCGCCGAGACCTCGCATCTTCGCTCGACGCCATCATTGAGAGCCGGGAACTCCTGGAGCAGGAGATTCTTCAGACTGGTGAGTGTTTCGTCCACGGTGACTGCCATACCGAGAACATCCTGTATGAGAACGGTGCCCTGGTTTGGATCGACTGGCAGTCTGCCAGACGTGGGAACCCCGCCATGGAGCTGGCATTCCTGGAAGCGCGGGCCACCCCGAGCGGTGCCCGGATTCCGCCGGATCTGCTGGTTACCTATTGCAGCGAACGTGGCATCAATCTCGAGAGAATGCGGCGGTCTGTCATCGCGGCAGAGTTGGGCATCTTTATCTTCGAATGGCCGCCGTACGCAGTATTCGATACTCCTGCCGGAACTCGACGTGTGCGGCACCGAACGAGAGACCTCGCGGGACGGTGGCTGGCGATCGCTGGCCTTACGTGACTGGCACGCCTACTCAGGCGACTCCCTGACGTGTATCGACGTCAGATCACCACGGAACTGGGCGCTCGTTCGCGCTACCGGGGCGAACACCTGATGGCGAGGAACGTGCCCCACCTTTGCCCTACCATGATCCTGACCCCGTGCGAACCTTGGAAAACCTCAGGATCTGTTTGTGAACTTGCAGTCACTCCACGATCGTGACCACCGCGGGTGCGCCTGTCCCGTCCAGAAGACCCAGTTGCATTCCGGTCGTGCGCCCGGTATCAGTGAGAGCGTGTCATTTCCGTGCTTGGGGAGAGGATCATCTTGTCATGCCTGCACAATCTGGCAATCGAAGGGTCATTCTCGATCAACTCGCATCGATCTGCGGTTCCTTCCCCGGAGCCGTTGAGATCACCGAGGGGAGCGTCGGCGATCCCGTCTACAAGGCCGGCGGCAAGATCTTCGCGATGCAGCATGGCGTCGGGGACCGGATGTCGCTCTGGTGCAAGGCTCCACCCGGCGTCCCGGGTGCGCTCGTTGCGGCCAGCCCGGACCGGGTCTTTGTTCCGCCCTATGTCGGACACCGGGGGTGGATCGGGTTCTGGCTCGATCTCGATCCGGACTGGGTCGAGATCGCGGATGCAATCGACGAGAGCTACCGGATGACCGCCCCGAAGCGCCTGATCAAACTGCTTGACGCCGGTTAGCTATGCTCAGTGGCCGGAGCTTTGGTAGTGGCGGCTCTGCCATGTCCACAACTGGACCGCGAGCCCGAACAGCACCACCCCGAGCACCGGCGCCAGCCAGCCGATCCACGGCGCCACGCTCAGCTCGTCGGTTCGCCCCAGGATCGTCGACGCCGGGAAGTAGGCGACGAACGCGACCGGCAGCGCGAAGGTCAGCAAGTACTCCAGCACCTTCGGGAACATCGTCATCGGGTAGTTCCCGTAGAGGTTGAAGACCTCGTTCGTCGCAACCCGCGCCGCCTGGGCGTTCAGGAACCGGAACGCCAACGATCCCATCGTGACCTGGACGGCTCCCTCGATCAGCGCGCCGCCGATCACTGCCGCGATCAGCAGGCCAAACGACGCCGGAGACCAGTCGATCCCGGCCCCGGCGGCGGCGAACGCCAGCAGCGTCGCCCCGCCGATCAGGTCACCGAAACAGTTGACCCGCAGCTTTCGCGTGAAGAGTTGGAGCAGCGGCGACATCGGCCGCACCAGGTACCGGTCGAATTCCCCGGTGATCAGCACCCGGTCCAGGTCGAACATCTGGCTGAAAAGGGCGTAGTAGATGCCGTGTGCCGTGAGGCGCATCCCGTAGAGGAACGTGATCTCCGGGAGCGTCCAGCCGCCGAGCGCATCGAACCGGTCGACGATGATCCAGACGACGATGAAACCCGTCAGCTGATAGACGAATCCGCCGATGATGCTCGCGATCACGTTGGCGCGGTACTGGAATTCGGAGCGGAGCGAGGTCAGCGCCATGTCCCACAGGATCGCCATGCGTTCCATGGTCGGTTTCACCCTCCCTGGATGACGGTGTGGTGGATGGCACGGCTCCAGATCCAGCGGATGCCGAGCGTGAGAAGTCCGATCCAGAGCACCTGCAGTCCAATCGCGGCCGGCACGCTTCCCGTCGCCGGGGCGCCAACGTAGATCGAGACCGGAATGAACGCGATTGCCTGGAACGGCAGGACCCGGACGACCGCCTCTACCGCATCCGGCATGAACCAGAGCGGGATCAACGCCCCGGTCGCGAAGTTGGCGACCAGCCGGTAGATCATCTGGAAGCCGGTCATCTCCAGCGTCCAGAACGCGGTCAGCCCGATCAACAGGTTGAGCTGGACGGCGACGATCCAGGCCAGCAGCAGGCTCCCGAGGTAGGCCAGGCCAGTCTCGATCGAATCCGGTGGCCGCAGCTCCCCCGCGATGAAGGCGACCGGCAACGCGACGATCAGGAAGGGCAGCGCACCGATCATGTCCCCGACCGCTCCCGCCATCAGTTGTCCCGGGTAAGCCGCGGGCCGGTTCAGGTCGAACGCGATCTGCCCCTCGCGGATCCGGTCGCGGATGTCCTCGTCGACTTCCTGGCTCAGGAACCGGACCTGCAGGTTCGCGATCGTCAGGTAGACCAGCATCTGCTCGAGCGCGATCCCGTCAACCACCCGTTGCTCGCCGTAGGCCGATCGCCAGATGACCGTCAGCAGGTAGATCGTGATCCCGGTCAGCAGGAACGCGATGACCACGTTGAATCGGTAGGTGTACGCCTTGCGGATGTGGACGCGGGCATATTCGATCCACGCCGGCACGTCGCGCCCGAGGGCCAGACCACGCGTCACCTTCATGGGGTGTCCATCCCCTGCCAACAGCGCTGTCCGGCAGGGGTGAATTGCCTTGACACACCGTACGGATGAACACAGGGTTCATCCGTACGGTGGCCGGGCCACCACTTCGCGGCTGCGGCCGCATCGGGCACCATCAGCCCATCACTCAGAGCGCAGCGACGGGCCACATTCGCCAATAGACGGTTGCGGAGCGACCGAGCGAGAGCGGTCCATCGCTGCCTTCGGCATCGCCTGGGATGAGTCTCCGTGCGAAGCACTTCCAACGGCGGCGCAGCCGCAGGGCTTGGCGCCAAGCCCCGCGGCCATCCCCATGCCGTCACGCCTTCACCTGACCCGCTTCGGCGATCTCGCGGACCACGCCTTCGAGATCGGGTTCCACGATCGAGATGTCGGACACCGGGTGCCGGGCGATCACCGCGGTGATCAGGTCGGCGACGGCGATCGCCTCCGGATCGAACCGGACCAGCAGCCGCGCCTCCGAACGCTCGACGATCTCCGCACCGGGGATGTCCATTCCCGCTACGTCATCCGCGTGACCGTCTCCATCCATCGCCAGCGTGACATCGAGCATCCGGTACGGGGCGTAGCGACGCTTCAGTTCGTCGACCGATCCGTCGTACAGCACCTTGCCCTGATCGATGAAGATGATCCGCTTGCAGAGCCGCTCGACATCGGCGAGGTCGTGCGTGGTCAGCATGATCGTGGTGCCGGTCTCGCGGTTGATCTCCTCGATGAACTGGCGGGTCCGCTCCTTGGCGACGACATCGAGCCCGACCGTCGGCTCGTCAAGGTAGAGGATGCGCGGCTCGTAGAGCATCGCGGCGGCGAGATCCCCGCGCATCCGCTGGCCGAGGCTGAGCTGCCGGACGGGGGTGGCCATGAATGGCGCGAGGTCCAGCAGCTCCGTCATCCGGGCAAGGTTGCGCCGGTAGCGCTCGGGCTCCATCCGGTAGAGCTTGCCGATCAGGCGCAGGGAGTGGGCGAGCGGCAGGTCCCACCAGAGCTGCGTGCGCTGGCCAAAGACGATCCCGATCTGGAGCGCGTTCCGCTCGCGCTCGCGCCAGGGTACCAGCCCGGCGACCTCGACCCGCCCGGAGGTCGGGACGAGAATTCCGGCGAGCATCTTGATCGTCGTCGATTTGCCCGCCCCGTTGGAGCCCAAATAGCCGATCAACTCGCCCTCGTCGATCGAGAACGAGACGCCCTCGACGGCGTGCGCGGTCTCGTACTGGCGGGTGACGAGCGTGCGAAGCCCGCCGAGGGGGCCGTCGAACTGTTTGGGACGGCGGAACGCCTTGGCGAGCTGGTCGACCTCGATGATGGGCACGATTGGGTGTTCCTGTTGGGTGGGGCAGACAGTCCCGGACCGGCAGCATGGTAGCACGATGCGATGCCGGCTGATGAGCGGTGAGTAGGGAGTTAGAGCGACCGGCAATAGGTGACCTGCAGGCACGGACCAGGAGATCATAGAGATGTCTGACGTCTCTGTGCGCCCTGGAGGGTTCCGTGCCTGCTGTCCCAGTATCATTGATGGAGCCCATTTGGGCAGAGTTTGCTGCCCTGCTCCCTGAGCACCCGGACGTCTCGCCCACCCACCCGCTGGGCTGTCCGAGCGCCTGCATACTCTGGTACTGGAGCACTATGACCGCATGATCGGCCTAGAGCTGGACGATGTGGCGGTCGACGGGTGCATCACCAAGGCCCCGGGCGGAGGTGAAGCGGCGGGGCGTAGTCCCGTCGATCGGGGCAAACAGGGGCTGAAACGGTCAACGGTGACGGACGCCACCGGGATTCCGTTCCACGTCGTGGCGACCGGGGCCAACCGCCATGATGAACCGCTGCTGGGGCCGACGCTGGCCGGGCTGGAGGCCTGGGTGCCTCCACGGGATCGCACCACGGTGCATCTGGATCGCGGCTACGACAGTGGGGTGACCCGCGCGCTGCTGGATGCCTTGGGCTTCATCGGGGCGATCGCCCGCAAAGGGCTCCCGGCTCCGGTCCAGGTGGGCAAGCGCTGGGTGGTCGAGCGGACCCATGCCTGGATGAACGGCTATGGCAAGCTGCGCCGCTGCACCGAGAAAGCCAAGTCCGTGGTCGACTTCTACCTCTCTCGCAGCCACGTTCGTCGTCACGCGCTGCCTGATCCAGCGGGCGCGATCGCGCTACCGGTGGCCGGGACGCCCTACCACGCGGAGGCTGAAATGATGCCTATTGCCGGTCGCTCTAAATAGTTGGGTTCATCACTGCGGCGGGCATGCCGTGTCGACCGCCGCGGCGTAGGTGGCCTGGCCGGTGGCCGGATCGAAGTAGGCGCGGGGCTGGAGGTTCGGGTTGCGGCCGAAAAAGACGAACTCGTAGGCCACGCCGTCCACGCCCTGCTGGACGTGCAGGGGATCGTCCCAGAGCACGTATTCGCCCGGTCCGTGGTCGAAGACCTCGCCCAGCCGTAGGTCGGCCCGGTCCGGATCGCTCCCGTCGTCGAGCCGTTCCCAGCGCCAGTAGCGGTTCGTGCCCTGGATCACCACGGCCACGCCGCAGGTGTTGTGGTTGTGGAACCGACCGGCGACGGCGCGGACCGCTCGACCGCCTGGGGCCTGCTCAGCTTCCGGGCGACCGCGAGTCCCGCCAAGGCAACGACCGAGCCGGCCACGCCATCGAGGAGGTAGTGGTTCGCCGTCACGATGGTGGCGATGACCATCAGGAGAGGCATGACCACGGCAAACCCCTTCCAGAACCGGTGTGTCGAGCCTGAGAAGATTGCGATCCCCATCAGCAGGTTCCAGCCGACGTGCAGGCTCGGCATCGCCGCGTACTGGTTCGTCAGGGAAGGCGGCTGCAGCACGCGATACGCCTCCGAATGGAGCGTCACCGTGTCGACGAATCCGAACTCCGGCAGGAATCGTGGTGGCGCCATCGGGAACGTGATGAAGACCATGATCCCGATCGCGCCCGAGATGAGCAATGCCGAGCGATAGACCGGGAACATCTCGCGGTGGCGGACCAGCAACCAGACCAGCGTACCGATCACCACCGGCCAGTGGCCGTAGATGTACACCGCGTTGGCGAGCGTCACCAGCCAGTCATGCCCGACGATCCAGCCTTGCAGCGTTGCCTCGTGAAACAGGCCCAGTCGTTCCTCCAGGGAGACCAGCCAGTGAGAGTTGTCCATCGCCTCGCCGACGCGGGTCTCGATCAGGCCCCGGACGAAGAAGTAGTTGTAGGCGGCCAGGCCGATGATCACCACTTCCCGCGCGCCGTGCAGCTGGATCGTGCGCTTCGCGTGACCAGCCTGGCGGAGCCTGACCTGATCGATTGTTGAATTGCCATGCACTCGTACGACGCTCATTGACTTATCCTCCGGGGTTCCGCGGTTTCGCCGCATTTCCTCAGCCGTGTCACCGTTCTGTTACAGCCAGCGAACGGCCGGTTCCCCTCACGACATCGCGAGGAGTGCGTGAGCGCCGATGCTGTCCGTGACCGCTTGCCCGGTACTGGTATACGTCCCGGGTGACTCCACATCATGGTGCGGCTGAGGAGCATTTGGCCAAGAGGGAGGAATGGCCTCGCCCTCGGACCGGGAGCCAGCGGTACCCGGTGATGGCTCCGCCACGTGCCACTATTGCGATGACGAGTGCGGCAATCCCCATTGCATCGACAAAGGGTGTTTGCGCCGATGTCCCGAGCCGTGTATCCATAGGTCCGCCGAACCGGTCGGCGATCTGCATGGCTCCACCGACCGAGCCTCGTGCCGCGCAGGCCGGCAATTCTCCGATGGCGTCCATCACATCCGGTCTCCGCAAAGGTGTTCATGATCGAGCCGATGATCGTGACGCTGGGTGCGCCACTGACTTGCCGGACGACGTCATTCATCACGGCACTGGCGCCGGCTTTCGCTTCTGGCACCTGCTCCACGATCCTATGCTGAGGCGGAGGCTCACGAGACGCTGACTTGGTCGCGCAAACGAGTTCCAGCCACCAGGACGGTGCCCAGGCCGACCGTGATCCAGCAGAGCAGCACGATCAGCGGCTGGGCGCTGCCGACGCCATCGAAGAAGGACGTACTCCGGAGCAGCGATCCGCCCGCCCCAGGGGGAAGGAGCTGGCCGAGTGTGCCGGCCCAGGTCGGCAGGAGCTCTGGGGCTGAGGTGATGCCGGACAGGGGATTCCCGATCAGCAGCATCAGCACGACGACGACCGCCAAACCGATATTCCCTGCCAGAGCAATGGCACCGAGTCCAGCGGAGGCGATCGCGAGAATGAGCAGCGCGAATACGCTCGCATTCAGCCACCATGAGCCGTCAAGGGCACCCAGCCAGGTCTGCATCAGCAGTGCCGCCATCATTCCCGCGCCACTGGCCGCTGCAATCACCCCAACGATCCGGCGCATTCCAGAAGTCGAGACCATGGACAGGATGAGCGCTGACGCGTAGCCGCCGAGGATGAGGGGGAACATCGAGGCACCGAGCACCGCCCCCCGGGGATCATCCGGAGTCGTAGGGACGACATCGATGACCGTGGGTACCGATTGAGGTGCGGACTGTTCGCCAGTCTGCGCGAGTTGCGTAGAGAATTGCTGAAGGAGCTGAGCGACGACCGGGCTCGCGGCGGAGGCGGTCAGCACGATCGGTTTGTCTGATGCGAGCACGATCGCGCCGTAGATGTCGCGGTCCTCAATTGCGGTGCGGGCCGCGGACTCATCGGCATAAGTCGAGATCTCAAGACCACGTCCGGTCAGCATAGGCGAGATCTGGGATACGGCTTGCTCAGGTCCTACCAATCCAATAGGCAGACTGCGCGGTGCGATCTCCGAGGCTGGCCAGGTGAAGGCGATGAGCACAAGGCCAACGATAAATGGAAGGAGAAGGACACCTGCAGCGAGCCGTCTGGTGTCCGTAGAGAGTCTGTGCGACGAAGCCATTGTGGACTCCTCTTTAGAAGACGAACAGTCGTTTTGTTAAAATCACACTAGAATGGATTGTGCGAGTTGTCAAGAACGATCGCTCGTTTTAGAATGGTTCCATGCCAAAGGTTACTCAGGAGCACTCCCGTGCTCGTCGCCAACAGATCCTTGACGCCGCCCGGACCGCGTTTCTGCGCGACGGTTTTCACGCGACCTCAATGCAGGATGTTCAGCGCGAGGCGAATCTTTCCGCTGGGGCGATCTACCTCTATTTCCGGAGCAAGAACGAGATCGTGAAGGCGATCGCCACCGATGCGCTCTCCACGATCTCCGCCGTCTTTGAAGCGCGCTCACCGGCCGGATCACCTCCTGACCTGGAAACATTGGTCGATCAGTTCCTGGTTGCCGCGGAGCGACTGCAGAATGAGCAGCACATCTTCCCGCTTATCCTTCAGGTCTGGTCAGAAGCGCTCCGCACCCCGCCCTTGCTGGCGGAGCTGACGGGATTGTTCGGCGGAGTCAGGGCACGGTTGACGCACTTGGTTGCGGAATGCCAGGTGTTGGGGCAGATCGATCCCACGGTCGACCCCGAATCCCTCGCGATGGCGTTGGTCGGGTTGGGCGAGGGCTACATCATCCAGAGGGCCTTGCTCGGGGAGACGACCTCGCTCGAGCGGTATCAGGCAGGCGTTCACGCGTTGATGCGATCAGGCATGATCACGTCTGAGCGCACGCCGCCGCGACCCGAATGCGGCGGAACAGGCGGCGTCTGAGCACGTCGAGCTCAATAAGGTGATGCTGATCGACCTACTGATCGGGACGTCCCAAATCGCCTCGGCGAGCTGATCGATCTCGATGATGGGCACGATTGGGTGTTCCCGTTGGGTGGAGCAGACAGTCCCGGACCGGCAGCATGGTAGCACGATGCGATGCCGGCCGATGAGCGGTAAGTAGGTAGGTATTCCCGCGCATACCCGTGGACGAATTCGTTTACACGAGCGTCGAAATCAGCCTGAGGCATCCATGTGTCGCGAGTCGTCACGCCGATGCACTCAGGGTTGAGCGACGGTGTATTCCCGCCGGGTCGGAGTCGTCCACGAGGTGGGCGATGGCGTACAGGCCGTTCGCCTGCGCCTCGTTTACGGCGGCCAGGAGCGCTCCGGCGGTCTTGAGAACGTCATACCCCCGGTCAACGTACACCCGGGCGCCCTCTGTCGTCTCGCGTCGCTCGCTACACTATGCGGGAGAGAGGCGTACTACTCGTACGTATGACGCAGGGCAAACCCGCGATGGCGCATCCCTGGAACAGGATTTATGATGCCGCGATCGTTCGATGCCATTTACCATTTTAGCTATGATACTTTACAAGGAGAGTTTATGAATTCGATTGCATTCGTCGAGCTTGGTGGGTCATCTAGTCAGACTTGCATTCGAGACGCTTCAGGTTTTTACTGGTTCTCATCAGGGGTCATCTGCGAATTAGGACAACCAGTTGCCCTAGCTTGCCCGGGAATAGTATCTGACGGGAAAGTGCTATGGGCAGGTAATGTAGGGTGGCCTGATACTGCTGATCCAGCCAGGGAATTGGGTATAGCAGACCTACGTCTTGTAGTAAATGATGCGGTGGCCGCGGCTCTTGGCGAATCAATCCTGCGATCTGACGGGAATCCGAGTTCCGAAATTATCTATGTATCGCTCGGTACGGGGGTAGGGAGTGCAATTGTACGAGATGGATCTGCAAGCGACATCGACTTAGGTCATAGATTCGTGGGAGGTAGCAATTTCTGTAACGGATGCCGCAGTGTAGGCTGCCTCAATTCCGAACTATCAGCTCAATACCTTCCCACTTGGCTCTGTGAGGCAGATCAGATGTTTGTAGCAGAAAAGTTGCATCAGGCATTGCGCCATATACGAGTCAGCGCCATATTGCCGATAGTACTTGGAGGGGGTATTACTCGCCGGTATCCTGGGATAGCGTTTATGCTGGACGCACTGGTACCAAATGCTGTCGAGGTATCGCGAGCGCCCTCTGAAGCCAAATCTGCGGCGTATCGGGGTTTAGACTACCTAACTACCTCCTGATGCCTGTTCATGGTGACGACCAAAACGTTGGTGACGGCAATGTCTCTGACCTCGGTGCGCTCCGCCTGCTGCCTTCCCATGGCCGTGTCGGTCCGCCTGAGACCATAATCGGTCACGACCACTGGTTCCACCACAACGTGCCGGGACGCTGCGCCAGAAAGTAGGAGCGCTCCAGTTTGTGGGAACCTGTGGCAAGGTACCTAGGCATGTGTTGTCGGGACCAGCAGGCATAAAGGAGGCCGCTCGATGGTGGAACCTGCATCGCGAGCAACGTCGCGCTCGCGCACGACTGCAACGTCCATCTCTTGTGGGAGACGACGCTGGTCTGGTATGGATGGCCGTCGCTTCAATAGAGCGAGCATTGGTTGTTATAAGCGGCGGTTTCATGGGGGAGAACAGGATGGGCAGATACCGGGCTGCGACACTCATGGCGGTGCTGGCGCTCGTCTTCGTGGTGATCCATCTCTACTCGGGGTGGGAAGCCGAGATCGACGAGGCGGCGACACACCAGGAGACGGCTGTCTTCAGCGACTATCTGGTGCAATGGGTGCGGGACACCGCGGAGAACCTGCAATCCGAGTTCTGGCAGCTCGCCGTGCAGTTCGCCCTGCTGGCGGGCTTCTTCGAGTTCATGCGCGTTCGGGCTTATGAGGAAGACGAAGAGGACGTCAAGCAGCGCCTGATCCGGATCGAGGCGCTCCTAAACGAGCAGGCTTCACGGCAGCGCTGACCATCCTTGACCACGGTGTGGCCGGGAGCGAGGGAGTGGCGTTGGACGTGGAGGTTGAGTTGTCCCCCGATGGTCCCGCGGTAGGCTTCTCCGTCGCCCAGGTAGTTGGGCGGGTGGACCGTCTTGGGGAGCTTGCCAAGCTCGGAGATGGCCTTCCCGAGGAATCTCGGCTTGCCGTCGGACTGGAGGACGCGCAGGATGTCGTCCCTCGGCCATGTGGTCGGCCTTCACGGGATTGTGGGCGAGGCCGTCGAGGGGGCTGAGCTGGTGGCCGAGCGACCTGAACAGGCCAAGTCCAGGTCGGTGTAGGCGTGGGTTTCCCCGGTCGCCTGTGGGGCTCCAATGTTGTGTTCTGCCAGGGCTGGCGTGCCGCTGATCGGATGCCGCTGGTGTGCACCTCGTCAGCATGGCGGTGTCGATGCGGGTGATGTCGCCGGGGGAACGGTTGCAGGTATCATCTGCGGACGGTCACCGCGGCCCATGGTGACCGTCCGCTGTCGACGCCGTTGACGCGCTCCTGCGCCAAGCAAGGCACCCGTAGGAAAGCAAGGTAACCGCGTCTGATCAGCGCCCCGATGAGGCGATCGGGTCGCCGATCAGCTGTTGGGAGCGTTCCCAGAGTTCGCGGGCGAGGTCGGCGTCTAGCGCCTGCGGGTTGATGCGTTTGGCTGGTTTGCGCTTCTCGTAGTAGTTGCCGGACTGCCATTCGACGCCGGGCCGAGTCTCGGCGAGCCAGACCAGTTGGTCGACTCCCTTGTCTGGGGTGGTCAGCAGGATGGAACGCGCGATGGGGTTGGTGGCGATGAACTTGATGATGCGGCTGTCGGTTTCGGAGCCGAAGCTCGTTGCGATGTTGCCTGGGTAGAAGGCGGCTGCGGAGACCCCCTGGTCGTGGTATCGGCGGTGCAGTTCCTTGGTGAACAGGATGTTCTCGAGCTTGGCCGCGTTGTAGGCCCTCAGTGCGTTGAAGTCCCGCTCGTTGTCGAGATCTTCGAGGTCGAGCTTGCCGGCCATGCGTGAGCCGATGCTCGAAGTCTGAATCACCGTGCTGTTGGAAGCGGTCAGCTTGTCCATCAGCAGCCCGGTGAGCAGAAATGGTGCCAGGTGGTTGATCTGGAAGGTCTTTTCGAACCCGTCGACGGTTTTGGCACTATCACTGAAGATACCGCCTGCGTTGTTGGCGATTACGTCGATCCGAGGGTACGCGGCGTCCAGCTCGGCGGCCAGCCTCCGCACCTCGTCGAGGCGAGTGAAGTCGGCGACGAAATGGTCCGCGCCGATCTCGCGGGCAACAGCCTGCGTTTTCTGCGGGGAGCGGCGGCGTGGAGGGGCGCGCGAGCTTGCCAGGCAGGCGATGAAGGCGCAGTTATCGGCGATGGCGTTCGATCTGTTCCTTGAGCGCGGCTACGAGGCGACGACCGTCGAGGACGTCTGCACGGCGGCCGGGATCTCCCGCAGCACGTTCTTCAGGTACTTCGCGTCCAAGGACGATGCCCTCCTCGGCGAGGTTGCGGACGCTGGCGACGAACTGCTGGATGCACTGCGAAGCCAGCCCGACGAAGAGAGACCGTGGATCGCCCTGCGCCGCTCGCTGGAGCCGCTGATCGAGCATTACAACGCCGAACCGGAGCGCGCTTTGCGCCTGGCACGGCTCATCATTGCCACCCCGGCACTCGCCGCGAAGCATCACGAGAAGAACGCGAGCTGGCACGAGCTGTTACGGCCCGAGATTGCTCGCCGTCTCGGCGCAGACACGTCGGATGCTTCCGACCCCCGGCCTACCGCCCTGATCGCAGCCGCCCTCGGCTGCGTCGACGCCACGATCGGGTCATGGGTAGCAGGCAAGGGAGAACAGCCCATCGGGCAGATCCTCGACCGCGCGATGGGTGCGGTCAACCAATAACCGACATGGCTCGCGCGAAAAGGTCTGCCAGCCTTGCGGCGCGGCCATCCCAGATCACCGCGCCACCGTCGACCGCTGCTCCTTGCGCACTGCGGCCGGTCCGCCCCGCTTCGGTTCGGAGCCCGCTGACCCCGCTTCGTCGATCGGTCGGGCCGGTCTTGACAGAGTCACGTTGCAATGGTCGCTGCCTGCGAACGTGTACGGTGCGCCGATCATGCGCTTGCGTCTACCGGTGACCATCACGCCGGGACAGGCGGTGTTCCACCTCCGCAAGCACAACACCGAACACGGCGTGCGCGATGACCATTACTGACGTTCGCGATCGCTTGTCGTCGTCCGGGGAGGGGTAGAGACCGAGTGCGGGAAGGTACCCGAGGTAGCCAACCACCCAGACCGCGCCACCGAATATCAGCCCCGCGGCGTACCGCGATGCTGGTAAACGAGGTCGCACGAGCGCATAGCCCACGCCGCAGGTCATGCCGTACGCCTCGTGTGCCGCCACCCAGATCACGCGCGCAAGAGCACCCGATTGTGCCCGGGGCATGCCGATCCGCCACAACACATTCCTCGTGATCTCCTTGGGTGGCGGCGTGCGGAATCGGAAGAGCCGCTCCCCGGCCAGGATCGCCCCCGTCATGACCAGCGTTCCCGCCCCTCCGCCAATCACGCCCCGGACATATCGGTTCACCGGCGATCTCCCACCGAGGTGCGGATGACAAGACTCGCCCCGATCCGGGGCGTTTGACCGTAAGGGTACATCGGGACAGGCAAGCGGGAACGACTCGCGAGTGTCTAGGAGAGCCCGGGGATCACCGCCTCGCTCACAAACGTCGTTGCCCGGACTGCCTTAAAGCAGTCCGGGCAACGACGGAAACGTACGGGGATCGCGGGGTTAAGCGGTGGCGGCTTCCTTCTCCTGCTCCTTCATCTCGGCCTTGACTACCTTGCCGAGCTGCTTCGCGAGGGACTCGACCGTCCGTGCCATTTCCTTTTCTTGCGAAAGGTTCTCCGAGAGCAGGTCCACGGCTTCCCGCTCGCCCAGATCCCGGGCCATCTGGACCAGTGAGGTGTACGACGCGATCTCGTAATGCTCGGTCTTGCTGGCACCGGCAAGATTGCCAAGCTCCATCACCTGGGGAGACGGCTGCTCTTCCTTGAGCGAATCGTGCTCCGCCTTGAGGCCTTCGGCGGCATGGCAGCTCACGTCCTCAGGCTTCTCCCCAAGCTGCTTGAAGACCTTCTCGACGTTCCCGATCTGCTGTTTGGTTTCCGTCTGGTGTTGCTTCACGGCAGCCTTGACGTCCGGATGCTCCGTTTCCTGCTCGAGTTCTCCGAGCATCCCGAGGATGATATGTTCCGCGCTCAATGTGTCAGACAGCTCGTGCAGGAACAGATCGCGCGGTGTGTCCATGGCCATGGTGATTCTCCTCCGGTCAATCGTCGTACCGCTTGCGGCGGGGAATCGGTCGGTACAAAGGGTGAGTCGATTTTCAGCGGGGATCGACATCATCTCGTGAAGCAATCACTGTGCCAGCCCATCATCGATATCGCCTGGATCGTGGGACCGGTGCGTCCTAAGACATGGCGCCGTGCAGCCGGAAGTGATCTGTCGCCCGCCCGTGCACGTTGAAGAAGATGCATGACATGCAATCAAATGATCTCGGCTCTTGGCATACAGCCACCCATCGACACAGGAGAACACGAATGCGACCACAGGCATTGCATGAACGGTTTCTGATGGCAATCGATGGCGAGCGCGCTCGCCTCCGCTCGCGCCGGGCGGTGCTCGGAACCGGTGCGAAGGTTGCCGTTGGCGCGGCGTTCGCTGGCCCGGCGATCATGGCTTCCGCGTCCGCTGCGCCTGCAACGTCGCTGACGATGTCACTGGCGCAGGATTTCGAAGACGACCTCGACATCCTGAATTACGCGCTGACGCTCGAACACCTTGAGCACGCCTTCTACCGCGATGGGCTGGATACCCTTGGGGAGGCCGACATCGCCGAGGGCACCGACGAGCAGGCGTTCGGATTGCTGACCGAGATTCGCGATCATGAAGCGGCCCATGTCGAGACCCTGACGGGGGTTATCAGCGACCTTGGCGGCGAGCCGGTGGCGGAAGCGACCTACGATTTCGGCTACGACGATATCGCCGGCTTCCTGGAAGTAGCGATGGCGCTCGAGAACACCGGCGTCGCGGCGTATGCGGGCGCCGCTCCATCGATCTCTGACGAGGCGATCCTCACCGCCGCGCTCGGCATCCACAGCGTCGAGGCACGTCACGCCGGTTACCTGAACGGGCTCAACGAGATGTCACCGTTCCCGGACGACATCGACCAGCCACTGACGCGAGAAGAAGTCCTCGACGCCGCTGGCGGCTTCATCACCGGAGAGTCCTCCGACGCGACACCGGAGGAGGCCGCCGCGGCAGAAGGGGGCGAAGAAGCCGTCATGATCGACATGTTCAGGTTCACGCCGGACACGATCGAGGTTCCGGTCGGCACGACCGTGACCTGGACCAACATGGAGACGAGTCCCCACAGCGCGATCGCCGACGAGGGCGCGTTCGCGTCGGACACGCTGGGAGACGGTGACAGCTTCAGCTTCACATTCGAGGAAGCGGGGTCATTCACCTACTATTGCGGATTTCACACGAACATGAAGGGCGCTGTCACCGTCTCCTGAGGCGAAGTGCATTCGATCCGTCCGGCCTTGGAGAGGACACCCCCCGCCGCGAAGCGGCGGGGGGTGTCCTGATCTGTGACGTCCCATGGCCAATCGAGCTTCCTGGCGTGTGACGGACCATCTCCAGTGGTCGCCCGGTGCGACATCCGTACGCTGGCCCGCACCATGCAAAGAGCAACGCATTGGATGATCGTTCCGATTGCTGGATAACGAATGGGACTTGGGAACTGTGGGCGATGCATTGCTGGTGGTCGATGTTCAGGAAGGGTTCATCAACGAGTTCACGCAGCACATCCCGCAACGCGTGGCAACGTTGATCGAGCAGGGCAGCTTCGAGCCAATCCTCTTCACGCGCTTCGTCAACACCGAGAGCGGTCCCTATCAACGCTTTATCGGTTGGGATGCGTGTGCGGACGAGCCCGAGATCAACCTGGCACAGGATGTTGCTGTCCACGCCCGTGAGGAGCACATCTTTACCAAGCCCGGATATGCGGGTATCCCCGATGCCCTGATCGAATATCTCAGGGATGAGGGAATCGAGCGCATCTCCATCGTCGGGATCGACACCGATATGTGCGTCCTGAAGATCGCGATGGACATCTTCGATCTCAACATCGAGCCAATCGTGCTGGCGGACTGCTGCGCCAGCACGGCCGGGCTCCAGGCCCACCTGGCCGGGCTCGCCGTCCTCGCCCGGAATATCGGCGCCCATCATCTGCGAGATGCTGGCTTGAGCGAGGGGCACCTCGCCGCGCCCGCGCCCGCCAACACGAGCTGATAACCCGACGTTGCGGCAAACCGGCGAGGCACGGGGTCGGGACACGTCGACATCCGTGTCGCCTGCCGATCGATGCGAGACCGATCAGGATCCTTGCCGGAACGGGGTATGGAGTGACCGTTCATGAAGGGACAGACGGTAGCATGCAACGGAGAAATGCGTCGCGAGCGGTGTCCCTGTATGGATATATCCACAGGTCTGCGGCGTGTGCCTTGCATCGAAGACACACGCTTGATAGTCCAGCATCACTCGCTTCGGCATCGGATGACGCTGGGGCGCCGCGAACACCCCGTCCCATACGCTAGCTGTTCGGCGACGGGACTACTTCCTCGTCGACAGCGCGCGCGGTATCGCTGTTGACTTCGATCACCTGGCGGCGCACCGTGTCCTGGATCCTTACCTGCTCGGCCGTCTTCACCCTGGTGATCCGGATCTCCTCCTTGAGATAGAGATGCTTCTCAGTCACGAGCACCTCCTCATAGACTGGAACCACCAGGGTGTCTCCGTCGTACCATGGCTCTTCCGCTTCCGCGACTGGCTCGTTGACCGCCCGGTGCTCGATCTCGACCTCATCGTGATCGACTTCGATCTCGCCTTCGACCGGGAGCACCTCGGTTCGCTTCGCGATCTGGACAGTGCCGATTTGCTTCTCGTAGACATCCGCTTCGAGCTGCTCCTCGGCCAGGGCGAAGACGAGGTCCTGGTTGTCGAGGTCGACCGTTTCGGTCGCTCTGGAGGTCGTCTCGATCTCGACATCCCGCTGAACAACGCCTGCGGTATTGGCATCGACATCCTGCTGAAGGAGATCCGCGGTGGCGGCGTCGACATCGCTCGTCGTGGTATGCAGCGTCTGGCTGGCCTGATTATCCTGGGTGAGATCGGCAACCTTCTCCTGGTTCTCGGCTTTCCTGTCCCGTCTGCTTTTCTTGCTGGTGTTGCGATCCATGGTGTCCTCGCTGTCGGCTCAAGACCGAGATAGGGTCGTCGAAGAAACGCCTTCGAAACTCTCACTCCTGCAAGGATCGTTCCTCCCAGTGGTGACCGTGGGTTTGCCAACGCCGCCGACCATTAGATCGTCGGTCCCGCCCGCCCTTCGAGATGGAGGATGTACCGTGCCGCCGACCGTGCGACCGCGGCGTTGGCGTCCGCAATGACGTGCTTGTCGAAGGCATCGTGAATCCGGTCGAAGGCGAACGGGGCGAGCATGCCGGCCATCCGGCGCACGGTGTCCGCGTCGAGCGGAATGTCGTTCGGATAGCTGTACATAAATGTCACCCATCGCCGGTCGGCAACGACCGAGACGATATCGCCGGAGAACAGCACGCCCTTGCCGTCCGCGCCGTTGCTCCAATGGAGCACGGTCGCACCCGGAAAGTGCCCACCGGTCCGGATCATGGTGAGGCCGGGAAGGGGCGAGTGCGTATCACCGGGCCAGAACACCACGGCATCGTCCGGCCGCACCACCCAGGACCGGTTGGCTTCGTGAAGCAGGATGGGAACATCTCCCAGTGCCCGGCTCCATTCGATCATCGTCGTGTAGTAGTGGGCGTGGGAAATGCCGATCGCCGCGATTCCGCCCCGGGCCCGGATCTCGGCGATCGTCGCGTCATCGATGCAGGCAACCAGGTCCCAGAGGATCGTGCCCGCTGGCGTCTCGATCAGGTACGCCTGCTGGCCGATCGCGAACGGCGGCTCGGTCACGATCCGGGTGACGCCTGGCTCCACGGGGTCAAACCGGTTGCGATGCCGGCGCGTGAGGTCAGGGAGGCTGGTCCACTGCTGGCCGCGCTCGTGATGAATATACTGCCGGTCATCCTCGCAGGACTGAACACAATATCCCCTAAGTCCATGGTGATTTCGAATCGGGGAGTGTGTTTCGTCGACCACACCTGCACCTTAGTTCCCAACGAAAGTAGCAGATTTCTTCGCTCTGAATAGGTTAGCAAGTTCACATTGTCTCGGACGAGGTCGCACCACTCGGCGAGCTGTCGCCACATCTGAGAGTCGGCTTCCCTAGCTGATTCGCGGCGAAGGAGATCCTCACGCTCGAGGAGTAACCGTTTGGACTCTATGGACAGTCCACGAAGCTGATCGAACAGGGGAGCGGCGGCATCCTCATCATCGAGAAGCCCAATTGCTCGACTGATTCGTTGGCGCTGCTTCTCCACCGAAGTGATTCGTTGGTCAATCGCGGCAAAGTCACTTTTCATCGAGTTACCACGTTGATGGTGGGCGAGTCGCTCGTTGATGACATCAGGATCAAGAACGATCTCGCGAACATGATCCCAGACGATTCCATCGATCTGCTCAGCGTCAATCTGTATCGCGCGGCAACCGTACCGATCCCGCGACCGCGTGTTGCATCGATAGGCTCGTCGTTTTCGGGCGGAAGTGACCGCAGCCATGGCGGTGCCACACGTTCCGCAGCGAATGATTCCACTGCGCAATAGAGTCGATTCCGGATCATGATTGTTCCTGATCGCTTCACGTTTGTTCGCCTGAAGCCGTACTTCGACGGCTGCGAACTCTTCCTGGGTCACTATGGGGGGTACGGTTCCAACGGGCAGTACGATATGCTCTTCCAACGGTCGAGGGGTTCGCGTAATTTTTCCATTTCTAGCGCGAGTGTGTTCAACACGCATGGCCGTTGCGTGTCCTGTGTACAAGCTATTGTGTAGCAAGTTATAGAGGGTCGATGGTTGCCAAACTTCACCGCCTGAGGGTGTAGGAATGTGCTCAGCGGTGAGCGATTTGCAGATCGATCGAAGCGATTCACCGGTAAGATGCATCTCGAAGATGCGCCGAGCAATGGGAGCGGTGTCAGGATCTAAATCGAGGGCGCCCTTGGTGGCATCTCTCCATCGGTACCCATAGAGCGCACGCTTTCCTGGTATGAGCATGCCTTTTCGCTCGGCACGAGCGCGACGTCCACGAAGCGTACGTTCGAGAATCTTGGTGCGTTCGATCTCGGCAACGAATCCTCTCACGCTCTGAAGGAGCCGGCCCTCCGGTGTGTCTTCAAGGGACTCCGTCACCAACTCGACATCGGCATCATGGTGGTCACATTCGGAAAGGATCACACCAAGGTGGGCTTGGTTTCTAGTCAGGCGGTCAAGGGAATGTGCCACGATAATCGAGGCATTCCCTAGTCGGATTTGTTCACGGATTTCGGTCAGTCCAGGACGACCGAACAAATCGTTTCCTGACCGAACATCTGACCACACGCCGAGCACGTCGAACCCCTGTTGTGCGCAATGCGCGCGACAGGCATCTTCTTGTGTTTCAAGAGACTGCCCCTCATCCTCCTGACGCTTGCTCGAGACACGTACGTAAATCGCAGCCCGTTTGGTTCCCGAGGGTGCCTTCTGTGCTGTTAACATCAGTCTTCACTTTCTCTAAAGAGACGATTGAGCGTCACCTGGTGCGACACATCCGATGATTGATCACCGTGCCAGAAAAGCAAGTCCCTCTTGTGGGCTGTCACTAGGCACCATAAGATCGACCCCACGACCACGTTGAGCGCTCCACCTCCTCGGGCTGCTATACTCGCGGAAGTAAAACATATGTTCTTGCGGACGGGAGGGATCCCATGGGACATATCCGGCTTGGCCGACTCGCCAAGACCCATGCCTGGGCCGACCTCGTGGCGTTGCTCGATCTCGATGATGTGGAGGTCGCGTCCGTTGCCACCGCCACCACCATCGGGGCCCAGGACCGCTTGCAGGAACTGCGGCATGACCCGGTGCTGGCGTACGCGATGTGGTTGCTTTCGCGCCTTGCCACGGCGGCGCAGTCGGACGACTTCGTGTCGAACGCCGCGCAGGTGGGCCTGCGCGTAACGGGTGATGACTCTGCGCTCGTGGTCATCGCCCGGATCAACGCGTTGATGCGTGAAGAACTCGAACAGCACCCCGCGTCCGGGCCGTTTGGGGAGATCGCGTCGCTGGCCCTGCGACGCGCGTTGCTCGAAACTGTGGGCGTTGAGCAGCCATCGCTGTTCGGCAGCACACTGTCGGATCTGGAGCGCGCGTTCCGGCAGGGAATGACGGACCGGGCGTTTGGCGATCTCTCCCGGCGCTTTTTCGGGGATTATCTCGCGCGCACGCTCCGCTATTATCTCGACAAGGAGCTTCCTTTCCATATTGGACCGGGCACGGCCTTCGGCACAATCGAGGCGAGTTCGGATTTCGTCGATGACCTGGACACGTATACTCGGCAGTCGGCCCGGATCGTTGAGACGTTCGCCGCGGACTGGCTCTCGAAGTACGCTTTTCACGAGACGGGCCAGATCAGTCGCGAGCAAGTCCAGTCCTTTGTCGCCACCGCGATGTCAAAGCTCTGTGCTGAGCTGCGCGGTGAGGTAGTGGCGTGAGCACCTCGAGGCCAACCACCGTCATCATCCAATGCGATGATGCGCCGATTCCCGCAGCCTTTTGCGTCTCCGAGGCCGAGATCCGGCAGATCCGAGCCGATGGAGATGACCGCGACCTTGACCTCCAGATTCAGGATCTCTACCAGACGGTCCTCACCCAGGTGAGCCACCATCACCAAGATTTGGTCAGGCTGGCCGCCTACGTCTACCGGGCCGACCTGCTGGTCAGTCGGGGTGGAACGCGGGACAGTGACGGAAGGCGATGGAAACGCCATCTCTCCCTGTGTGTCCCCGTCAGCGATCCCGCTTATTGGCAACGCCCCGAGGTCATGACCGCACTCTCGTCGGTGCTTGCGTTTCTCACTGACGACACGTGGCGCTTCGCCTTCAGTCCGGCACGACCACTCTCGCGTCAAATCCACCTCGATCTGTCCGTGCGAGAGGTCTATCAGCAGCCAGGGGTAGTGACGCTCTTCTCGGGTGGCATCGATAGTCTCTGCACGCTGCTGGAGGCGGCGATGCGTGGTGAGCGCCCGATCCCGGTCGGCCACTGGCCAGCACCCGCTCACCAGCACCGCCAGGAACAGTTGCTCTCGGCCGTCAACACACTCAATGCATCGTGGTCGTTGCCCCTGATCGGCGTCCGGATCATCCGCCATGGCCCCGAACCGGCGAATAATGCCCAGCGTACGCGGGGCTTCCTGTTCGGCTGTCTCGGCGGAGCGATCGCTGCCGAGGTTGGCGTGTCCCGGGTCTACCTTCCCGATAATGGACCGATCAGTCTCAACCTGCCGATCAATGACCAGTTGGTCGGGGCCTTGGCCAGTCGGGTAACCCATCCCCAGTACCTCTATCGCTTGAACCGTCTGCTCCAGTTGGTGCTCACCGAGCCAGTCACCGTCTCGAACCCGCTGCGGTGGCGGACGCGTGCTGAAACGCTCGAGGTCCTCAAACAGGCTCACGCCGTATCGCTGTTGCCGTTGACGCTGTCGTGCAGCAACTGGCGCGGGCAGCCGGGCGCGAAACCACACTGTGGTGGTTGCTCGCAGTGCGTCGATCGCCGGGTGGCGACGATCGCCGCCGGTCTGGAACAGTGGGACCTGGCGCATCGGTACCAGCAAGATCTCTTTCTCGATCCGCTTGAGCCGTGGGACCGGGCCGCGACCGCCATGTCCTATGTCCGATTCGCGCGTCGCGTGCATGCGATGACCGCGCCCCAGGTACTGACCGCTTTCCCGGAACTGGTCGACATCGCGGTCCCGGACGACCCTGCACCTGACGCGACGCTGCGGAACGCGATTGATCTCGTCGATCGCCACGCCGCAACCGTGCTCGAGGTAGTCGAGCGGCAGACGGCCATCCACCTGCGGGCGTTCATTGAGGGTCGGTTGCCGGCGGCGTCGCTGCTGGCCAAGACCATGTCCGAACAGCAGGGACGGCGTGTTCCGATCCCAACACCGCGCCCCGTCGCCGAGCGAGTCGGCGTCTCGAGGCAGTTGACGCCAACCCGTGACGACGTCCCGGTATCGCTCGGTGCCGCGGATATCCCGGCGAACGTATTTGCATGGACTGGTGCTTCGTGGCAGGTGAGCTACGGCGGGACAGCAGGCGTCTTGAAACCAAGCGTCGGGTTGACGCGCATAGCCTGCCTGCTGCGCGAACCTAACCGCATGTTTAGTCCCGAGGAACTCGAGGCAGTCGCCAATGGCCGAGCGTCGAGTCAACCACCCGGCGCTGGTGATCGTGCGGAGTTCCATCACGAACTGATCGCCAGCACTGAGGTGATCCTGGATCAGGACACGTTGCGGGCCGTTAGGGAGCACCTCGATGACCTCGAAGCGGATCGGCTGGCGGCCATCGATGCCGGGGACGGCGAGCGTGCCATGCACATTAGTGAGAGTAAGGAAGCGATCGAGCGCTATCTCCGGGTCAACCAGAGACTCGGGGGCGGGTCCCGCACGATTCCCACAGAAGCCCAGAAACACTACCGGGCGATGCGACGTTCGATCGAGCGAAGTCTCGACGGCGTCAAGATGCAGCATCACCTGTTGTATCGCCACCTGCAGCAATCCCTCGTGCTCGACAAGTCGTTTGGATATGCTCCCGACCGAGTCATCGACTGGGAGGTTCAACTTCCACTGCCTTCGGCATGACAACGCCTGTCGTAAACGCGACAGCCCTTGTCACCAGACGACGACACCACTTGTCGCAGCGGAGACATCTGCTGTCGTGCCGTTCCATACAGACGCGTGGGTTGCCGGCGCTGCGATCAGCGCCACCATGGCAGACACGCCACCGTATTCAAGGAACGGCATGCCATGGCCAACGCACCGGAGCATCGACACGCCACGTCATCGTTTGACGGAGTCCGCCGCAAAACCGACGGCACCCTCCCGCTCGCCGTCCGCCAACGTCTCTGGGACCAGCTGTGGACCAGACTCCTTGCTCCACCGGTTGAGCCGTCTGACAAGGCGCCAGCACGGGGAGACCGGAACGTCCAGGACGGAGGTCCGCGATGACCACCACCCTCCTCGACGATGTCCTCACCCTCTATGCCCGTGGCTTCGCCCTCATCCCTGTGCCGTACGGACAAAAGCGTCCCGTCGCCCCTGGCTGGCAGGATCTTCGGCTCGATGCATCCGGGATCCGGGCAGCCTTCCAGATCCCCTCGAACATTGGGGTTCTCCTCGGCGCGCCGTCTGCGGGATTGATCGACATCGACCTCGACTGTCCCGAGGCGGCGGCTCTGGCACCTTTCCTCCTGCCCCCAACGGATCTCTGCTCCGGACGAGATTCGGCCCCAGGCTCGCACTGGTTCTACCGAGCCTCATCACCGCTCAAGACCACCAAGTACGTCGATCCCCTCGGTGCCACCGGGGACGACCGGGCGATGCTCGTCGAACTGCGATCGACCGGCACGCAGACGCTTGTTCCGCCCTCGGTCCATCCGTCAGGCGAACCGATCACCTGGGCTCAGGATGGGGAACCAGGGACGGTCGATGCTGATGTCCTGCAGCGGGCCGTGGCCCAGGTGGCTGCCGCCGCCGTGTTGGTCCGGTATTGGCCCGCGATGGGGAGTCGCCATGAGGCGGCGCTCGCGCTGGGTGGTGGCCTCCTCCGGGCGGGGTGGGAAACGCAGGACACGGCCGACTTCATCTGGAACATCGCCCAGACAGCCGGGGATGAGGAAGCCGATGACCGGCGCCAAGCCGTGCTCTCGACCGCGACCGCCCTTGCCGCTGGCGAGCACGCCACCGGCTGGCCGACACTGGTCACGTTGGTCGATCCTCGCGTCGTCGATGCCGTCCGGAAATGGCTGGGCATCACGTCTCTTGAAGCGACAAATTCGTACGAAGTAGCCAAGGTTCAAGCAGATTCGTTGTCGGCTGGAGTCCCTGCGGAAGTGCGAGCCCGCTCCATTCCGGTGCCCCCCTTCCCGCTTGAGATCTTCCCGCCGGTGATTGCCCGCTACCTGGCCGACGGGGCGGAGACCGTCGGCTGCCCCGTCGACCTGATCGCCGTCCCCTTCCTCGGCTATGCTGCGGCGGCGATCGGGCGCCAGCGCCGGCTCGCGGTCAAGCGCCGCTGGGTCCGCAAGGCGACGCTCTGGACCGGTGTGGTGGCGACCTCAGGCAGTGGCAAGTCGCCCGCTGACGGCTATGCCAGGGCCGCCCTCGACATCCTCCAGACCGAGGCCGACGAACGCTTCGCCGAGCAGGTCACCGCCCACAAGCGGGAACTCGCTCAGTGGAAGGCAGCCGATGTGTCAGTCCGGGGTGATGAGCCCAGCCCGCCCCTCTACGAGCACTGGTTCACGACCGATCCGACGGTCGAGTCGCTGGCCCCGATGCTGCAGGCCAACCCCGGTGTGGCGGCCGCCTTCGATGAGCTCGTCGCCTGGGCCCGGGGCTGCAACGCCTACAAGAAGGGGGGCAACGACCGCCAGAAGTACCTCGAGATCTGGAACGGTCGTGCGCTCAAGGTCGATCGCCGGACCCAAGGCGTGCTCTTCGTGCCCGACCCGGTCTGCTGCCTGGTCGGCGGGATCCAGCCCGAGCGGTTGCCGGAACTGACGCGGGAAGCGAGTGTCCACGACGGCCTCCTGCCCCGCTTTCTGTGGACCTATCCCGATGTCCCGCCCCGCGACTGGTCGTGGGACGAGCGGGAGAGCGATGACCTCGAGGCGATCGTGGCGCTCTTCCGACACCTGCGATCCAGCCCACCGCTGACGCTCCGGCCGCATCCGGCGGCACGGGTGCGCTGGGCGGCCAGGTACGACGAACTCCGCGCCCAGCACGCCAGCCTGCCGCCGCTGGCCCGGGAACTAGCGAGCAAGCTACCGGCCCACCTCGCCACCTGCTGGCTGGTGCTGCAGGCCCTCCACGATCCAGAAGGCCGTCGTCCGGAGGCACTGCCCGAGCATCTCGACGCGGCGATCACGCTCATCACTTACTTCCAAGCCCATGCCCGGCGGGTGCTGGTCCACTTCGGGACCGAGGCGCCGCACGTCGATGCCGGGCTGGCCGGGCGGGTGGCGACGATCCTGCGCGGGGTGGACGGCTGGCTGGCCAAGACGGAACTTTGGCAGGCGCTGCACCGCAATGCGACGGCCGGAGCGCTCGATGCGGCACTCGGAGCTCTCTTGGCCGAGGGGCGGGTGGAGACGACCACGGAGGGGACCGGTCCGGGCCAACGCATCCTCTGGCGGTGGATCGAGCCGGCGGATGCGGATGAAGTCAACACCGCCACAACGAGTCCTGGGTGGCCAGATGAGCCTTTGGCGACCAATTCGTACGAATCAACGAATCAAGGCGCCCTCAATGCGGCGACTACTTCGTTCGATTCGTACGAAGTACGCGATACCACGATCGGTGATCGAGCATCCGACACCCCCGATTCGACAAATTTGTACGAAGTTGTCTCTTCACATCATTCGCCACCACGCCCCAGCCAGTGCTTTGCCTGTGGCGGCACCCGCTTTGCCGACGATGGGGTCTGCCTGGTCTGCCATCCTCGGCCGTGGGCGAAAGGAGGCACTGCATGAGCCGGTCGTGGTGGCGGTGCCGGAACCTGGAGTGTCCAGCGCCGCATGGGGCGCTGCTGGGCCGGGTCACCGCCGAGGGCGGGCTGGTGCTCGATCCGGCCGTGCGGTCGTTTGCCGTCTATCTCGACACCGGCCAGATTGAGGTCGTGTGTCCAGCCTGTGGGACCATGCGGGCATTCCGGGGACCGAGTGTCCGGAGAGTGGGTTAGCGCGAGGGAAGAGAACAGAATTGGCGAAGATTGTTACCGGAACGGACGACTGGGAGGACATGGATTGTCATTGCGTTCACGGACTCGTTCCTATTCTTGTTCCCTACGGTGTAACGCTGGGAACCGTGCAGGTTACCGACTGCATCATCGGCACCAACGTCCCGCTGGCGATCAACCGGACCGGCAAGCGCTTCCTTGAGAACCGTGACGAGATCCGCGCCCGGACCGGTCGCGGCGACCTGCTGGTGAGCGGGCAGATTCGGTTCGAGGGCGACCGCCGCGACGAGTGGCGGCAGTGGGAGCAGCTTGAGGAGTTCGCGATCCAGATCGAGCAGGAAGGCTCCGCGATCGAAGCCGGTTTCCCGCGGCGGGCACGGGTGGAGGTGCGACGCGCGGTCTGGGACGACACCCGGGAGAACAACGTGACCAACACGCTGAGCTGGGTCGGCTACATCGATACGCCCTACGTCCAGTACAGCTCGCGGATCGGGATCCAGACGCCGGATCTCCCTGTCGGACGAGGCCGCGTCGGACTGATTCCCGAGTACCTGCAGGATCAGGTCAACCAGGGACTCAAGGTGGTGGAGAAGGCGCAGGAAGAGGCCAGGCAGAACGGAATCTCCGACGACACGCTCCGGGACCGGGGCAGGAACAACCGGCGGGTACTGCCGGCGGCCGACGCCTACTGTGTCGCCACGTTTGTCACGCCCCGGCTCGCCTTCACCGAGGACGACGCCGAGCGCTACGAGCGGGACGAGCAGTACTGGATCGATAACCATGTCGATGACGACGACCGGGAGGTCTGGACGATCGACATGGTGGATGCCGAGGACCGGATCGACTGGTTCATGGCCAACCTCGATGCCGATCGCGCGAAGGCCATGAACCACCGGCGCTTTCGTCCGCGATCCGTTGTCGATGTGGCGCATCGCCCGGCTGAGCCAGTGGCCCCAGCGACCATCAGCCTTGTTGAAGCTCCCTGAGGCGGGGTTCTCGGACGGGGCCCGTCTCGATTTCGATTTCGCGGTCGTTGACTGGTGGGAGTGGTTCGAGGACCGGTCCGGTGAGCGGGTCGTCGGCAGGGACGATTCGCCGAAGCTGAAAAAGGGTCAGGCGATGGTGCCGAAGTATCCGACCGTCGACGACATCCTCGACCTGTACCGGGACGACGAAACGGAGGGATTCGGACGGGATCCGGTCGCCACCGGGATCGACCTTCGGCTTTTGGCGGACGCAATCGACAGCGAGGACGACGCCCTGTTTTAGCGGCACAACGGAAAATATGAGCCCGCCCGCTGTGATGCTTCACGGCGGGCGGATTCGGGTGTGTGAGGGGGTGCAGGTGGTGGTAATCAAGACCGGGGTGGAACTGAGGTGCGGGTGTAGCGCAAAGCGGATCATACACCCGTAGACACCAACTGCCGTGCGGATGCAAACTAAGGGTGGCGCCGAGGCCGACGCCTGTCCGTCCGCGGACAACCGGGGTTCAGGGAGGAGCGTCCAGATCATGCACTATCTCTTCGCTAAGGCGGGCCATCGCGGGTCGGTCAGCCACGGTCGTCGGTCGCGTCCACTGGTCTTCGTCACCGTCCTGTTCGCCATGCTGGTGCTCGTCGCTCCGCCGATTGCCATCGCCCAGGTCGACCCGGGTGCCACCTCACAGCCGGTCATTGTCACCTTCGCCTCTGCCGATGGCAGTACGTTCCGCACGGTGCTGGTGCAGCCTGCGGACATCGCCGCAGTCGAGACCGCCCTGGCCGGTGACGGCTACGCCGGGATTCCGAACGGCGCCTTAGCTTACGGGGACGGTGGGGTCAACGCCCCGCACGACTGGCACATGCAGGACACCGCCCTCGCGGACATGACGATCGAGGTCTGCGACGGGACGGCCTCCATGGTCGACGCAGACGTCACCTACTGGGTGGAGACGGTCGGCCGGTTCTGCCCGTGGTCAGCCACGGTCCAGGCGGTCGAGCCCGTGGATCCGCCCGATGGGGGCACGGAGGACCCGGACGATAAGGCCTTGGAGCAACTGGTTCAGGAGATCATCGCCTTGCTGACGAGGATCCTGGACGAGCTGCTCATCGAGTAATCGCACTCACGCCGATCCGTCCATCATCCGGTCCCGGCGTAGTTCGGATCCTCCTTCATAAAGATCAAGCACCACGACGCCCGCGACTTTGGTGTCATGGCGAGCAGTGCCGCTGCACCGCTCGCCGATTCTCCATCACAGGGCCTTGACATTCGGCTCCTCCGGGATAAAGTGTACGTACAGTTAGGACGTCACCTACCTGCTATCGGGACACGGGTCTCCTGATGTAGGGCCACGCGTTCACCCCGTGGTCTTTCGTCTCTACCAGCGGAGGCTATTGGCTGGATGGTCGTTCGCGGTGGTATTGGAAGCGTTTCCTTCTCAAGGACGCGTCGAAGCGGAGGATTCGATGGGCTGCGAGGAGGCGTGATCCACGTCGGTTCCGATGAGGCAGAAGCGGACAGACCAAGCTCGTTCACTTCTGGATGACGACGGAAAAGCCCACTGGCCGCAAGGCCAGTGGGCTTTTCCGTGTCCCTCGCGGGATCTGATTTGGCCTGTGTGGGATCGGGCGAATCCATCTCGATCATCCCCGAGTGCTGTCAGATGTACAGTTGTCGTTCCTCGTCCGACGTGACTCTGCCGGATGAAGGGCTTGCCGAACGGCAACACTAGGCGTCAAGACCGTTATCGTCCGAGTTCGAGCGAAATAGTTCTGGAACCATCGCCGCGATCCGTTCACGTGCTCCTGGATCGCTCGATTCCAACGCCTCGACGAGCTTCATGGCTGTACTCTGCAGCCCCTGGTGAAGCGCCCGCATCTGGTCTTCCGGCAACCCAGACTCATCAAGCAATGCCATCATGCTCGCATTCAACCAAAGCTGATTGACGATGCTCGCGCCGATCATTCCTCCAACGCTGGATTTGTCCGTCATGGTCGTCTCCGATCGTCAGGCATGGCGGATAGAATAGAAGTGCCCTCACCTGATACGAAATGGTCACCATCAGCGCCCGTATCCGAGACTGAGGTGGCCAGCGCCACCCACGTTCCGACAAGCGCGTTCCGGCAGTAGAATACGAACGCCCTCCCTGCTACCAACAGGGTTAGGGGTCTCAGGTGGTTACGTGCTCTCGCGCGTAACCGTTTTTTGTGTCCGTCTACAGGAGAGAAGGGGGCGCTGCAGGGGGCTCACGATCCTCTTCGATCCTGTAACCGTCGTGTCGCAGGCGCTCGTCCAGGCGAAAGCGCACGCTGACGTCACCCCAGCCGACTGGTTCCACCTTTTCGATGTCGTCCGGGCCCCGGATCTCGCTGCTGATGTCCGGCAGCTCAATGAGTATGCGGCGGGCGAAGGGACGAGAGACGTGAAACGTGATCGCTCCCGTGAATCCCTGCTCCGCGAGGCGTTTGGCGAGATGGAGATGAAGATCGAACGCCATGAAGGAAGCCCTTGACGACACCGGAACCGAATTGCACACCCCGTCGCTCGACGATACAGGCAGGGACGGCCCCGTGCAATCAGTGCGACGAAGGAGTGGCACCGACTCTGCATAGCAGGCGCGAGTGGATGAGGGGAGCCCCGCTGTGACCCGTCGATCGTCATCGCCCGCGCACATCGTTGCCCTGAACGATTCCCCGGTCCTGTTGGAGTTGCTTACCAAGCTCCTCCAGGAGGAGGGCTACCGGTTCTCGGGACGGGGTGTCAACACGCGAGACTTCCCAGCGATCGTGGCTGCCGCCGCGGATGTGATCGTTCTCGACCTGCCGACCGGGAACGAGGATACCGGGTGGGTGCTGTTTCAGATGCTGAAAGCGGAACCGGCGACGCGGTCGATCCCGGTGGTGCTCTGCACCGGAGCGGTTGTTGACATCGAGGCGCGGCCGTGGCTGCTCGACTCAATAGGGGTCCAGGTCGTTTACAAGCCGTTCACGCTCCAGGACGTGCTGACCGCCATCACCGCCGCCCTGGGCACCGCGGCACCACCGAGGTCCGGGACGAGCGGAACCACCTCTCCGAACGGGAGCACGGACCACGAGCCTGACCGGGATTGACGACGGCGAACTCGATTCCGGATGAAGAGATTACAGCCGTGGCTCAGTCTCATGCCATGACCATCGCGACTTCCAACGCCAGTTCCGGGGAACGACCAGCGGCAGTCCAGTTCACGATACCTGCACCACCTCCGCCTTTGCTCACCTGAATCTGATGCGGCTCGTTGACATCCTCACAACAGGTGTACGTCGTCACGCGCCAGCCCGCCGCATACCTGTCCAGGAACTCCGTCCTCAGCTGGTCATTCAGATAGTCGAGTGTGTCATTTTTTGACCCCATCATGCTCTCCCGTCGCTGTCCTACGACCCCGGCATGATACACTCGGCTTAACAGAAGACAAGGCGCGATAGCGCGGTTCGCTGGTGTTGACCAGTGGCCGCGCTTTTTGTGTTTGTGGGGGTGTGAAAGTGGTGGTGGTCACGGCCGACGGCGGACTGGTGCTCGATCCGGCCGTGCGGTCGTTTGCCGTCTACCTCGACACCGGCCGGATTGAGGTCGTGTGTCCATACTGTGACACGACGCGGGCATTCCGCGGCTGCTCCCTTAGAATGAACGCGACCACCATTTCATGAACTGCCCGATTCTCCGTCGACATCGCTGATCGTCACAACCGCCACTGCGGGCAGTCCGACGCGCAACGACATGGCCGCTGGACCCGAGAGGAACCAACATATGCTTTTGACACCGGACGAATACCGACGTGGAGTCGTGCGGTGGACGCCAGACACCATTCGAAACGTGACCACTGCCAGTAGGCCCACCCTGGAGGACACACTTTCCTTCTCAGAGCCATTGTCCGAATCCCGCGGATCGATCTCGACCTCACCCACGGCGGCCCATCGAGAAATCGACTTTGAGGTCTGTCCTCCAGCGGATCCTACGGTGCCGTGCCGCATCTCCTGGGATCGATGGTTCAACGATGACATCGACACGATGGTCTTCGACGTGACCGGCGACAAACCTCACATACTGGATGGCGTCGTTGGCATGGGCCCGTTCCGACGCATTGTGGTTGCTACCCCGTATCTCGAGTGGAAGGACGACCTGGTTATCCGGGTTCAGGACGTGGTCCTTCGGTTCTATCACGATGTCCAACACCGCGAAGGAGAAGGGAACAAGGCAATCTTTGTCGATCCACGAGAAGCTGACGAATCGGTCCAATCGCATCCCCCAGAGGCAGCTCGATACATCGAGATCATCGTTCCTGAACCGGACAATCTCTCCTATGAACCGGCATTTTCAGCTCTTGGACTAATCGCACTGCATGTAGGAGATGCGTCGGTCGGATCTGTGGTAGCGAATGAAGCCCGCGTGTTCAACAGCGATATTGGCGCCACTGAACGCTCCATCGTAGTGCAGGGGTTAGGTTCGACAATTCCCTCGTCCGTGTCGCAGACGTTCCGGATCCCAATCACGATCCCGCATGAGCGCTTCGAACAGATCGATGACGACCTCACGCGCATTCTGCAAAACGGGCAGCCTGCCACGAGCTTAAACCTCGCACTGCGTTGGTATGAGCAGTCGTTACGGTCGTTCTCAGAGACTGACCGGCTGCTTTCCAGCGTTGTCGGAATCGAAGCGGTGGTCACTCGGGTGAGTGCCCTAGAAGGCTTCCGTTCACCGATCGCAGACGTCATTCAGGATGAGCGGATTCCAGCCTTGCTCGAGCCTCTGAGATCACAATACGGACCAGATAAGGTCAATCGACTGCTGGCGCGGCTGATCCATGTGGGCCCGAGCGTACGGGACAGGTTCGCGCACTTCTGCGCAATTGTCGGATGGAATGATGCCTACCAAGAGCGATTTCGCGCTGTGAGCGACGCCCGCAACAAACTCGTCCATGGAAGCACCACGACGATCTTGCGAGTGGATGCGGTGACGGCTTCGCGCCTTTTGGCGGATGTACTGAGCGCGGCCTTGGCCTGGGAACGTCGGCGGTCCGGATCTTTTGTCACAGACGCTGGCTGAGAACGCGGATATCATGACTCCAGCTGCTCCATTGCGAGCATGTTTCTTGCCTCCAAGGGACGTCTTCATGGCACATTCCGCACTCGTGAGAACGTTCAGTAAAACGCCGTGCTGGTTATGCGCACCGTCTCCCAATGTCTTGAAGCGGAAAGTTCACCTCGGCCGGGACAATAGCGTCTATATAGAAGGATGGGTCATGCGACGATTCCCGCTCGCCGTGCTGTTCATCGTCAGCCTGATGGCCGGAGGCACCTTTCCCGCCGCTGCCCAGGACGATCCCTCGTGTGCCGATTTCGACGCCTGGGAATGGGCGCAGGCGGTCTTCGAGTCCGACCCCAGGACATACGATGCCCTCGATCCCGATAACGACGGGGAAGCCTGTCCCGAACTGCCGCGTGGTGGCTTTGCCCCCGCCTTCTGGCTGACCGAGATCCCGGACGATGTCGAGGAAGCCGAAATCGTCCGCTTCGTCGACGGCGACACGATCGAGGTCCGGATCGGCGGCGACTCCACCAAGGTCCGGATCTACCGTGCTGATACGCCGGAGAACACCACCGAAAAGCACTGCGGTGGTGCGGAGGCGACGGCCTTTGCCGAGTTTGCGCTGAGTTTCAATGACGACGAGGATGGCACGATCTACCTCGAGCGCGACAAGAACGAGAAGGACCGCTATGACCGGGAGCTGGCCTACGTCTGGTTCGAGGTCGATGACCAGCCCTACATGCTCAACCACATCCTGATCAACAACGGCTGGGCCGAGGATGTCGATTACGGCGACCGCAAGTACGACGAGGAATTGAAGGACGCGGCAGCCTTCGCCAAGCGGCATGACCTTGGCGTCTGGGATTTGTGCGGAGCGTTCGAGTTGCCCGTCACGGCAGCCCAGGCACCGACATCCGTGCCCCAGCAGCAGGAGCCGGCCCAGGATCCGCAACCCGAGCAGCCGGTGCAGCAGAACCCGGATCCGGAGGTACCCGCCCAGGAGGAGCCGGCCGCGTCAGGCTGCGATCCCAACTACACGCCGTGTGTGCCGATCTCCGCAGCGGATCTGGACTGTGCGGACATCGGGTTCAGTGTGACGATCGTCGGCGGTGATCCTCATGGCCTTGACGGCAACGACAACGACGGCCTTGGCTGCGAGAGCTACTAGCGGAACGCAGAATGTGAGAGTACCCAATTCCGCGCCCAGTCCGCGACACCAACTCACCGACGCGCAGATCTGGATCATCGTCTGCGCCGAGGCGTCCGTCACAGACCGCCAACTCGCCGACGCATTGGGCATGGGTCTGTCGACCGTTCGCAACGCCCGTTGGCGGGTGCGGCGACAGGGCTGGACGTGCGCGGTCAGGTACACCGACTGTCTTCATTGCGGCGTTCCGTTCACCCGGCGGGGACGCCGCGACAGCCGGCGCGACTACCATGCCCAGTGCAGGCCCGAAGCCCGGCGAGCGATCCAGAGCGTGATCGACCGGCGTCGTTGGAACAAGATGCCGTGCGAGGCCCGAAACATCCTCCTCGATCGATTGCATGACCATCAGGCTGACCATCAGGCGGCCAGCCTGATGACGGCGAAGCAGCACATGACCCGCTGGACGGCCGACGAGGATACTATGCTGGTCGAGCGTGCCGGTGAGCCGCTGCACATGCTTGCCCGTGACTTGGGCCGAACGCTTCTGGCGGTTCAATCACGTCGCTGGAAGCTTCGTGATCGGGGGCTATTGGATTAATGACAGCAAGGCAGTGGCGAACGATCCCGGTCTGGTTCCAGTCAAGGTTTTCCTAGCCCTCTCGGTGCTGATGCTGCTCACGTGGCGTACAGCGCTGGTACTGGCTGCGAGGAACACGGCAACGGCCCGGACGAGTGATGTTCCGGGCCATTGCGCGCCATTGCCCTGGATGCAACTGTAGTGGCAGTAGACGACTGTTTGTACAGGACCATCATGCCG
>CADCWI010000014.1 GCA_902806355.1 uncultured Thermomicrobiales bacterium | reverse complement strand
TCCCGCTCCGAGCCAGCCCCGCCTCGAACCAGCAGGATGGGGCCGGCCGCCTCGCGGACGAGCTTCTCGGCAACGCTGCCGATCACCCATCGTCGATAGCCACCGCGGCCATGCGTGGTCATCACCACCACATCGGTAGGCTGGACCATCCACAACAGGACAAAGGCGGGCGTTCCCTTGAGCAGTTCCACGTCCGCCGGGAGCCCGGCATCTCGCAGACCGTTGGCCTGATCTTCGAGATAGTCCGCCGCCCGACCTTCCGTTTCCAGGCGCGCCTGCTCATACGCATCATCTTGCTGGGATAGGCCTGCCCCTGCCACGGCACCATGTCCTCGAACCGTTGCCAGAACGTCGTCGGCGCTGACGGCACGGACGAGGTGAATGGGGAGGCCCAGGGTCCCCGCCAGCTTTTCCGCCTCCGGCAGCGCCTGCTCCGCCAACTCCGAGCCATCGAGCGGCACGACGACCCTGCTTGGCGTCACCGGACCGTCGTCACTTGCGCCACGCCGGATCAGCATCGTCGGCGTGGTGCCATGCCGCGCCACGCGGTCAGCGGTGCTGCCGAAGATCAGCCGCCCCGCCGCTCCGCGGCCATGAGTCGACATGACCACGAGATCGGCATCGGCCGCCGACGCGATGATCTCCTCCGCCGCGTCACCGGATCGAACCTCGACCTCAACAGCCAGCCCCTCGTTCCGAAGGCGCTCCGCCACGACCTCGAGTTCACCGCGGACCCGCTCGGTGAAGCGTTCTTTCCAGCCAGGTTCGACTCCGCTCACCGAAGGTGGGATCAGCAGCGGATCATTCGACTCGACCCGGAGCAGGCGGATACGCTGACTGGCGAGCTCTCGCACAATGCCAAGAGCTTCCTCCGAAGCCTCCGAGCCGTCGAGAGGAACGAGAATCCGTTCATACACTGCCGTGTCTCCTCCCATTGCGCTGTTCAGTGACATTCTCCCGGGACTTGTGCAGTCAACCTTACCGGAATCCACTGACGGGTGACGGTAGGGGTAAAGAGACCGGCTCGATCCACGGACAGGCGGCACCGACCACCACGTCGCACTGGGGTTGGCCCCGCATGTTCACCAGCGGTGTCGTGACACGTGAGACCATCTTCACCGCAACGCTCCCGAGCTTGGTCGTCGCTGGCCGGCCCGTTCCGTGTGATGGCGATCGCCTTCCTGCTTCCTACATGGCCGGGCACCACGGCGGCGCCAAGTCGACGCGGGAATGCACAGGCATCATGGTAGGATGCCGCCAAGGTGTCCATTGTCCCGGAGAGACGTGCCTGACTTGTCGCTCACCTTGGCCGCTCTCCGTGCTTTCATCATGAGGTACTTGTGTCTCAACCGCCCACATCCCAAGATTCCGGCTCACTCCAGGAGCTCGATCGCATGCGACCCCCCGAAGAGGCACGCGCGATCATCGATCGTGCCGTCTCGTCAGGCAGGCGCATGCCCCCCGAAGCGGTGCCGCTCTCCAAGGCCGCCTGGCGCGTGCTCGCCGCAGACCTGATCGCGCCGGAGGATCACCCGCCGTTCCCAGCATCGACGATGGACGGCTTCGCGGTCGTCGCCGAGGACAGCTCGCCCTGGCGCGAGATCCTCGGTGACCAACACGCCGGGCATGTGCTGGACGAAGAGGTCACCGAAGGCTACACCGTCCGCATCATGACCGGGGCGCCGGTTCCGCGCGGCGCGAACGCCGTCGTCCCCATCGAGGCAACCGAGCTGGCCGAGGATCACGTCGTCATTCACAAGGAAGATGTGGCATCGGGCGAGAACGTGCGCCCGATCGGCTCGGATGTCCACAAGGGGGATCTCATCCTGCCCGCCGGAACCATGCTCGGTCCGGCCGAGATCGGGCTCGCCGCCAACATGGGCATCGACCCGGTGACGGTCACGCGCCTGCCCCGGGTCAGCGTGCTCTCGACCGGCGATGAGCTCGTGGACCCGGGCGATCCGCCAGGACCGGGGCAGATCCGCGATTCCAACCGCTTCAGCCTGATGGCCGCGCTCCAGTGCGAACCGTGCGAGATCACCTACGTTGGCAAGGCGCCCGATCAACGCGGCCAACTTGAGCGCTTCCTGCGCGAGCGGCTCGAACAGGACGATGTGATCGTCACCTCGGGCGGGGTCTCGATGGGCGATCTCGACCTGGTCAAGGCGATCCTGTTCGACGCCGACGATATCACCGTCCACTTCCGCCGGCTCTATCTCAAACCGGGCAAGCCGCTGAACTTCGCGACTTCGGAACGTGCACTCATCTTCGGGCTTCCCGGCAATCCCGTCTCGTCCCTGGTCACGTTTGAGCTTTTCATCCGGCCCGCCCTCCGGCAGATGGCCGGCGCGACCGACATAGATCGCGCACGACTGCGAGTCCGCCTCGAAGCGGCAACATCGGCATCCGACCGGATCGAGTTCCAGCGTGGAATCGTGCGCGCCGCGCCGGATGGCACGCTGACGGCTCGCAACACCGGCCCGCAGCAATCGTCGCGGCTGGCATCGTTCGTGGGCGCGAACGCACTGCTCGTGATCCCGCCCCGCGAGCGACCATATGCCGCTGGCGAGGAGGTCGATGCCCTGATGCTGGCTCCGCCCGTCGCGATGTCGCGGGCAATGGGATCCTGACGATCGCCAAGGCAGTGGTCTTTCCCAACCGACAGCCGTATCAGGAGGTTCTCGTGGCTGCCAAGAAGTCGAAGAACGCCAAGTCGGACAGCAAGGGCAAGAAGAGCAAGAAAAGGGACGAGGAGGCTGCCACGACTTCAATCATCACGACTTCCCGTCCCCAGGGAAAACCCGCCTGGACATCCGAAACCCCAGCCCCGCATGCCTTGGCCGCGCCAGAGCGCCATGGCCGCCCCTTGACGATCGAAGACCTGTACGAGCTCACGTTGCCGGGCGACCCCAACCTCTCTCCCGATCGGACGCGCGTCGCCGTTTCCGTGCAGCACATCGACAAGCAGTCGGACGAGTACCGCTCCGCGATCTGGCTGATCCCGCTCGTGGCTGGCGAGCCGGTCCAGCTGACGTCAGGACGCTGGCCGGATGGCTCACCCCGCTGGTCACCGGACGGCAAGTGGCTCGCCTTCACCTCCAAGCGGGACGACAACGCGCCACAGATCTGGCTCCTGCCGACGGGCGGCGGGGAAGCACGGCAAGTGACGCACTTCGAAAACGGCGCGGGAGACCCCGCCTGGGCGCCGGACAGCCGCCGCCTGGCGTTCACGAGCCGGGTCGATCCGGAATCGAAGAACGAGGACAGCGATGTCCGCGTCATCACCTCCGCTCGCTACAAATTCGACGGCCAGGGGTTCCTTGAGGACAAGGCGCGGCACATCTGGACGATCGATACCCTCGACGAAGGGGCCGAACCGATTCAGCTCACCCACGGTCATTTCGATCATGGTACTCCCGCCTGGTCTCCCTCTAGCCATGAGATCGCCTTCATCGCCAACCGTGACGAGGGGTGGGAGATGAGCGCGGTTAGCGATCTCTGGACCGTGCCCGCTGCCGGGGGCGACCCGCGCCGCCTCACCGATGGCAAGGGAAGCTGGCGATCGCTCGCCTGGTCCCCGGACGGTACGAAGATCGCGATCACGGGCAACCGCGAGGTGATCGGCAAGGTCCAAAACCAGCGCCTGTTCGTCATCCCCGCGGGCGGTGGCGATCTCCAGGCATTCAGCGACAATCTCGATCAGACCCTCGGCGACAGCTCGATGAGCGGACCTGGTGGCAACGCCGCCGGCCAGCCAGTGCGATGGACCGCTGATGGCACCCACATCGACGCCCTGGTCAGCGATCAGGGATCGACGGTTGTCATTCGCTTCCCGATCGACGGCGGCGGCCCGATCCAGCTCACCGGTCGCGATCGCCACGTCTCCGCCTTCACACACGGTGTGACCGACGACGAACTGGTAATCACCGTGGCCGATCCGACGACGCCGTTCGAGCTGCGTCATGTCTCACCGGAAGGCGAGCGGCCGCTGTCGTCGTTCAATGCGGACTGGCTCGCCCGCGTCGCGATTGCCGCCCCGGAGGAGTTCTGGATCGACAGCGACGGCGAGCGCATCCATGGCTGGCTGTTGCGCCCGGTTGGGAACAGTGCAACCGGCGCCCCGGTGCCGCTCATCCTCAACGTTCACGGTGGCCCTCACGCCCAGTTCAGCCCGGCGTTCTTCCACGAGCTGCAGCTCTACGCCGCTCGGGGTTTCGCCCTGGCCTACATCAATCCGCGCGGCAGCCTTGGCTACGGCGAGGCGTTTGCGCAAGCGGTCGTCGGCGCCTGGGGAGAGACCGACGCGCCCGATTTCCTCGCCGCGGTCGACCATGTGATCTCGTTCGGCGGCATCGACGCCGCCCGCGTCGGCATCACCGGCGGTTCCTACGGCGGGTACATCACCAACTGGATGCTCGGCACGACCGATCGCTTCACGGTTGCGGTCACCGATCGCTCGATCTCGAACATGATCAGTATGTACGGCACGGACGACATCTCGCTCGTCTCCCTCGATCCGGAACTGGGCACTCCGTGGGACAACTTCGAGCGATACTGGGATCAATCCCCATTGAAGTATGTCGCGAACATCACCGCCCCGCTCCTGATCGTGCACAGCGAGAACGACTATCGCTGCCCGATGGAGCAGGCGGAGCAGCTCTTCATCGCGCTCAAGCGTCTCGGTCGCACGACGGAGTTCGTCCGCTTTCCCGACGAGAGCCACGGGTTGAGCCGGAGCGGCAAGCCGAAGCACCGGGTCGAGCGACTCGAACGAACGCTCGGCTGGTTCGATCGCTACCTGTAGCTTGGGCAACTGGACCGAGACAAACGAGAAGGTGGCATTCGGGCAAATGCATGCCACCTTCTCAAACCGTGGCAGCAGCCTAACGGGCCACGCATGAGCAGAAGTTTCCAATGGTACATCGCAAAAAGCCTATCGGAGAACTTGCGAAACTGGTCCACGGGAGTGCAAACACATGGAGGCTCACCATTTGGCTTGACGCGACTATTCCCCGATGTGGTACCGCTGATCTCAGGGGATAGTCAAAATAAGCAGGCTTGTCTTGACTATCGTGGTTGGATCGGTGTGCTCGCACCACTGCTATATTCGACTGCTGCCCCAGGTAACTTCGATGAGCGCCTGCGAACACTCACGGCAATCGGCACGGGCAAAGGATTATGAGGCATTTTTCTAATCATTCACTCAACACCTCATTGAGAGGCTCGAACGCACCTTGGCTATAACCTCGTTGTGAGTAAAAGGTAATGCAGACGATCGCTTTTGAAGCTCGATGTGGGCGTTAGCGAACCTCCTGTACTTTGATGGAAACGGACACTTGCAGTACAGATGCTGCCGTGCGAATCTCGCGCCTCGTCAGTCGACGGGCCACTACGACAAGGTGACAGTAGCCTTGACTTATTCATCGGGCGCGAACCAGAAGTCGACCCGATTCGCGTACTGTTCCAAAGTGAGATCGCGATCTAGAAATCGCAGCGCCGTCTCTACATCTACAGACGCCGAAGCAAACTTGACTCCCCCGGATGATAGAAGTCCAATGCTGACCCGCTGAACACTTCCTCCGCAACCGATGTCTGAAGAAACGGCCAATGACAGTTGGTCTAGAATCTGTGAAGCATGGATCATAGCGTCCCGAGGGTTTCGGACTAAATCGTCATGATAGAGTACTTCGTAGGAGGCTACGTTGCGCTCTTCTCCAACGTAGCTAAAGCCAACCATTCGCAGATTATGAGAAACGCCTATCAAGAAGGCATCTAGCCTAATAGGGAGTTCTTGCAGTCCCATGCGCTTCAAATCACGTATGAACTCTATGTCGATGATCACTTGCGCCATACGACAAACAGCCAGCAGCTGCAATACCCACTCTACGATTGACTCCAACTGAGAGAAGGAAAATTGAATGGATTTCGGTTGGTTTTTGCCGTATGTAGCCTCAAAGAGATCGTGACCCACTCGGCGGTAGTTCTTGTGGGAGGCAATGTTTCTCCATTGGCTGATTGGCAAGCCGAAAAACGGGTCATTCATTAGTCCGCGAAGTTCATCGGCAAGACCATCCGGCCACTGAGCGATGTACATGCCCAAGTCCATCTTCTGTGCTAAGAAAGCCCCCGTCCTTATGAAATGTGCAAAGCCGAAAAGAAACGCTAGCCGTGGCCTGAGACATCCCTCGACCATCGTGTCGAGCACGGTCATTAACTGGCTGGCGCGGTCGGCAAGGTCGGCGCTTGGCTCCAAGAAAATGGTCGAAGCCACGAGACTCAACCATCGCTCGTCCGCTTGGCTCGTCTCAGGAAAGAGCGCAATCTGGTGAGCGAACGATTCACGAGGGACGGAGTAAATAGCCCTTCGGCACAAGCGCACTGATTCCAAGAGCGCCTCTGTCAAACGGGCATCCGCGAGAATGGGCAGAAGGTTGAGCAGTTCTACGCGAAAGACATGGCGGTGCTGGGTAAGCACCGCACGCCTTCGAACGAAGGGGCGAAAGGCAGTATGTGTCGCTTCAGTCCAGAACTCGATATCGGAGGGCGAAATGGCTGGGGGTATCCGAGGGCTAACAAACGTGTTCCGTCGCATTGGCCTCGCTCGCTTCCGCTAGAGCGTGTCGGTTTGTCCTGCCAACAACTCCTCTTGCACCGGTGACGACGAAGCATACCGTTGACCTCAGGGGGCATTTTGCCCCTCCGACTAGTTGTCGAGTCGGCAGCATCACGGAGTTCAATCGTCGAGTTCACTCGATCCTACGTCATCCAAGGGGAACACTAGTTCGACCGATATCTGTAACCCGGCATTCGACCAACAGTCGTGATTCAGTGCGTACGGTAGACTCTGGGTATTGCGCGCGACGGGAGACGATGCAGAAGGCGCCCGGGCCGTCCGTATACCGTCCGTCGCATGCAGAGCAACCCGGATCGTCGATCAAGAGAGGAAAACCGACATGACCGAAGGCTCTACCGATTTCGCCGTCAGTGATGTTGAATACAACCTTGTGATGACGCTCAGCAACCTCCTCCAGAGCGAGGAAGTGCTGGAGCGCTACGCGAAGGACGCGGACGAAGCGGGCGAGACCGAGGTTGGCGACCTCTTTCGCAGCATGCGCGAGCACAACCATCAGGTCGGTCACAGGGTGCGCGCGGCCCTCAAGCGCGTGATCGCGGCGAACTAGAGCGTGTGTCATCTTCAATGACACACGCTCGTTCTTGAAAAGGTTGGCTGCAGCGGCGTCTTTTCGAGGAGATGTGGTCAACCATCATGCAAGCCGCTGGAGACGCACCGATCCAAGGATAGATAGCAGCATGGCGGAAACGATCCGATCCCGCCAAGCCGCTCTTTCATGCCAACCTGTAACTGCCGCTGATCCAGGCAATCGTACGAACGGGCCCCTGAACATGGACGCCACGCCGAGCATCTCCATCACCGTGCGGTACTTCGCGATCCTGCGCGAGCACCTCGGCAAGACCGAAGAGACGATCCAGGTTCCTGTCGGAACCACAACCGGCGCGATCTATGCGATGGTCACCAAGGACCATCCGCGCCTCGCCTCGCTGCAGCGATCGATCATGCTCATGATCAATCAGGAGTACGTGCGAGCCGAACAGGTGCTGTCGGACGGCGACGAGCTCGCGTTCATTCCTCCTGTCAGTGGTGGATCAAGGGACGAGGTAGCGGCCTTTCGGGTCATCGACGCCGAGATCGACCCGCGCGCCGTGGAAGCGGTCGTAGCCGCGGAGGACGCCGGGGCGATCGTCACCTTCACTGGCACCGTGCGCGACCATGCCCGCGGCCAGGGCGTGACCGCGCTCGATTACGAAGCCTACGCACCCGCCGCCGAGAAGATGCTCGCCCGGATCGGCCAGGAGATCGCCGAGCGATGGCCTGGGGTCCGGACCGCGATCACTCACCGCACCGGCCTGCTCCGGCCAGGCGAGACGAGCGTCGTCATCGCCTGCTCCTCGGCCCATCGCGGCGAAGCGTTCGCCGCGGCGTCGTTCGCGATCGAGCGAATCAAGGAGATCGTGCCGATCTGGAAGAAGGAGCACTATGCCGACGGCTCGACCTGGATCGGCAGCGAGGTGGATTACCAACGAGAGACAGGCCGTCTGCCCGTCTCCTCCGATTGAGCGTCTGCACCATGTCAGCGCTCAGGACGCGGGCGGTTCGTCAGTCTTCGGCAGAGCATCGCGGTACGCAGGAAGCGACCTCCCGAAGCGGGAGTTCCATGTCCCCCGGGCAACGAGGCTCTGCACCGACTGGCGATCCTCCGGTGTCAACGCAAACCGGATCCGGTTGCTGAATTCCGCCAGCGCATCCCGGTCGACATCCCAGCGTCCGGCCACGATCCCGCGCACGTCGCGCCGCCGCTCGACGCCGAGCGCGGCCGCCGAGCGCAACTCGTCGATCTCCGGATCGACGCCGCGGGCAAGCGCTTCCACCCCAACGACCGTGACGTGGCTGACCAGCGCCTGCCCGGTAAGGATGAACCAGGCACGCGCCAGGTCATCCTGGAAACCCGACTCCGGCTGCTCCAGCCCCATCGCGCCATCGACCACCACCACCTGCGCCTCGCTGGCTCTCGGGTCATCGTCGGACGACGCGAACCGTGTGGCGGTGATTCCGAAGTAGGGTCGCAACAGCGCCCGCATCACCACCTCGGCCGTCGGCCCGGCATCGAGCAGCCGCACGATCGTCTCCTCCACACCATCCGGCCGGATCGGGGTACGCATCGCGATCGGCCCGATCCCGTCGAAGACGATCGCCACCTCCGGCGCGATGACATGGGAATTCGTCAGGAGCGTCGCTTCCGGTACGGGCAGCAGGGCCACATCGTCACGCCCGACATCACTTGCCCGCAGATCGGGACGGACAATCACTTCGACGGAGGACTGCACCCAGCCCTCGGAGAATGGAACGGAGACCTGGGCGGTCACCAGCGTGTCGTCGATCAGGATCGTCATCGAGTATCGCGTCTTTCCATCATGTCGCATCTCGCATCGTTCACGATTACGTCGTTTCCAAGTGTGGCACAGTGCCGCGCCCGCAACCTGCCGCGCCGCCGTCCGACCGTGGCGACCCGGTTTGATCGCCCCTTCCCGGCCGGGACGGCAATACGCATGATCAGCAGGGTGTGCCAGCGAACTCGTCAGGCGCAAACCGCTCGACGTAGACCTCCCACAGGATCACCACATGAGATGCGGAATGCATCGAGCTCGCGATGCTTCAGGATGAGCGAAAATCCCGCCAGATCGGGATTAAGGCACATCCTGCCGAATGCGTCGTCATCGGTTACATCCGTGTATTCGATTGCCAGGACAGGCTTGTTCGCGTCGAGGTAGGGCGTCATGTCGTCGCACCAGCCTTCGGCGGCGCAGTCTTCGGTAACGGCACCGTCGTAGGTGTCGACGAGGTCGGCGGTCAGCCCGGGCGCGTTTTTCTGAAAGATCGCCAGACCCCGAGCGTGCGCCTCATCAGCGAGCCAGCGGTTGAACGCCAGTTGATCGGTCTCGGTCAGCGGGAATCCGGTGTCTGTGTATGCGGTGTCGATGTTGTCCGGCTCGATCGCATCGAAGCCCTTGCTGGCGCAGTCATCGAATCGTGCCTGGATAATCGGGCCAAGGACATCCATGGCGCGAATGTCGACGAAACGCTCGCCCGGCCAGCCGGGATAGGGCTTGCCGAGAATCGCGGCGGGATAGCTGCCGGCATCCGGTCGCCATTCTTCCCATGCGCCGGCATTGATGTAGCAGATGGCGCTGGTGCCCCTTGCATGCACGGCGGCAACGGTTTCGGCCCGGGTCTCCCCACCGTCGAGGTCGAGAGCGGTGATTGGTTCTGCGGGGAGGACAAGGCGGGCATCGGGATCGACCGCGAGCTGGATCTCCCAGGCGATGCCGGCGGATGGCGTCCACCAGCGAGTGGCCCCGGATGCTGGCGTGCCCTGTCCGGCCAGCATCCCGACGATGACGACGAGCACGAGTGTCACGGCACACCCTCTGACCAGCGCTTCCATGTCCGGATCGTTCGCGAGTACCACGGGAGTTATCGCGGCGTTCGACCCTACAACAGGGCGGGCGAGCTCACCAGGTCGCGGAACTGCTCGATCGGAAAGCGCGGAAAGGACCCGAAAACCCTCAGCTCGGCCGCCGGTTCCTTCAGCGCCTCGAGCACCGTCATCACCGTCGGATCGGATCGGTGCCCCTCGAAGTCGATCAGGAAGACGTAATCGCCGAGCCAGCCCTTGGTCGGGCGCGATTCGATCTTCGTCAGTTGCAATCCCTGCTCGGCGAACGGCGCGATTACCTTGAACAGGATACCCGGCACGTTCTGCTTGACCGTCAGCCCGA
>CADCWI010000013.1 GCA_902806355.1 uncultured Thermomicrobiales bacterium | reverse complement strand
GGCAAACGGGACATCGTTCCCGATGCGGGACACTGCACGTCCGTCAAGGAGCTGGACGCCGTCACAAAGTGGATCGATGTTAAGCGCGGTGGCGAACACGTCGATGGCACTGATGCCGTCGATGATGTCAATCGAAAGCTGTCGTTCAGTGGCGCGGGCAACGATGTTCTCGACGAGTCCTTCGCCGAATCTCGGGTGACCCGGGATTGCAAGGACGACAGGACCGTGGGCAGCAGCATCGAGCACCGCGTTTTCGGCCAGTGTCCACGGTCGGCTCGGATATGTCTTTGCGTCGCGCAGCAAGGCGAGATCGACCACGCGATCGTGGGCGAGCAGGTCCGTCACGTCGACGCCCTCGCCGTGTGTACGAACGAAAAGGGTTGCCGCCTGATCCAATGCCTGCTGGGCGCGGAAGGTACGGCCCTCTCGCGGTCCTAAACCGAGGCCGACGATGGTGATATCCGCCTGTTCTAGGCTCATCCCTTTGCCGCCGCCCTGTCCGAGGAGCTGCCGAGGCTCAGGACAGCCATGAACGCGTCCTGCGGGATCTCGACACTGCCGACCATCTTCATCCGCGCCTTGCCCTCTTTCTGCTTTTCGAGCAGCTTGCGCTTGCGCGTGATGTCACCGCCGTAGCACTTGGCGAGAACGTTCTTCCGCATCGCCTTGACGGTCTCGCGGGCGATGATCCGGGAGCCGATCGACGCCTGGATCGGCACATCGAACATCTGACGCGGGATCAGCTCCCGAAGGACGCTCACCAGTGCCCGGCCCTTGCCGTAGGCGTCGTCACGATGCGTGATGATCGAAAGGGCATCGACGGGCTGGGCATTGACGAGCACATCGAGCTTGACGAGGTCCGCTGCCTGCATCCCGGCAAGCGTGTAATCGAGCGAGGCATACCCTTGAGTGCGGCTCTTGAGTTGGTCATAGAACTCGACGATCAGCTCGCCGAGCGGGATCGTGTAGTTGAGCTGGACGCGGTCCTCGTCGAGGTAGGTCATCTCGTCGAAGATGGCGCGACGCGAGGTCGTCAGGTCCATGATCGTGCCGATGTACCGCGACGGCGCGATGATCGTCAGCTTCATCCATGGTTCGCTGATGCTCTCGATCTCACCGGGATTCGGCATCTCCGACGGGTTGTCGATCTCCCGCATTTCGCCGTTGTTCATCGTGACCTGGTACTGCACGCTCGGGGCGGTGGCGAGCAGATCCAGGTCGTATTCCCGTTCGAGTCGCTCCTGGATGATCTCCATGTGGAGGAGACCGAGGAATCCGCACCGGAAACCGAAGCCCAGCGCCAATGAGGATTCCGGCGAGTACGTCAGGGCGCCGTCATTGAGCTGGAGCCGCTCCAGTGCGTCGCGCAGGATCGGGAAGTCCTCGCTGTCAACGGGATAGAGACCGGCGAATACCATCGGCTTTGCCGGACGATAGCCGGGCAGCGGCTCGGTCGCCGGGGCATTGGCAAGTGTGATCGTGTCACCAACCTGGCAATCCTTGACCACCTTGAGACCGGTCGCGATGTATCCGACCTCTCCCGTCTTCAGGCTCGGCGTCGCGACGAGGTTGGGGCCGAAGAAGCCAAGCTCGAGAATCTCGGCGTTCTTGCCCGTCCCCATTACGCGCATCCGGTCCCCGGAATTGACCTCGCCGTCGACGATCTTGACGTATGCAATGACGCCCTTGTACGGATCGTAGTGCGAATCGAAGATCAACCCGCGCAGGGGACGCCGCGCTCCCGTATCCGACGGCGGCGGGATCTTGGCGACGATCGCTTCGAGAATCTCGTCGATGCCGCGCCCTTCCTTGGCGGATGCCGGGATGATCTCGTCATCGAGCAGGCCGATGAACTGTCCGACCTCCTGCGAGACACGTTCAGGGTCGGCGTTCGGCAGGTCGATCTTGTTGATGACGGCGACGATCGCGAGGTCGTGCTCCAGCGCGAGGTAGACGTTCGCCATCGTCTGGGCTTCGATGCCCTGCGCGGCGTCGACGACGAGCAGTGCGCCCTCGCAAGCGGCCAAGCTCCGGCTGACCTCGTAGGAGAAGTCCACATGCCCAGGGGTGTCGATCAGGTTGAGCTCGTAATCGTGGCCATCCTTGGCGGTATAGGTCATCCGGACCGCTCGCGCCTTGATCGTGATCCCCTTCTCACGTTCCAGGTCCATCGAATCCAGCATCTGGTTCGTCATGTCCCGCTCCGCGACCGTCCCGGTGCGCTGCAGCAAGCGATCGGCAAGGGTTGACTTGCCGTGATCGATGTGGGCGATGATGCTGAAATTTCGGATATGCGACGTGGACGGGGCTTGGGTCATTGGGCGTGATGCACTCTCGTTGTCGGGCTTTTTCCAAGATGGGACGGTACTGCAGGGATGTGACCCGTGCGGCATTCATAGGCATGACGGAGGCCAGGGCTCCCGCCGTGGCGGCTGCCTCCTGGCTGCACTCATCACTAGTATAGCCAATCCGGACGCATGACCCCGCGAGGACCAGTCAGGCGAAACCGATGCGCTCCAGAGGGCGGCGGATCACGCCGGGGAGACGGCGAGCGAGCTTGCCGGTCATCTGCTGAAGCTCGGGGATACGGAACATGTAGGCGGCAAGGACAAAGCTGAGGACGTACAGGGCCATTGCATAGACGAAGACCAGGAATGACTGGAAGCGAGGTATTCCACCACCGACGGCTCTCGCCAGCGGATCACTGGTGCCCAGGATCACCGCGGTCATGACGGCTCCGGCCCCGACCACCCGGAGCAGCCAGCCAGCGAAGCCGGGAGCGAACACAGGTCCGGTTCGCTCCCGGAGGAACAGCATGAGGATCACCGCCTCGGCAGCGGTCGTAATACTGAGAGCCAGCGCCAGGCCGGTATAGCCCAGGGTATCGATGAAGAGCATGCAGAGCACGAGGTTGAGGATCACCGTGAGCACACCGGTAACCACGGGTGTGCGTGTGTCGCGAGTGGCGTAGAAGACACGCGTAAGGATTTCGGTGAGTGCATAGCCGATCAGCCCCACGGCGAACCAGGCGAGCGGGGCACTTACCAACCGCGTCGAGGAGTCGTCGAAGTCACCACTCTGGAACACCATGCGTACGATCGGCTCGCGGAGGAGGAACAGCCCGATACTGGCAGGCACCGAGAGGAACAGCAACGGGCGCAGTGCCTGGTCGAGCATTGTCCGGAATCCCTCGTTGTCACGACGGCTGTGCATCGCGACCAGGGACGGGAAGACGACAGTCGAGATGCTCAGGGCGAGCACCCCGTGCGGGAGCATCAGGAGCTGCCAGGCGTAATTGATCGCGGAGACGTGTTCGTCGGCGGAGGTCGACGCGAACGCGTTGACAGCGATGAAGTTGAACTGGAACGCGGCGAGGCCGATCACCCTGGGGCCAAGCAATCGCGCGACTTCCCCCAGACCGTCGACCTGCCGGGACAGCGTGGGACGAAACCGGATACCCGCCCGGAGCAGTCCGGGAATCTGGATCAGGAAGTGTCCCAGAGCCCCGATGATGACTGCCCAGCCGACGGCGTAGATGCCGAAGTCGTCGACGAAGAAGAGGGCACCGATGACGATAGCGAGGTTGTAGACCAGCGGCGCAATCGCTGGCAAGGTGAACTGGTGATGCGCTTCCAGTATTCCCTTGGATGCGATCGCGAGCCCTAGGAACACCGGCGAGAGGAGCAGGATCCGCATCAGGTTGACGGCCATGTCGGCCGTTTCGTCATCGAACCCAGGCGCGACGATGAACATCAACGGTCGCGCGAAGAGGAAGCAGATCGCGCTGAGAATCACGATCCCGATCCCCGCCCAGGTGAGCACGGCCGAAGCCAGTCGCCAGGCGCGCTCCTGGTCGCCGTGGGTCAGGTACTCGCCGAATACCGGGATGAACGCCGCCCCGAATGACCCGGCCATGACGACCAGGAAGAGCAGGTCGGGGATTCGAAATGCGCTGACGTAAGCATCCATCTCGCGGCCGGTCCCGAACGCGTTGGCCAGGATCACTTCTCGCCCGAGACCCAGGACGCGGCTCAGGACAAAGGCGAGACCGACGATCACGGCGCTCCTGGCCATGCTCGGGGCTAATGATCTTTTCGACGCGCTGGTTGACACGGCAGGCGAGCGCGCGGTGACGGCGTCAGCGTTTTCGAGCCGGCCATCGGCAAGCACGTCGTGCTGGTCGGAATTTGGGTTGAATACCTGCGTCGCCTGACTCATGCGGCAAGTATGCCCGATTCCACGGTTCGGGAAGTCGCAGGCGTGCCCACGGGCCCCGGTTCGGGGTCTGGCGCAGCAGGCAAAATCGAGGGGGTGGAAACGCATGGTATGGAGGCACGACGGTACATCTGGTAAACTCTTCGGGGTGCCGAACTTGGGGTCGGCTTTTTGCATGCTCGTTTGAGAACGACTGGCGCGTGGCGCCAAATCGACATTTCTGTCACCTTGAGGATGGTTCATCTTGGCAAACAGCAAGTCCGCCGAAAAGCGTATTCGAGTCTCGGAGCGCCGACGCCAGCGTAACCGGCCCTTCCGGTCGTCCGCCCGTACACTCGTCAAGAAGGCTGAGCTGGCAATCACCGCTGGCGATCAGGGCGCGGCCGAAGAGGCTGTCCTGACGGCGACACGGACACTCGATCGGGTTGCGTCGAAGGGCATTATCCACCGGAACAACGCGGCTCGCCGCAAGTCCCGCCTGATGAAGAAGTTCAATGCCTTGGACGTAAGCAGCGTGTCGAGCAGCGCGCAGGCATAAGTGCAGCCTTGGGGCAATTCGCGGAAGCGGGATGGCAGGTTTTGGACCTGCCATCCCGCTTCCGCGTTCATCCCCGGGCCGCGGCGATGCCCGTGATGGCCTCGTACAATGCGTCGACCGGGTCACGGATCTCGCCGGTCTTCATTCTCCTGTCGGCGGTTTTGAGGGCCGTGGCTGCACTTGCTGCAAGATATGCTGGCTGGCTGCGAAGTCCCCTCGCGATCGCGTTCATCCGGTTGGCGTTGGGCAGTTTCAGGGATCGGCCGACATCGGCTGGCTGCTGCCCCTGAGAGGCGCCCAGCACAACCGAGAGCTCTACGGTTTGGCTGAGTTGGGCGAGCAGCTTGTACGGATCTTCCCCGGCGGCAAGCAGGCGGTCGAGCTCGGTTATCGCCTGGCCGAGCCGTCCTGCGCTCGCGGCGTCGATGAAGGCGAATATCTGATCAGAGTCTCCCTGCATGGTCATGGACCGGATCTGCGCCGAGCTGATTGGGCCGGGCCAGGCCGTTACCGCCAATTTGGCAATCTCGTTCCGGAGCAGCTCGAGGTCAGGTGGCCGGTCGAAGGCGGGATTGTTGGGTTTGGTGGTCCAGCTTTGCGGATAGAGGGTTTCGGCAAGCAGGCGCGCGGCGGCATCATCTATCGACGACTTCTCATCGGCTGCGCGAGCCTGTATCCAGCGCGTGAGGTCCCGACCGCGTGGAGGATCGCAGACGGAAACGACAGCCTGCGCGGGCAACGCCTTCTTGACAGCCGCGGGAAGGGATGCAAGCGAGGGGTCGGCGAGGACAAGTGTCGTTGCTTCGGGAACCGCATCGAACAGCGCTGGCCAGTCCGGGACCGATCCGCCATCCCGTGCGCCCTGCTTGCCGAGACGAGCGATCAGGTCCTCGACGACAACAACGCGACCGGCACCGAAAAAGCCGATGCTGGAGACAGCCATGGTCACATCATGCAGGCCCGCCGTTTTTCCATCGAGTATCGATGTGCTTTGTCCTGATGGGTCGGCGGCATCGACATGGCGGCGCACCTCGGCGCGCGCCATGGAAGAATCCGGACCGAGAATGACGGCGATCATGCGGCCTCCGGGACGATGAGCGTGATCGGCGGGCCGCGGAAGCTTGTGATCGAAATAGGTGGGTGGATCCAGTTGCCAATGTCAGATACAGAGGCCGACACCCGCGACACCGGACACGATGCGGAGCCTTGAACCTGCATTTGCAGGTGGGTGCCACGGACCACACGCGGGACACGTCCCACGGAGGAGCAGCTCCCGGCTCTCGGAAAGTTGGCTCAAGACCACATCAAATGCCACGGTCGTCGCGGGGCCGACCGAACATTGAGCCTATCATGATCGCTGGAGCGCTTTCAATGTGACTCTCCTCCGTACAGGCCCGCAGGAGAGAGGTGACGAAGGCATCCTCTTGAACGAGTAAAATACCCGGACATCGGGGCGCATAACTGCCACGTCAGATCGAGACGGGAACCCGCCTCGGATGCGAAGTCCCTCGTTCAGAGACGATTACGTAGCACTCGAACTGATGCGGTTCACTTTCTACCCTTTCGCGAAAGCAGCGTTCATACGCACCATCGACGATCCCGAGATATGAACGCTGTTCTCGACCAGGGACAAGAGGAATCAGTCACTATGGAACAGATGGATGGGTCAGGTGGTGATGCCCCGGTGCGTCGCCGCGTCGTTGTCACGGGAACTGGGGCACTGTGTTGCAGTGGAGCCTCGGTTCCGGATGTGTGGAGTGCGATCGCCGCTGGCTGCTCCGGGATTTCACCGATCACCCGGTTCGATACGGAAGGCTATGAGACTCGCTTTGCCGGTGAGGTCAAGGATTTCGATCCGGGAGTTGTGATTGGCCGCAAGGAAAGCCGGCGCATGGATCGCTACACCCAGTTTTCGGTTGCGGCGACCCGGCAAGCGGTGGCGCAATCCGGAATCGACATTTCGGCCGATCCTACGCGTACCGGCGTGTTGATCGGGACCGGCATGGGCGGTATGGAGACCTTTGAGTTCGGTGTGGAGACCCTGCTCACCAAGGGCGTCAACCGGATCTCACCGTTCTTCGTGCCGATGATGCTTCCTAACATGGCGGCGGGAGTCGTGTCGATCGATATCGGAGCCAAGGGACCGAATTTCGGGACTGTGTCCGCCTGCGCCAGCTCGGCCCACGCAATCGGCGAGGCGGCCCTGATGATTCGTCACGGTACCGCCGACGTGATGGTCGCGGGTGGCGGCGAAGCCCCGGTCACACGGATGGGCATCGCCGGGTTCAATGCGATGGGTGCCCTGTCCCGGCGCAACGATGATCCGCCCCGTGCGAGCCGGCCGTTCGACGCCGGCCGTGACGGCTTTGTCCTCGCTGAAGGGGCGGCGGTGCTCGTGCTCGAGGAGCGGGAGCATGCCCGCTCGCGAGGGGCCATCATCCTTGGTGAGGTGCTCGGCTATGGCACGACGGATGATGCCAACCATATGGTCCAGCCAGCTCCCGGAGGAGAGGGTGCGGCCAGGGCGATGATGATCGCGATGGACGATGCTGGAGTTGCGCCGTCCGACGTCGATTACATCAACGCGCACGGTACTTCCACCCAGCTCAACGAGAAACTTGAGACGATGGCCGTCAAGCGGGCGTTCGGCGACGTTGCAGAGAGGGTGCCAATCAGCTCGACGAAGTCGATGACGGGTCACTTGCTCGGTGCTGCCGGATCGCTTGAAGCGGTGATTGTCATCGAGGCGATCCGTGCCGGGCTCATGCCGCCCACCATCAATCAGGATACGCCGGACCCGGACTGTGCGCTCGATACGATCCCCAACACGGCCCGGGCCGGCAAGATCCGGGTCGCGATGTCGAACTCGATGGGGTTTGGCGGACATAATGTTTCCCTCGTCTTCGCTGCTGCGGATCGTCCTGCCTCATGAGCGCACGCCGGACATCCACGATGAACGAGCGACGGCGAGTGGTCGTCACGGGGCTCGGAGTCCTGAGTGCGTTGGGGATGTCCCCTGACGAGCTCTGGGCGTCGCTGATCGCGGGGAAGAGCGCGATGGCGCCGATTCAGCGCTTCGACACTTCGCAATACCGAACCCGTTTCGCCGCCGAGATGACAACGTTCGATCCGGCGACCGTTCTTGACCGCAAGCAGGCGCGGCGGATGGATCGCTTCACCCAGTTCGCGGTGGTTGCCGCGCGGCAAGCGGTGGCTCAGTCAGGGGTCGACGTGTGCCTGAACCCGGAGCGAGTGGGTGTGGTCCTTGGGTCCGCGCTTTCCGGATTCGAGACCTTTGAAACCGCCACCGAGACGATGCTCTTCAAGGGACCGCGCCGCGTGTCGCCCTTTGCCGTCCCAATGACGATTCCCAACATGGCGCCGGGGACGGTTGCGATCGACCTTGGAGCGAGAGGCCCTGCGTTCGCACATGCCTCGGCATTCGCCAGTTCAGCCCATTCGATCGGCGAAGCGATGCGCATGATCCAGGATGGGCGGGCGGACGTCGTTCTCGCCGGTGGTTCGGAAGCGTGCATAACTCCGCTCGCGTTGGCGGGCTTCGACGCGATGGGATCGCTTTCCCGCCACAATGACGCGCCGGAGCGGGCGGTTCGCCCGTTCGATCGAGAGCGGGACGGTTGTGCGATGGCTGAAGGCGCGGGCATTCTCGTCCTCGAAGCGCTCGATCACGCGCATGAACGGGGAGCGAACAGTCTCGCGGAGCTAGCCGGATACGGGGCCACTGCGGACGCCTTTCACGAGGTTCAGATTGCTCCCGAAGGACAGGGAATCGCCCGGGCGATGTCGCTTGCGATGAAGGAAGCGGAGGTCGATCCTTCTGACATCGGGTATCTCAACGCTCACGGAACCGCGACCGTGATGAACGATGCGTACGAGACCACGGCGATCAAGCACGCGTTCGGGTCAGCAGCCGATTCGCTGGCGATCAGCTCAACGAAGTCGATGACCGGTCATCTTCTCGGAGCCGCTGGCGGGCTTGAGGCGGCAATCTCGATCATGGCGATGACTGAGGGTGTGTTACCGCCGACGATCAATCTCACCCACCCTGATCCCGCGTGCGATCTGGATTACATCCCTGGCGAAGCCCGACAGCTCCGGATAGACACGGTGATGTCGAACTCCATGGGATTCGGTGGCCACAACGTCTCGTTGGTGTTTCGCAAGGTTTGATGCAGACCAGGTCCAGTACATGCAGCCGTGGATACGGACGAGATTCGACAGCGAGGGACATTCTCTGGATCATCGATCGCTCGTTTCTCACGACTGTCCAGGCACGTTCGCGCGGAGGAGGTGTTCAGACCGCTCCTCCTCCACGCCACTGCATTGTGTCCGCCTCATGGGCGATAGCATCCCAACCGTTACACACGTTTGCGCTGGATACCAAACATGGTAACCGCCAGGATCGCGACGGCGATGACTGCCGCAGTCGTGATCCCGGCCCGGACGCCGTCCGTAAACGCGGCGAGTGGGTCCAGGCCGCTCGCCAAGGCAGCCCGATTGGTCCGCCCGAAGACCGTGACCAGTGTCGCCAAGCCAATCGCTCCGCCAACCTGATTCGCCGTCTGCATCAGTCCGGATGCGGCGCCGGCATCTTCAGGATCGAGATCGCCCATGATGAGCAGGGTCAGCGGCACGAAAATCGCTCCAAGACCGATCCCAAGCAATACCAGAGGGATCAGAATATCGGGTGCATATGACCAGTCCGGCGAGATCCGGGTCAACCACCCCATTGCCGCGACAACGATCACCGCGCCACCGGTCATCACGGCTTTCGCGCCGGATCGCTCGACGAGGCGCGGGGTGAGCCTCGACACCGTCACGATTCCAGCCGAAAGCGGCACGAAGGCGAACCCCGTCTGCAGGGAGCTCATCTCCAGAACCCGCTGCAGGTACTGGGTGAGGAAGAAGAACACGCCGAACATCATTGACGGAACCAGGAGCATCCCGAGGAACGCCATTGCCCGGTGCCTGCTGGCGAGCAAACGAGACGGCACTATTGGCTGAGTGGCACGGCGCTCGATCATCACGAATGATCCTAACAGCACCATGCTCGAGACCAACGCCGTTACGGTCAGGGTATCGCTCCATCCTCGTTCGGCCGCGCGGACCATGCCGTAGACGAGTAACGTGATGGCGGCGGTCGACGTCAGGGCGCCAGCCGTGTCGAATCGAATGCGCCGTCTTGGCGACTCGCGGACGGTGAGCGGCGCAAGGAAAGCGATCGCAAGCCCGACGGGAACATTGACGAAGAACACCCAATGCCACGACAACCAGGAAGTGAGCATCCCGCCCAGAATCAGCCCGAGCGAGGCGCCAACCCCGCCAATGCTGGAGAACCATCCGAGCGCCCGGTTTCGGTCAGGTCCCTCAGTGAAGTTGGTCACGATCAGCGACAACGTCGACGGCGCGGCGAGCGCAGCGCCGACACCCTGTAGCACCCGGGCCAACACAAGCCAGGCAGCCGACGGGGCGATGCCGCCGATTGCCGATGCTGCAGTGAAGACCAGCACCCCTACGACCAGGACGCGACGGCGCCCGAACGTGTCGCCGAGCCGGCCACCGAGGAGAAGAAGCCCGCCAAACGAGAGCGCATAGGCGTTGACGACCCAAGAGAGCCCGGTCTCGGAGAAGCCCAAGCTCTCTTGGATCGAGGCCAGCGCAATGTTGACGATTGTGCCGTCGAGAATCAGCATCGCTTGCCAGGCAACGAG
>CADCWI010000012.1 GCA_902806355.1 uncultured Thermomicrobiales bacterium | reverse complement strand
CCGATTGTGTACCGCGTGTTGACCTCGGCATCAGCGGCGGGGATGATCGTGAACTCCTGCGTCAGTTCGCCATCCTCGGTCGCCGTCACCACCGGCGTCGCTTCCTCTTCGCCAGCGGCCGCCGCGGCTTCCGCTTCCGCTGCTCCAACCACTTCCCAACCGGTCGGGGCGATCAGCGTCACGAACGCTTCGGACGTGTCCACGTCGCCGGGAATCTGCATGTGCGACGTGACGGTGAACGGCTCACCCGCCTGGACATCGAAGGAATCTGTCGTCAAGTAGAGCTGCGAGCCGAGCGGCAACCCTCGCGGTATCTCCACCACGGCGTTCTCGAGCACCGCCGTGGTGCTCTCCGGATTGGTCGAAAGCGGAACCCGGCTGTCGATCAGCGTGAAGTAGTCGCACGTGATCTCGGCGGGATCGGTTTCCGCATCCGGGAAGGCTGCCCAACCTTGGGAAGCGTACGTGCGCTGCGCCTCGCGCTCGATATCCGCCCACGTCCGCCCACCGTTAGCCTGTGACGTGTTACCGGCCCAGACGCCATAGACGACATCGGTCGGATCGGCTGGGACATAGGTTGTCGCGCAATCCGGCCCGGGCTCGCCTTCCCCGGCACCGCCACTGCGAACGATCTTGCCCACATCCCACGTCGACAGGCCTTCATTCGAAAGCTGGTCAGGGAATCTCGTTTCATCGGCGGCGGCATAGAATGCGTCGACCGCAAGCCGGGCGGCCAGTTGATGATGCCCGTGGTTACCAGGCGTCGGCGAGGGATTCATCGTGGTGATCACTTCCGGCCTGGTCGTCCGGATGACCCTGACGACCCGCTCCAGCGTGTCGTCGTATCCCCACGTCGCTTCGGTCAACGGCGCGCTGACGGTGTAGTAGAAGTCGACCTTGTCCAGGTTGTAGATGTGCTCCACCCCGGCGAGTCCCACCGCCCGCCGTTCTTCGTCCTCCCGCAACAGGCCGAGCGCCGGACCCTCTTCGGTACCGACGGCGTTACCGCCGCCTTCACCGCGGGTCACCGTGATGACGCCAACCTGGGCATCGTTGGCTTCGTTCCACTGACCGTACGTCGAGAGGCCACCCGCTTCATCGTCCGGGTGTGCTCCGATGAACAGCACATCGAGATCGACGGGACCGGATGCGCCGCCATCGGCAACCGGCGTGGCCCCACCGACTGGTGTTGCGCCCCCGGTTGGCGTCCCGGAAGGAAGAGGCGTCGCGTCGCCTTGCGCGGCCGCGGTCGATGACACGAGCGATCCGACGATCAGGAAGATGATGGCGATACGTGCGGTGATCGATCTCGCAAAGCGCTGTTGCATGAGTGCCCCTCTCGTGCCCTGGAATGTGGAAAAGCGTCCTGAACCTGTTCCTGTACAGAACCACAGATAACGTCCAAGGGCAAGCCCCCGAACCATTGCATCATCGATCGTCGGGATGCGGGTCATCCCTTGAGCGCGCCCTGGGTCAGTCCCTGGATGAGCTGCTTCTGGAAAAGCAGGAAGATGATCGTCAGCGGTACGAAGATGATCGTCGACCCAGCGGCGATCACCGGCATGTTCGAGGTATAGCGCTGCTGGAAGTAGAGAAGCCCAAGCGGAAGCGTATGGTACGCCGGGTCGATGTTGACCACGAGGGGAAGCAGGAACTCGTTCCAGGTCCAGATGAAGAACAGCAGCGCGAGCGTCCCGATCAACGGTCGCGAGAGCGGCATCATGACGTGCCACAGCGTCTGCCAGGAATTGGCTCCATCGAGTGTCGCCGCTTCTCCGATCTCGCTCGGAACCGAGGCGAATGCCTGCCGCATCAGGAGCGTGCCGAAGGACATGCTGAGCGCGATCTGCGGCAGGATCAGCGCCCACAGGCTGTCGAGCAGGCTCATCTCCCGCAGCAGGTAATAGAGCGGCACCACCATCGCCTGCAGCGGCACCACCATCCCGATCAGGAAATAAGCAAACAGCGACCCCGAGCCCCGGAACCTGAATCGGGCAAAGGCGTATCCCGTCATCGACGACAGCAGGACTGAGGGAATCACGACCGCGACCGCGACGATGCCACTATTGAGGAAGAACCGCCCGAACCTCCCCTGGACCCACGCTTGCCGGTAGTTCTCCCAGATCGGATCCTCCGGAAAGGCGAACACGCCCTGGACGATCTCCGGCATGGTTTTCAGGGAGGCGAACACCGTGACAACGAACGGAACGACGGCGACCAGGCAGCCGAGAATGAGCAGGAGGTAAGCGATCCAGCGCTTAGGCATCACTGTCACCGAACAATCGAAGGACGAGCAGCGACAGCACGAGGGTCATGATCGCCAGGAAGACGGCGATCGCCATGCCGTATCCGGCCTGGTTGCTGCCGAAGGCGCTGTTGATCATGAACAGCGCGAGCACGCTAGTTTCGTCACCTGGTCCCCCGTCGGTCGTTGCCTTGATCACGTCGAACGCGCGCAGCGCATTGATCAGGTTGACCGAGAGCACGACGGCGATCTCGCGCCGAAGACCGGGAAGGGTGACGGCGAGGAATTCCTGCCAGCCATTGGCTCCGTCGAGACGGGCGGCATCGTAAAGATCGGCGGAGATCTTCTGCATGCCGGCGACGAACACGACGTAGCAGAACCCGTAGGCGGCCCACGCCCCAATCAGGCCGATCGTCGGCAGGGCGAGCCGAAAGTCCCCGAGCCAGGGCGGCGGGTTGAAACCCATGCGCTCGAGCACATCATTCACCGGCCCGAACACCGGGTTGAGCAGCCAACGCCAGACGACACCGATCAGCACGCCCGGCATGATGTACGGCAGGAACAGGCCCGCCTGGAATACTCCGGCCCCGCGAATCTTCATCTGGTGGACCATCGCCGCCGGGGCAAGCCCCAGAATCGCCGGCAGGATCACGAAGTACGGAATCAGGAGGAGGTTATGCCAGAGCGCGGTCCAGAAGCGCTGGTCCCTGAAGGCAGTCAGGTAGTTATCGAATCCAACGAATGCCGCCGTGTTCCACGACACTCCGTTCCACCCGGTCAGGCTGAGGACGATCGCTCCGACCACCGGGATCGCGAGAAAGATCGTGAACATTAGTAACCCGGGCAACAGATACAAATAGGGCTCCCAAGTGGAGCCCCTCGATCCGCGCCGTGCCTGTGGCTGTAGTCGTGGTTCCTGAGCAAGCTGAGGAGAAGGGACGGTGGTCGCCATCATCCCCTCTCCCCGGATTCTCTGGTCAGGCGAACGAGGCCGCATAGAACTCCTGCAGCGTGCCCGCAAACTGTTCAGCGGTGATCTGGCCGCCAAGCAGCTCCTGCAGCGCGCCGGTCAACGGGTCGTAAAAATCCGGTGCCGCCCAGTCCATGTAATGGCCGACGGCATCGCCCTCGAGCGCCGCGTTCCAGCTGGTGTAGAGATCACCGGCGACGGTGTTTGCCTCGATCGACTCAGTGGGGATTGCTCCCACTGGAAGTATTCCCGCCTCGATGAACAGGCTGAATGCCTCTTCCGACACCAGGTGGTCGAGGAACTTCGCGGCGAGCGCCGGATCCTCGGCATTGGTCGTGATGCTGTACGGGATGCCCACGCCACCAACGTGGAGGACGCTTCCACCGGCTTCGATCGGAGGCATAAGAAAAAACCCGGCGTTCTCGCCAAGGGCCTCGGCGACCTGCCCTGCCGCCCAGCTTCCCTGCATGAGCACCCCACCCACGCCCGACGTGAAGAGCGCCGTGGCATCGTCACCGCCGGTAGCTTCGAAACCGGACATGAAGTATCCGGCATCCCTCCACGCGATCAGCTTTGAGGCCGCATCGACGATCGACTGGTCATCGAAGCCCACGCTCGGTGTGGCGGCCACTGGAGATGCCGCTGGTGTCCCAGCCGCAGGAGACGCGCCCGGTGTCGCAGCACCGGAGGCGCCGGCAGCCCCGCGCCGGTAGATGAGACTGTCAAGGAACTCGCGGGTTGTCATCGTCCCGTGGACTTCACCGAACAGGTGAATCGCCTGCCACCTGTCGAGATTGCCGAACACCAGCGGTTCCTGACCCGCCTCGCGGAGCGCTCCGAGCAGTGACTCGAACTCGGCCACCGTGCCGGGCACAGATAGACCGTTGTCGCTGAAGACCTGCCGGTTGTAATAGAAACCGACGATCTCCGACTCGGCGGAGACGCCCCAGAGGTCGCCTTCTCCGAACACCGTGCCATCAGCACTGTACCGGTTTCGGGCGAGCAGACCGGCGGCGAACCGGTCGTTCCAGCCGTACTGGGTTGCGTACTCGGCCAGGGAGACCAGCTGCCCACCACGGATCATCGGACCCATGAGCGACTCGCCATTGTTCACCTGAGAGACATCAGGCCCCTGGTTGCCCTCCACCGATCGCGGTAACGTGGACGTCAGCTCCTCCGTCGCCCACCCCCGATGCTCAACGGCCACGCCACCGTTCGCGGCGGAAAAACTCTGGGCGAGCGCGTCGGCCACGCCTGTACGAATCGGATCGTTGAGCGTATCCCAGAACGTAAGAGTCGCTGTCTGCCGCGCACTCACGGACGCCGCGGTCGGCACCGTTGCGCCCACCGCCACGCCGCCGGCGACGATGCCCGTTCGCTTGAGTAGATCGCGTCTATCCATGGTGAGAGGACTCCTTGCTGGCGGCATGCGCGAGAGAGACGAGCACCTTCGTCGAGTGGGTTGATGGTGGAGGGACACATCTGACGAGTGATTCGTCATCATGTCATACGGCGTTCTCTGGCGTCAATACGTCGCGATCAGGGTCATGGCGACCTTTTACCCAGGGCTCACGCGATGGATTCCGCATCGTCAGGCTGACCCGCTCCATCGCCGCTCCAGCTTGCGACGACGTCCGTGACATCCATCGGATCCTTGTCGGTGATGTCTTCCACATCGATCACGGGCTCGTTGTCCCCACCGCCTTCCGCGACGACCTGGTCATCGCTCAACGAGAGTGCCTCCAATATCAGCGACGAGAGGTATCCGCGATCGGTGGCACGATCGAGATCGATCGGGAGGATCGCGGGGTGGCCGTGGTGCTTGAACAACCATCGATTCAGGATGTTCGTCTCATCGACCTGATGGTGATCGATCGGTTGCACGCGTGCGGTGGCGAAGCGCTCGAATACCGGGAGCAGACGATCGGCCACGTCACGCAGGCGGCCCTGGTCGATCAGGCGAACGTCGTCCTCCCCTCTGTCCCCGTCCGGCGCTTCGCCGTCACGGATATCGATCACCATGTCGTCCACTCGCGGCGGGTGCGGCGATCGTTGCTCCAGGGCAGGCACCCGGGTCACGCGAAGCTGGGCCCAGACCCTCCCATGAAGCACGATCATCAGTTCCCGGCACGCCGGGTCTTCCGAGGGCTGAACCAGCATCAGCGTGTGCTCGGCCTCGGCACTCCGCAAGCGGGCCTGTTCGGCGATCAATGCCAGCGCCGACCGCAGGTCTTTTCTCAGCTTGGACGCCCGTTCGAAATCGAGCCGTGCGGCGGCGGCTTCGAGCTCGGCCCATAACCGTTCCCGAAGGCCCTGGTCCTTGCCCTCCAGAAAGTCGATCACGTCATGGACCATTGCCTGATACTCGTCACGCATGGTCTGGCCAACGCATGGTCCCAGGCACTTCCCGAGGTCCAGCCGGATGCACGGCTTGCCGTACGAGCGGGCGCTCTTGAAGGACCGTGTGCAGGTCCGCAACGGTACCGCGCTGTTGATAACATCGACGGTTCGCCGGGCGCTGCTCGCGCTCCGGTACGGCCCGAAGTACCGCGCGCCATCGTCCTTGCGTACCTTTGCGAGCGTGATCCGGGGCCACGGGCTGGTGACATCGATCTTGATGTATGGGTAGTGCTCGAACGACCGCATCGCCGTGTTGTAGCGGGGCTGGAAACGACGGATCAGCTGAGCCTCGAGGATCAGCGCCTGCAACTCCGAGCCGACGACTTCCGTATCGATGTTCACCATCGACTCGAGCAAGCCATCCATCTTGCGGGTATAGCCCAGGGGCTGGGAGTAATAGGAGCTGACGCGATCGCGAAGGTTCTTCGCCTTGCCGACATAGATGACGTGTCCCAGCTGGTCTCGCATCAGGTAGACGCCCGGGCGCTTCGGCACATCCGCCAGCCAGGATCGATCCATGACTGCTCGCCCACGCCCGACGTTATCGCGAGGTCTCCTCCGCACGATGGTCGAAGCCACCTTGAGGTCTTCCAGCGATGTCACGCCCTGGCGGGCGGCTTCGTCCACGAGGCGCAGCGCCACCTCGGCGGTCAGCTCCGCGTCCCGGCCGGCACGGTGGATCTTTCGGGGGGAGAGCCCTACCGCCGTCGCTACCCGGTCCAGGCTCGCCTTTCGCACGCCGGGCAGCAACCGCATCGAGAGGCCCATCGTGTCGAGCCGCTCGTTGACGAGCTGCGCGTGGTCTGCCCGCTTGAGCTCGGCATTGATGAACGACACGTCGAACGCCACGTTGTGTCCAACGAGGAGTGCGTCACCGATGAAATTGGTGACCGTGGCGGCGATGTCGGAAAAGAAGGGTGCGTCTTCGACATGGACGTTCGTGATGGTCGTCAGATTGGAGATGAACGCCGGGATCTGGCGCTCCGGATTGATCAGCGTTTCGAACCGCTCCACCAGATTGCCGTCCTGGTAGCGGTAGAGCGCAATCTCGATCACCCGCTGTTTGAGCGGGCGAAGCCCTGTGGTCTCGACGTCGATCGCGACGAATGCATTGAGAAGTGACGGTCCGGCCGATTCAGCCTGGAAGCCCGCCAGGGCCCAGAAGCCGTCGGCACGGAAGACGACGCGCTCGTCGCCCTGCAGGACGGATCTCAGCAATGGGCGCCAAAGACCGATCGATCCGCTGTTGCCGAAGACATGCCCCACCAGCAGATCCTCGTGCACCGCCCCGCCACGACCTTCGACGAAGGCGATGGCCCGCTCGCAGAGTGCACCGTACTGGCGGTTACCTTCATCTTCGGTCGCCTGCCGCTTCTCCGTTGTCATCGCTTCTTCCATGGAGAAGTCCTGGATCGCCCGAAAGGCCATGCGAGAGAGCGAAACGCGCATGTTAGAATGCGGAAGGTGTCCGTACACGTCCAAAAGTCGAACATACGTGTTATACCACGGCGCACGATCGTCGTCTCCCATTGCCCCGTCGCGCCGGGCAAACCTCCCTGTCATGGTATCGATGGGGGAATAACGACGTCGTGGATGCCCCTTGATTGCGTCAGTCTTGAGGAGTTCCCGTTCCATGACGGATATTGACGGACCGCGCCACGAGACCACGGCGCAGCAGCGCCACGTCGATGAGCTCCGGAAGAAGCTCGACCAGTTTGCCTATGAGTACTTCGTACTCGACTCGCCAACCGTTTCCGACGCCGAGTACGACGCGCTGATGAACGAGCTCCGCCGGATCGAGACGGATCACCCGGAGCTCGTGACACCGGAATCGCCCACGCAACGGGTCGGGTCCTTCCAACAGAGTGATTTTGCCGAGGTGGCGCATCCTCGTCCCCTACTCTCGTTGAGCAATGTCTACAACGAGGAGGAACTGCGATCGTGGGCGGCGAGAGCCGAGCGATTCTCGGGCGCGTCCAGTCTCGAGTTCGCGACCGAACCCAAGATCGATGGCCTGGCCGTCGCGCTCACATACGTCAACGGCCAACTGGATCATGCCGCGACGCGAGGCAACGGCTTCGTCGGCGATGACATCACTGCCAACATCCGCGCCATCCGCCCGATCCCGACCAGGCTCCGGGCGCCAGTCTCCTTCCCGATGCCGGAGACGATCGAGGTCCGCGGCGAGATCTACATGCGCCGATCAGATTTCGAGGGGTTGAACGCCCGCATGGGCGAGTCCGGCGGCAAGCTCTTCATGAACCCTCGCAACGCCGCCGCGGGCTCGATCCGGCAGAAGAACACCCGCATCACGTCCGAGCGCCCTCTCCGTCTCTTCGCCTACCAGATCGGCTACGCCACCGGGGTTGACCTCCCCCGGACGCATCTGGAAACGTTGGAGTGGCTTCACGAGCTCGGGTTGGCTCCAAGCCCGGATGCACAACGGCACACGAAGATCGAGGATGTCTGGAATGCATGCCAGTCCTGGCTCGCGCGAAGGACCGAGCTGGATTACGAGATCGATGGCGCAGTGATCAAGGTCAACGATCTCCGTCTCCAGGAGGAGATCGGCTCTGTCGCGAGGGAGCCCCGTTGGGCGACCGCCTACAAGTTCCCGGCGATGCAGCAGACGACGCGTGTCCTCGATATCGTCATCAACGTCGGCAGAACCGGCACCCTGAATCCCCTTGCCATTTTGGAACCGGTCAACATCGGTGGCGTCACCGTCAGCCGGGCAACGCTTCACAACGAGGATGAGATCGCCCGCAAAGACATCCGTATCGGTGACACCGTCGTCGTCCAGCGAGCGGGCGATGTCATTCCCCAGATCGTCAAGGTGATCGAGGAGCGGCGAACCGGCGACGAGCAGCCATGGCGGATGCCTGATACCTGTCCAGCCTGCGGCACCCCCGTCCATCGCGAGCCAGGCGTCGCGATGCGCTATTGCACCAACGCCTCATGCCCAGCCCAGCTCAAGGAGCGCATCCACCATTTCATCGGTCGTTCCGCGATGGACATCGACGGCCTGGGCGCGAAGCTCGCCGATCGTTTCGTCGACCTTGGCTGGATCAAGGATGTCAGCGACATCTACCGGCTGAAATGGGAAGAGGTCGCCGCGCTCGAAGGCCTCGGCGAAAAGAGCGCAAACAACCTGATGGCGTCGGTCGAGAAGAGCAAGGATCAGCCACTCTGGCGGCTGATTCATGGACTGGGGATTCGCCACATCGGGGAGCGCACCGCGGCGCTGATCGCGGATCGCCTTGGGTCTCTTGATAACATGGTCGCCGCCACCGAAGACGAGATTGCCGACATCCCCGGAATCGGAACGATCGTCGCGAGGAGCGTCGTCGACTTCTCGCAGGAAGCGCCGAACCGTGCGCTGGTCGATGCACTCAAGGAGGTAGGTGTCCGCACGAGCGATGACACCGCGAACGCACCGGGCGCCCAGGCGCTCAACGGCCTGACGCTGGTGCTGACCGGCCGGCTCGAAGGGCTCACCCGGCCGGAAGCGGAGGAGCGGTTGCGGAGGCTGGGCGCGAACGTCACCAATTCGGTATCGAAACGAACGTCGGCCGTCATCGCCGGCGACGACGCTGGCAGCAAGGCGGACAAGGCACGCCAGCTCAATGTTCCGGTCTGGTCCGAATCCGAATTGCTCGACCTGCTCGATGGACGAATTCCCGAGACGGTCGCCCCGGTCGAATGAACGGTATCCGACGGTGTTTCGTATTCGGTTCATGATACGCTAGCGTCGTACGTCGCCGGACTGGCCGACAGGAGGCGACGGCAGCTCAGATTCCTGCCCGAGGAGGCATTGATGACCGGCTATAGCACGCCTTCGCGTGACGAACCCGCGGAGCAGACGGTCCGCACGATTGCCCGGGTCGCGCAGATGCTGATCGAGCTTCGCGATGAGTATGTCGAACGTCCGCGGGAGGATCTTCTGGAGCAGATCGAGCAGCGTCTCGACGATCTCATCGAATTGCGTACCGAGCTCCGGACCAAGTTGGGACAGGTGCGCATCCAGGAATAGCCGCGCAGGGGCAATTACGTGGAGGCAACCGCCGTCGTTCCCGGCTTCGTGAGCGGCTGCCCTTCACGGCACATCGGGCAATCCGCCGGGTTCCACGATGCGATGTCCTGAGTGGACAGCGCGAACAATGGCACTTCCCCGAATGTCACGTTGCCGCCGCTCCGGTCGACCAGCACCCCCACCGCGACGACCTCTACCGGATGTGAGTCAAGCGCCGCGAGCGTCTCCCGGACGGACCCCCCGGTCGTCAGGATGTCATCCAGGAGCAGCACACGACTGCCCGGCTCGAAGGTGGTGCCACGCCGGAATTCCCGCGCCGTTCCCGTTTCGGACGATCGCTCGGCGAATGCCGCGGCGACCGCAAGCTGCCGCGCCGTCTCGAACGCCATCAGGATGCCGCCCGTGGTCGGACCAACCACGACATCGATCCGCTCGTTCCGGAACCGATCCACAAAGCCTGTACACACGTCCGAGGCCGCAACCGGATTGCGAAACAGGTCGAACTTCTCGAGATACACATCCCCGTGCCGGCCGGACGAGAACAGGAAGTGCCCCTGCTTCAGGGCACCGATCGATTGAAGAATCGCTAGCACGTCACGCGACATGAACCGGGAACTCCTTCTCTGCTCGCGTCCTACGATGTCCGGGCGAATGCTTGACGGCGCCGAACCCGTAAGGGCGGATCAGAATCGACCCAAAACGACCGCTCCCTGAAATCTTTGCGGTCGATTCGTGTGTCCGCCCGGCGTTGGCCAGGCTCGCCGCATCGGACGGACACCCTCCGTAAATCCGGTGGTGGGGTTGCGTGCACCGGCGTCCGCCCTTCCGTGTCATCCGCCCCTTCGCAGGGGCGGTACCCCTTTCCAGAATGTCCCATGACCACCTGCCCGCAAGAGGTGTCCGCCCGGAATGGGTTGCCGGTCGACCGTCCTGGACAGGCACCACGCGACGAAATATGGGACGACCGTCGATCGACTCCGCCCCTTCCAGCCAGCTCGCACGAACTGAGTACGAGCGACATCGGTTGGGAGCCAACGACCCAGGTGACCGGGACTATCACCACCGGTACGATCACCAGCAGGGAGTACAGAAACCTCATCATGTCATCACCCCGGCAAAGTCAGCTTCCGCCGGGGCAGCACCCCGGAACCCGGGATTGGCACTGCCCACGATTTCGGTCAGGCGGAGGACTCCGTTTGCGCGCATCCACTCTTCCAGATCGTCGATCAGCCCACCCAGCACACTTGGTTGCGAGAAGATGGCCGTTCCCACCTGGACCGCCGAGGCTCCCGCCATGATGAATTCCAGCGCGTCGTTGAGCTGCGAGATCCCGCCCATCCCGATCACGGGGATACCGACGGTTGACGCAACCTGATGCACCATCCGCACGGCGATCGGCTTTACCGCCGGGCCCGAGAGCCCCCCTGTCAAGTTTGCCAATACCGGCCGCCGCGTCCGCGTATCGATCGTCATCCCAACTAGCGTATTTATGAGCGACACCGCGTCGGCCCCCGCTTCCTCGACCGCCGCCGCCACGGCTGCGATCTCGACAGCGCCCGGACTCAGCTTGACGAGCACGGGTAACGTCGTCGCATCTCGCACCGCCCTCGTGACATCCGCCGACATCTGCGGATCCCAGCCGAAGTTGTACCCGCCCGCCGCGATGTTCGGGCACGAGATGTTGACCTCGATCGCGGCGATCCCCGGCGCCTCATCCAGCCGGCGCGCCATCATCGCGAAATCCTCGACCGTCTCCGCCGAGATGTTGACGATTGCGGGAACCTTCCATCGCTCCCAGATCGGTGGGTACTTCTTGAGGAAGGCGCTGATCCCGGGATTCTGGAGCCCGATCGCGTTCAGCATCCCGGCTGGCGTTTCGGTAATCCTCGGCATGGGGTTGCCGGAGCGCGGTTTGGGGGTAACGCCCTTGGAGACGAATGCGCCCAACCGCTGGACATCCACAATCCCGCCATATTCCAGTCCATAGCCGAAACACCCGGAAGCGGGAATCACCGGGTTTCGAAGGACCAGCTCCCTCGGGTTCCGAGGGGCGAGATCGACGGACAGGTCGACGTTCACGCGATCGGACGTCTTTGTCACGTCACTCATGACCAGATCACCCCATCCATGTCGAACACCGGTCCGTCGACGCATGATGCCTTCATCCCGCGCTTTGTCTCCACCACGCAGCCGAGACAGGCGCCGACACCGCAGGCCATCGTCCGCTCCACCGAGACCTGGACTCGTGGGTGATCGCCAAACCGGTTCGCGAGCACGACCTGGCGCAGCGATCGAAACATCGCCTCCGGCCCACACGCGAACACCTGATCCGCCCACTGGAGATACTGCGGAACGACATCAGTCACGAAGCCGTGATGCCCTTGGGAGCCATCATCCGTCGCGACAACGTACTCAACCTCCCCGGGAACGAAACGGGCATCCAGCAGGGCATCTGCCGTCATTCCGCCCAGCAAATACGTGACATTCAATCCTCGTCGCGTCGCGTCCTTGGCAAGCATCAAGAGCGGAGCTGCGCCAACACCACCCGCTACCATCAACAGATTCCGGCTCTTCTCCGCCACCGTGAAGGCGTTGCCCAGCGGTCCCAGGATAGACAGGATCGTCCCGGGCCGCTGCGCACAGAGCCACGCGCTGCCGCGCCCATACGGCCGCACGAGCACGGTGATCGTCGCTCCAGATGCATCGACATCGTAGACGGAGTACGGACGACGCAGGAGCGGATCCCAGGAGGTTTCGCCGCGACAGAGGATCTCGACGAACTGCCCGGCCCGGACACCGGGGATCAGGGCTGGGGGGGCGGTGAAGGTGATCAACATGGAGTCGCCCATCACCGGCTCGGTCTCCGTCACCTCCCCGCTGAACTCCCGGTTCCAGGAGCCGGCGTGGTCGTGCGCGCGTGTTGTGGAAGTCGCTGTGTCCATCGAGTCGCCCCGTCGCTCTCAGTAGCCGAAGGCCCGCTGCCGGTACGACTGGATCGGCTCGACCGTGTAGACCGAGCTCGCCTTCTCCATCGCATCGACGACGGTGCGCGCCGTGTCGACCGAGGTAATGCAGGGGATGCCTCGCTCCACGGCAGCACGCCGGATCTCCAGACCGTCAAGAATTTCCTTGTCGGCCGGTCCCGGCGTGTTGATGATTCCGTCGACCGTTCCGTTGAGGATGACATCCAGCATATCAGGGGAGCCGCGCCCGATGCGCTTGGTCACCATCTGCACCGGCATGCCGGCCCGCTCGATCATCGAGGCCGTTCCTTCCGTCGCGTAGAGGTGATATCCCAGGCGCGCCAGCTTGGTGATCATCCCCATCGCGTCCGTCTTGTCCTCGTCCGCGATGCTGACCAGGATCGAGCCCCCTTCCGGCATCGCCAGCCCGGACGCGATCAGTGCCTTGAAGAGGGCCGATTCGAACGAGCGATCGATTCCCATGACCTCGCCGGTCGATTTCATCTCCGGCCCGAGGTGCACTTCGACACCGCGAAGCTTCGCCATCGAAAACACGGGAGCTTTGACCGCGGTTAACGGTTGTCGTGGCCACAGTCCGCCTTCATACCCTTGATCTCGCAGCGATTGCCCGAGCATGATGCCCGTTGCGAGCTTCACCATCGGAACGCCGGTTGCCTTGCTCAGGAACGGCACTGTCCGCGAAGAGCGAGGATTCACTTCGAGCACGAAGATGCGACCCGAATGGATGACGAACTGGATGTTGATCAACCCCCGGGCGCCGATCGCGAGGGCAATCTTCGTCGTGTAGTCGACGATCGTATCGACCTCGGCTGGGAACAGGTTGATCCCCGGGTAGACCGCGAACGAGTCCCCGGAATGCACCCCGGCTCGCTCGATGTGCTCCATGATGCCCGGCACCAGCACCTGCTCGCCGTCGCAGATCGCGTCGACCTCGACCTCCTTGCCGATCAGGTACTTGTCGACCAGGACCGGATGCTCGGGCGTCAGCGATGCCTGGTTGCGGATGTACCGGGCGAGCTGATCCGGACCGTAGACAACTTCCATCGCCCGTCCCCCAAGTACGTAGCTCGGCCGCACCAGGACTGGATAACCGATCCTGTCCGCCACCTGCTCCGCATCGCGCAGGGAGGTGACCGCCGCGCCCAGCGGTTGTGGGATCGACAAGCCGCGCAGGAACGCCTCGAACCGCTCCCGGTCCTCCGCGAGGTCGATCGAATCGAGCGAGGAGCCGAGGATCGTAGCCCCGGCCGCGCTGAGGGGCTTCGCGAGATTGATCGCCGTTTGTCCACCGAACTGGACGATCATCGGCGGCAATTGCTCCGGGTCGCCGCCCGCCTCGTGAAGCAGGATCTCCTCGACGCTCTCCGCATCGAGCGGCTCGAAGTACAGGCGGTCACTGGCATCGAAATCGGTGGAGACGGTTTCGGGGTTGGAGTTGATCATGATCGAGGCGACGCCCGCGACATGAAGCGACCGCGCTGCCTGCACCGAGCAGTAGTCGAACTCGATCCCCTGTCCGATCCTGATCGGCCCCGATCCAACGACGACAGCACGGTTTCCTTCTAGTGGAACCGCCTCGTCCTCCTCCTCGTAGGTCGAGTAGAAGTAAGGGGTTTGCGCCTCGAACTCTGCGGCGCAGGTATCAACCATCTTGTAGACCGGATTCATCCCCAAGGAGCGCCGACGCTCGCGAATCGTCGCGTCCGGTTCATTCCGTAACCGTCCGATCTGCCGGTCGGAGAAACCTGCCCGCTTCGCCCCCCAGAGCAATTCGTCCGTCAGCGCTTCCGTCGCGAGGCGCCGTTCAAGGTCAACGAGGCCTTGCAGCTTCCAGAGAAACCAGCAATCGATCGCGCTCAGCTCGTGGATCGTTTCAACCGGAACGTCCCGGCGCAGCGCCGCCATCACCGCCCAGATCCGGAGGTCCGTCGGACGCTTGACCCAGGCGAGGATCTCATCGAGGTCTTCGCCCCAGGCCGGGTCCTCCCAAGCGAGATCCTTGGCCGTGGTTTCCAGGGAGCGGACCGCCTTCTGGATCGCCCCCTCGAAGGAACGATCGATCGCCATCACTTCGCCCGTCGCCTTCATCTGGGTCGTGATCGTCCGATCGGCGCGGGGGAACTTGTCGAACGGCCAGCGGGGGATCTTCGCGACCACGTAGTCCAGCGCGGGCTCGAAGGCCGCCGTCGTCTTGCCCGTAACCACATTCGTCAGCTCGTCGAGCCGCTTGCCGATCGCGATCTTGGCCGAGAGCCGGGCGATCGGATAGCCGGTCGCTTTCGACGCCAACGCCGACGATCGGCTTACCCGGGGGTTGACCTCGATCACGCCATAAGCCATCGAGTCCGGATCCAGTGCGTACTGGACGTTGCAGCCACCCTCGATCCCGAGCGAGCGGATGATGTTTAGGGCGGAGTTCCGCAACATCTGGTATTCACGATCCGACAAGGTCTGCGAAGGAGCGACGACGATGCTGTCGCCGGTGTGGACACCCATCGGATCGATGTTTTCCATGTTGCAGATCGTGATGCAGGTATCGGCTCCATCCCGCATCACCTCGTATTCGATCTCCTTCCAGCCCGTCAGGGATCGCTCGACGAGCACCTGGTTGATCGGGCTCGCATTGACGCCGGACGTCACGAGCCGATCGAGCTCCGCGGGGGTCGTCGCCACCCCGCCACCGGTCCCGCCCAGCGTGTATGCCGGTCGAATGACGAGGGGAAGCGGCACTGTCTTGACGAACTCGCGAGCCTCATCGACCGTATGCACGATCGCGCTCGGGATCGCCGGCTCGCCAATTCGTTCCAGGAGTCCCTTGAAGAGCGCCCGATCCTCCGCCTGCCTGATCGCCGCCAGCGGCGTCCCAAGCAGCCGTACGTTGTATTGATCGAGGATCCCGAGCTCCGCGACCGCCACGGCGAGATTCAGGCCGGTCTGCCCGCCCAGCGTCGGCAGCAGCCCATCCGGACGCTCGCGCTGGATCACCCGCCGGATCACGTCGGGTGTCAGGGGCTCGATGTAGACGGCATCCGCCACATCCTCATCCGTCATGATCGTCGCGGGGTTGGAATTGACGAGGATCGTCCTGATCCCTTCTTCCCGCAATGCCCGGCAAGCCTGCGTTCCGGCGTAATCGAACTCTGCCGCCTGGCCGATCACAATCGGGCCGGAGCCGATCACCAATACGCTCTCCGGCCTTGGTCCTGTGCCTGTTCGTTGTCCACCGCTCAAATCCACCAACCGTCGTATCCTCTCGTTGCCATGCACTGTGGAAAGTGGATGTGGTTGTGGCCGTGGCCGTGCTCACGCGCCGATGGATGTCTACACGTCGCCCGCGGTCGATATGGCGGGAGTTGCGTGCCCTGCGGCCCGGCTTGCGATCAGCTCGATAAAGGCATCGAATAGGTCGCTGTTGTCGGACGGCCCTGGAGACGCTTCCGGATGAAACTGCACCGAGAGTACGGGCAAATGTTCGTTCCAAAGCCCCTCGACAGAGTCGTCGTTGAGATTGCGAAGCGCGACATGCCAGCCGCCCGTGGTCGGAATGGTGTCGTCGACTACGCGGTAGCTGTGGTTCTGGGAGGTGATCGTCACCTGCCCCGTTCGCTGATCGATTACTGGCTGGTTGCCGCCACGATGCCCGAATTTCAGCTTGTCGGTCTCGGCACCGATCGCCCTCGCGAGCAACTGGTGCCCGAGACAGATCCCGAAGTACGGCCGTTCGTCCTGCAGGAGCGAACGCACCACGTCCAGCCCCTTGTCGAGATTGGCCGGGTCACCCGGCCCGGGGGATACGATCACACCATCCGGGGCGAGCGCTTCGATCCGGGAGTACGGGGTTCCGTAGGGCACAACCGTGACCCGGGCGCCGCGACTGACGAGGGAACGCACGATGTTTCGCTTGACACCGCAGTCGAGGACCACCACATGGGGTCCCGTCGCTGTCTCGCCGAAAACATGCTCGGCGGCGTCCATCACTTCACCGACCACATCCCGCTCTCCCGGCAGCTGCGCCGCCCGAGCCCGCTCGACGAGCTCCGTGTCGCTGACCCCGGCCGCATTCCGGACGAGGACGGCCCGGGTATCGCCGACCGAACGGATATGCCGCGTCAGAGACCGGGTGTCGATTCCCGCAATTCCCGGAATGCCGGCGTCCCGCAGGTAACCGTCCAGCGTGCCTGTCGACCGCCAGTTCGACGGCTGATCGCTCCACTCCCTGACAACGAGGCCAGAAATCCACGGCTGCCGGGATTCGTCGTCGTCGCCATTGACGCCGTAGTTCCCGATCAGTGGATAGGTCATGCAGACGATCTGGCCCCGAAACGAGGGATCGGTGCAGACTTCCTGGTAGCCGGTCATGGTCGTCGTGAAGACCGCTTCTCCGGACGCGCTGGCTTCCGCCCCGAATCCCCGACCTCGAAACACGCGGCCATCGGCGAGCGCGAGCGCCGAGTCCGACGCCGGGCGAAACGGCGTAGCACTTGTGTTCACTGGAGTAGCGCGTGAGTATCGAACATCAGCCATGGTGGCGCTCCTCTCCGTCCACAAGCGTAAGTATGGCCCGCCCCCGAAGCGTCATGCCCAACAACGGTGTGTTGGCGCCCTTGGTCCTGAGGCGCTCAGGTGTCACGGTCCATTCACCGTCGGGGTCGAAGATCGACACATCTGCAACGGATCCCGGCGCGAGCGTGCCGCGCTCGATCCGGAGGATGCGGGCCGGTTCGATCGTCCATAACCGGACGAGTTCGGACAACGTGAGATGACCTGCCCGGACCAGTGCGTACGTCGCCGGAAAGGCAAACTCCAGCCCGCTCAACCCGAACGCCGCATCCTCATAGGCCGATCCGGTCTTCTCCGGCGCGGCGTGCGGCGCATGGTCGGTCGCGAAGCAGTCGAACACTCCCTCCTGCACCGCAGTGAGCAGGGCAACGGTATCGGCTACCGGGCGAAGCGGTGGGTTGACCTTGGTGTTGGGATCACCCGGCTCCACGGAAATCCCCGGCGTCTCCCCAGTGTTGTGCAGCTCTCGCTCCCCCGCTACCCATTCGTCACTCATCACGAGATGGTGCGGCATGACCTCAGCGGTAACCCGAACACCTCGCTCCTTCGCTTCCGCGATCATGGCCGCGCCGCGCCCGGTGCTGACATGACAGATATGGAGCCAACCCCCGGTGAGCTCCGCCAGCATCAGGTCACGAGCGATGATGATCTCCTCGGCGGCGGCCGGAATTCCCGGGAATCCGAGCCGCCGCGACACCTCTCCTTCGTGCATCGCACCGGAGGCCAACGCCTTGTCTTCACAGTGCACCATCACCGGGCGGTCGAGGTGCACCGACGCTTCCAGCGCCCGCCGCATGATGGCGCTGTCGGCCGTGGTATCCCCATCATCGGAGAATCCCACTGCGCCCGCTTCGGCTAGCGCATCGAAATCGACCGGAGCCGCTCCGGTTCGCCCCTGTGTGATCGTGGCGATCGGGAGCACCCGAACCACGCCCTCTTCATCGATGCCCATTTTGAGCTGCTGCAGCCTTGCCGGCGAGTCCAGCGGGGGATTCGTGTTCGGCATGCAGGCAATCGTCGCGAATCCGCCGGCCGCCGCCGCCGCCGTGCCGGTCGCGATGGTCTCTTTTTCAGGGAAGCCAGGTTGACGAAGATGCACGTGGATGTCGATCCAAGCGGGAGTGACCAGCTTGCCGGTGGCGTCGATTTCCCGCAAACCTTCCGCATCGACTGGCTGGATCGCATCATCGACTTGGGCGATGCGACCGTCGCGTATTAGCACATCGGTTATTCGATCGATGCCGGCCTGCGGATCGACGACATGCCCATCCCGGATCCACCAGTCTCGACCACTCATCGTGCTCCCTCCGCCCGGAATACGAAGCCTCGATCGCAAAAAAGAACCCTCCAGGTCCGGCGGGGACGCGAGGGCAAGGGTCGTGCATGGGGTAGGCTTGATGGTTGCACTTGTGACACGCGGGGGGCACACCTCTCGGATCCAGCCAAAACCGCTCTAGTATACTGGTGTACCGCTCGTCTCCGCAATCATTATGTGCGCCTCTCTGCCGGATTCTGCGTACAGGTTCCTCTCTTACCGAAGGTGTTGCTCTGGATGACGTCAAGTGCAGCGATCGCGAACGCCGCACGGATCGAGGCGGTCGCGGATATCCTCGATGACGTGTACGGCCCTCGTCTGCTTCGACCGTCCGGCGATCCCACCTCGGAGCTGATTTCGACCATCCTCTCCCAGAATACGTCGGACATCAATAGTGCCCGTTCCTGGACGTCACTTCGCCAGCGCTTCCCGGATTGGGATGCCGTGCGTGAAGCACCCGTCGAGCACATTGTCGAGGCGATTCGTGCCGGTGGCCTGGCGAATCGCAAGGCGCCCCGCATCCAGGCGGTCCTCGATTCCATCCTTGAACACCGTGGCGGGTATGACCTCACGTTCCTCAAGGACCTGGACCTTACGGACGCAATGGCCTGGCTAACTGACCTTGAAGGAATCGGCCCAAAGACCGCTGCTTGCGTGCTCCTCTTCAGCCTCGGAATGCCCGCCCTTCCCGTCGACACGCATGTGCACCGGGTCGCGTTGCGGTTGGGGATCGTTCCACCCCGAACATCTCCGGGGAACACCCAGCGCTTGCTCGAGACGGTGCTTGGCGACGACCCGCAACGCGTTTACGCTTTCCATGTTGAAACCATCCAGCACGGTCGCGCCATCTGCAGGGCCCGAAACCCCCGGTGCGATGATTGCCCCCTTAGGAGCCATTGCGACTATGGCCAACTCCTTCTTCTCGCATGACTCCGGCGTTCGCGCGCTCGACCTGCTCAAGCATCCGACGCAGGGAGAGACGACGCTCTACCTGATTCGCCACGGTCAAACCCTGGCCAACATCAACAATCTGCTTGTCGGCGCAATGGACGTCCCGCTCGACCCTTTGGGTGAGCAGCAGGCGCGGTGGGTCGCCGAGCGAATGCGAGGGGTCCAGCTGGATGCCCTCCTCTCCAGCCCTCTCCATCGCGCGAGAGCCACCGCGACGGAGATCGCCAGCACCACAGGCCTCAAGCCGGAGATTGTGCCCGGCCTGTCGGAGATGCATTTCGGGGACGCGGAAGGCTTGACACTCGACCAGGTCATCATGCAATTCCCCGAGATCGCATCCCTCATTGATGACATCGACAACTCTGCGTTCGCCTGGCCGGGCGGAGACAGCCGAGCCGGTTTCCACCAACGGGTGCTCGCGACATTCATCGGCATCCTCGAACGCTACGAGCGCCAACATATCGCCGTCGTCTGCCACGGCGGGGTGATCGGCTCGATCTTCGCCCAGATCGAAGGTGGCTCTCCGAACGACTATGCCCGCTACGCCGTCGCCAATTGCAGCATCACCCACCTCGTGGTCACGCCCGACCATACGCAGGTACACCTCTGGAACGAGACCGGCCATCTCCAGAAGGTGCAGCGAGCGCCGCTGCGACTGCGGCCCGGCCGGTAGATCTCACGGACACCCCGGAGTATCGAAAGGGACAAGTCGGATGCCGTCAGTCACAGTCCTCGGTGGAAGCGCCGCCAGCGTCGGAACCGGCCAGGGGTGCTCCGGACTGCTCCTCACCGGTTCGAGGACACGCCTTGTGCTCGACCTGGGGCCGAACACGCTTCTCGAACTGCGCAAGCATGCCGATTTCCGCACCCTTGACGGTATCGTGCTCTCCCACCTGCACACCGATCACATCCTGGACATCTTCGCATTACGTTTTGCCTTGGCGTATAACCCGGTCCGTCCGGAACGCCGGATACCGCTCTGGCTGCCACCGGGAGGTCTCTCGTTCTTTGCCCGGGCGGCGGAGCTCTTCTCCACGGATGCCGATCCGTCAACGTACTTCTCGGAGCACTTCGACCTGGCGGAGTTCGTCCCGGAAGGTGAGCTCTCCATCGGCGAGTTCACCGTTTCATTCCGGCCCACCGTGCACTACATCCCCTGCTGGGCGATCCGGGTCCATCCGGATGACGATTCCGGCGACCTCGGATACACCGCCGACACCGGTCCGGCCGCCGCACTCGAAACGTTCTTCAGCGGATCACGCGTCGTCGTCGCCGAGGCGGCGATGCTCGCGCCTGGAACGGAAGATCGCGCCAAGCGCGGACACATGACCGCTGCCGAAAGCGCCAACCTCGCTCTGGAGGCGGGTGCAGAAACTCTCGTGCTGGTACATATCTTCGAGGAGCGTGAACCCGAGCGCTTCAAGGAAGCCGGGCGCGCCATTTTCGGCGAGAGGGTGACCGCCGGCCGGCCGGGCACGGTGGTCGAATGGTGAACGTTCCGTCACCGCTGAGGGATGTTCCTGGTCTGACGATCGGCCATGCCACGAAGGAGCGAAGCAGGACCGGATGCACCGTCATTCGCTTCGGAAGTCCGGCGCTGACGGCCGTCGAGGTGCGCGGTGCCGCACCAGGAACACGGGAGCTGGACCTGCTCGGTCCGGGTCGCATGGTGCAGCATGCGGATGCGATCCTGCTTTCGGGTGGCAGTGCATTCGGCCTCGCTGCGGCGGACGGCGTCATGCACGCGCTTGCAGGCGACGGGAGAGGGTTCCCAACGTCCGCCGGGCCGGTACCGATCGTACCGGCAGCGGTCATCTTCGACCTCGCCGAAGGTGACCATGCCACTCCCGTGGCGACGGACGGAGCGATGGCGTATCGATCGGCGGTAGCCGTACCCGATGTTGCCCAGGGCCGCGTCGGCGCGGGAACGGGAGCCACTGTCGGCAAGATTTTCGGGCCGTCGCATCGCCAGCCAGGAGGCTTCGGCGTCGCTCAGCGATTCATTGGTGAGCACTCTGTCACGGCGGTTGCGGTCGTCAATGCGTTCGGCGGCCTGACGACCAGTTCCAGGGCGAGCATGGATCCCAGGGCAGGACTGCTGGCGAGAGGCACCAGGGACGTTCCTGCTGGCGAATCGACTACCCTGGTGGCGGTTGTGACGACGATGCCATGTGATCATGGCGCGCTGATCAGGGCCTGCGTTGGCGCTCACGATGCCGTTGCCAGAATGATCGTGCCGGCTCACACCATGGTCGACGGCGATGTCGCGTTTGCATCGACCCTGTCTCCAGGCCCGATCGTCCCGGGCGATGTGATGGCGTTGACGATGGCCGCCGAGCTCAGCGTCGAGGAAGCCATTCGGAGCGCGGCATCGTTCGCGCATGATGGCCCAGCAGATGCGAATGCGGAGGAGCAGTCCGCGCCATGATGTGGCTGGGCGGTGGTAAACTGACAAAGCACTGAAGTTCACTCCGTCACAGCGTTCCGCTCATGGCATGCCCGCTTTTACGTACCACTGAGATGCCGCGATCATGAGCTCCTCCTTTCACTCTCCCCAAAAGCAGGCGTCGCGTCCCTCCGGGCGTCCGACCATCTTGCTCGGGGCACAGGCATCCCGCCTCGGCACGGTTGACGGAATCGTTCGCGATATGTCGGAGCAGCGGTTCTTCGCCACTGATCTCGACTTGCGGTCGACCTGGATCGCGCCATCGTGGGCGCATATCGCGGCGGACGCCTCCCATTCCATGATACGTGTGCGCAGCGCATGGATCGCCGGTGTGATCTCGGGCCCGGCTTCCCGATCGCGTCTCCTGCGCCTGATGACGCTCCTCCGCGGGTGCAAGGATGACCTTGGCCTCCGGACGATCGTCATTCCCCGTGCCGCTCATCTGCGCCGTGGGTCTTTGATGGGGCCATCGATCAAGGAAATCGTCACCGACCGGGCCAAGACGTCGGCTCGAATTGCCGTCGGGGTCCGGGCGGTCGACTTTGCCAATGACCGGCGGCAGCTCGACGAGCTCATCGCCACCAGACGAATGGCGGAGGAATGGGACCTCGATATCGCACTCGACCTGACGGGCAACGTGTCCCTGAGTTGGGAAGCCGAAGCGGCGATCGTGCGCCTTATGCCTCGCCTCGTGCTGGTCCGCCTGCAATCCTGGATGGGCGGAGACGGCCCGAGGATCTCGAGTGACCGCCAGGCGATCACCCTGCGTACGATCGCGATGCTCGCCGATCAGGGATACGCAGGAAACATCAGTCTTCTTCCACGGTCTGTACCATGGTGGTCCATGACGTCGGGCCCGGGTCCAGAGGCAATGGAACGGGAATTCATTCTGGATCGATACGATCGGCAGAGCCGGCAAGCTTGCTCCCAGATCCTCCCACCGCGCGAGATCCGGCCGCAGGATCGACTGTAGCGTCATCCTGCCCGCTTGACACATGAGGACCGGTACCTGCCGCAGTTCTGTAATACGCAATCCGGGCGAACGGTCATCCTCCCCGGGATCGTCCGGGCTGTCGAGGTCCGTGATACCCCGACGAAACACAATGACGCCGGCCCGTACCTGGGCCGGCGTCGTTGTGTCAGCACTATCAAAGCACGAAGGATTAGCGCTTTGTGTACTGCGGCGCCTTGCGGGCTCGCTTGAGCCCGACCTTCTTCCGCTCCTTCTCCCGAGGGTCCCGGGTAAGGAGCTTGGCGGCCTTGAGTACGCCCCGAAGGTCGCCGTCAGCGCGCGTGAGCGCCCGCGAGATTCCGTGCCGGACAGCACCCGCCTGGCCGGAGGTGCCGCCGCCAACAACGGTTGCCACGACATCGAATCGCTCCGTCGTGCCAGTCACCCGAAACGGCTCCTGCATGACGAGGTAGTGGAGTTCACGACCTCCGAAATGCTCGCGAGCGGGCTTGCCGTTGATCGTCACCGTACCCGTCCCCGGGTACAGGCGCACACGCGCGATAGAGGTCTTGCGACGCCCCACCGCGTAAAAGTATTGGCCCTTGGCCACTGATTCGCTCATGGTTTCTCCCTGTCCGAATGATTACGAGCGCGATGCGGTATCGTCGAGCACGAGTTCCTGCGGATTCTGTGCGGCGTGCGGGTGATTGGTTCCGGTAAACACCTTGAGCTTCTTGAACTGCTGCTTGCCAAGCGTGTTCCGCGGCAGCATGCCCTTCACGGCACTCTCGATGATCCGCTCCGGGTGACGAGCACGGACATCGCGTAGCGTCGTCGACTTCAGGCCACCAGGATATCCCGAGTGACGGTGATACACTATCTGGGTTTCCTTGTTGCCGGTCACCTTCACCTTGTCCGCGTTCAGGACAATGACGAAATCCCCCGTGTCGACATGCGGGGTAAACATCGGCTTGTTCTTGCCGCGCAATGTCGCCGCAATCGCGCTCGCGAGCCGACCGAGGGTTTTGCCCTCTGCATCGACAACGAACCACGCGCGATTGACATCGGACGTCTTGGCTGAGTACGTACGTCGTTCCATGAAGTGTCTGCTCCCTTAGCCATGTGCCGTGCGGACATTCGATGTGCCCGTTACTCGTGTGCCGTCCAGCTCAGGTTCCGGGAGATCTTCACCGTAACCCACCCGCCAGAGGATCAATCCTTGTGGCGGTGCCGTGATCGGACCGTAACGCCGGTCCGCCGCGTCGACAAGCTCTGTCATCCACTCCGGAGGCTGGGATCGCGATCCCACAATTACCAACGCTCCGGCAATGTTCCTCACCAATTGTGGCAGAAAACCATCGGCGACGATTCTGATTTCCACCCCTGACCCCACATCAGGAACCAGGCCCCACCACGGCTCGATCTCGCGAGCGCTGCAACGCATCACCGTGCGCGTCGTTCCCCGCTCCGCCATCGTCCGGGCCGACCACGGGACGCCATCGCCGCCGCCCGTGAATGTGGCCAAATCATGCGTCCCGACAAGTCGCTTCGCCGCGGTGTCCATCGCATCTGCGTCGAGCGGTGTCCGACGTTGCCATACCTGACGCCCGATCAACGGTTGAGCACTTCCAGACCATATCCGATACCTGTACTCTCGCCACATGGCATCGAATCTGGCATGGAAGGGAGCTTGTCGCCGCTCGACTGACGCAATCCCAAGATCTTCCGGCAGATGTGCGTCGATCGCCCGCGACAGCCGCCTCTCCGTCAGTTCCGGACGGATGTCTTCGCAACTCACCACTTGGCCCACAGCGTGAACGCCGCGATCAGTACGTCCGGAGAACTGAGTCTTCACTGCCGCCCCGCTCAACCGGAACAAGCCGTCCTCCAACTCCTGCTGAACCGTCCGGACCCCCGCCTGCCTCTGCGATCCCCGGAAAGCTGAGCCATCGTAGGCGATGGTGAGTTTCAGGACGCTGGTCACGTGACTCCGTGGGCTCGCGGAATCACGCTGGTCTTCCTCCCGGGCCAACATGACATCCCGGCTGCTCGGGCGAGCCGTCAGGCAACGAACTCGATAAGGACGAGGGGAGCAGCGTCTCCCCGGCGGATACCAAGCTTGGAGATACGCGTGTATCCGCCAGCGACCTCGTCATACCGAGGCGCCACGACATCGAACAGGCGCTCCACAGCCGGCGTGTGATCAATCCGCGACATGACCAGCTTGCGATGATGCGATGAATCATCACGCGCGATCGTGACCAACTTCTCGACCACGACCCGAAGCTCCTTGGCCTTCGCCTCGGTGGTCATGATCCGCTCGTTGAGAATCAGCGAAATGGCCTGCTGTCTCAGCATCGCCTTGCGCTGGCTTGGATTCCGGCCGAATTTTCGACCCGCTTTCCGGTGCCTCATTCCTCGGTGTCCTTGTTGTCCGTCGTGTCGCTTTCGACTCCCCCAAGGGAGACGATCGCTTCAGCGACCTCGAGCTCGTTAGAGCCATCCTCCAGCCCATCGACATCCGCGGTGAGGGCACCGGCCTCGGCTTCTGGAAGGTAGCCGTATTCTCCCAGCTTCTCACGAAGCTCGGTGAGCGACCGGGGACCAAAATTGCGGATCGACAGCAGCTGGTCCGGATCCATGGTAAGTATCTGGCCGACCTTGTCGATCTGCTTGCTGCGAAGCGCATTGAGCACCCGCGGCGAGAGACCGAGATCTGCCAATTGCTTGTTCTGGACCTCCTCGGAGATGAACGAGTTTGCGGAAATCTCCGGTTCTGGTCGCGTGAACTCGGCGAAGACCCGGGCGTGCGCCATCAGGATCTGCGCCGATTGGGACAAGGCGTCGTCCGGCTCGATCGTCCCGTCCGTCAGGATCTCCAGGATCAGTCGATCGTAATCGACATTCTGACCGACCCGGGTGTGCTCGATGACGAAATTGACCCGCTGTATCGGCGTGAAGATCGCGTCGATCGGGATCTCCCCGAGCGCGACGATCTCCTGCGCTTCAGCCGGCTGATAGCCGCGATTCCGGCTGATCCACAAGTCCATGTCGAGGACCGCTTCCGCCCCATCGAGTGTGGCGATGATCTGGTCGGGATTCACCAGATCGACTTCCACCGGCCATTCGACATCGCCTGCTGTAACGATCCGCTCGCCATCTCCCTCTCCCCGTGCATAGAGGTGAGCACGAACGTCACCGTGCAGCTCGGTGACACGGCGCAAGCGAATCGACTTGAGATTGAGCACGACTTCCGTGACATCTTCCCGAACATTCGGGATCGTTGCGAACTCATGCCAGACATTATCGATCCTGATCCGGGAGATCGCGCATCCCTCCAGCGAACGCAAGAGGATGCGACGCAGGGAATTGCCGAGTGTGGTCCCGTATCCGGGTTCGAGCGGTTCGATCTGATAGCGCCCGTAGTTGCGCCCCGCCTCGATCGTCTTGATAGTGAAATCGGGTTGTTGCAACAAGCGGACTCGCCTCCTCGCGACACCGTTTTGCTCATCGAATACGCGTGGTCAACCGCGTGAGCGACTCGGTGCGACAGGTCAGGCACAACCCTGCGCTGACCCATGACCAATATTTATCGGGAAGATCCAAAAACCTTCAGAAACACAAATGGAACCGGTCTGCCTTCTCACACCAGCGGGTGCCGTCGATGCCGAGAGGCACCCGCCCGCTGGACGCTAGACACGACGACGCTTCGGCGGTCGACAACCATTATGTGGAATCGGCGTCGTATCCGAAATCGACATTACCATGACGCCGCTCGACTGCAACGACCGGACCGCCATCTCGCGTCCTGAACCCGGGCCCCGGACAAAGACATCGACCTGTCGTAGGCCGTGCTCCTGAGCGCGGCGGGCCGCTGCTTCGGCGGTCATCTGCGCGGCGAACGGGGTGCTCTTGCGCGAGCCCTTGAATCCATTCGCCCCGGCGCTCGACCAGGCAATGACGTTACCCGAGGGATCCGTCAACGTAACGATCGTGTTATTGAAAGTTGCCTGGATGTAGGCTCGTCCGCGAGGAACGTTCTTTCGATCCCTGCGACGAACGCGACCCTTGCCCTGCCCTGAACCTCGACGCCGTTCTGTCATCGCCCGTCATTACCTCCGTGGCCCTTGATCCTGTATGACACCGCACCGACAACGGCAGCGGTCATTTCGAAATGATGTGCTACTTCCTGCGTCCACCGATCGCCCGCTTTGGCCCGCGCCGTGTGCGCGCATTCGTCCGCGTGCGCTGACCACGAAGCGGCATGCCTCGGCGGTGACGGATGCCCCGGTAGGATCCAATATCCATCAGTCGCTTGATGTTCATCGACACCTCGCGACGAAGATCGCCTTCGACGCGCATCTCCTTGTCGATGACATCGCGAAGGCGATTGACCTCGTCATCCGCCAGGTCCCGCACTCGCGTGTCCGGATTGATTCCGGTTCGCTCGAGCAGATTTTGGCTCGTCTTGAGGCCGATCCCGTAGATGTAGGTAAGGCCGACTTCGACACGTTTCTCGCGCGGAAGGTCGACTCCAGAGATTCTCGCCATTCCTCATCCTCATGTCGTGCGCCATCATCAATCGCGCTCTGAAAGGCCACCTTTGAATGGTGTAGGCCCGTGCCGGCGTTCGACACGTGCAACCACCTGCGACGTATGCCGCTCTAGCCTTGCCGTTGCTTGTGCCGGGGATTGGTGCAGATCACGCGCACGATTCCCTTCCGCCGGATGATGCGGCACTGTTCACACCGCTTCGAGACCGATGCCGAAACCTTCATGAAACCATTCCTCTCATTCCATGGCAGTGCATGGAGAGCATGATTCTTCATTCGCGCACCGGCCGGGCGTTCGATTCCTGGTGAACGTCGAGCCGGTTGGAAGTCGGAGGCTGGCAAGCCATCCACACGGGAGTGTTCGCCTATCCGGGATGCCTGACCCCAGGACAAACCAGCGGCGTGACTACTTGCGATTGGCCGCACACGCGGATAGCGCATGTCTTCCGACATGCGCCGCGATTGGTTAGTGTACCACGGTTTCAACCCGTTGCGTCAAGATCACGGGATCGCCGTCGGTGATCGTTATGGTATGTTCGAAATGGGCGGACCATGACCCGTCGGTCGTCGTCACCGTCCATTCGTCTTCCATCACCTGTGTGTCCTCGGTTCCGAGAGTGAACATGGGCTCGATCGCAAGTGTCATCCCGCGTTTCAACCGGATACCGAGCCCGGAGTCACCGTGGTTCGGGATGTGAGGCTCCTCCCACATCTGCCGTCCGATCCCGTGCCCACCGTATTCGCGCACGATGCCGTACCCCCGGGGTGCGGCGTACGCTTCGACTGCGTGTCCGATCGCCCCGAGACGGTTGCCTACGCGGGCCTGGTGGATGCCTTCGTACAGCGCCGCTTCGGTGTCAGCCAGCAGCCGCTGTGCATCTTCAGAAATCGATCCGACCGCATAGGTCCACGCCGAATCACCGTGGAACCCATCGACGATCGCCCCGATGTCGACGGCGATGATGTCTCCATCGTTGAGTCGCCGTTTGCCCGGAATCCCATGCACGATCTCGTCGTTGACCGAGGCGCAGATATTCCCGGTGAAACCATGATGACCAAGGAAGTTGGAACGCGCCCCGTGCTCGGCAATCGTGTCACGCACGATGGTATCGAGATCGCCCGTTGTTACACCCGGTAAGATCGCCCGTGCTACGCGGCTGTGGCAGATGGCGACCACCTCTCCCGCCCTCTGCATCTTCTCGATTTCCGATCGGCTTTTGATCGAGATTGCCATGGCTAGCGTTCACCGGCGGCGAGCGACCGCTGCCCGATCACCGCGAGAATGCTTGACGTCACGGTGTCGACTTCCTGGTTCCCATCCACCCGCTCCAGCAGCCCACGCTCCCGGTAGTACTCCAGAAGGGGAGCCGTCTGGTCGTCATAGAGCGCGAGCCGCCGTGCGATGGGTTCGGGACGGTCATCTTCCCGCTGGATCACGGTTCCGCCGCACCTGTCGCATACTCCGGGTCGGCTCGTCGGGTTTGACTCAACGTGGAACACGGTTCCACAGTCGACGCAGACACGACGTCCGGACAACCGCCGAACCAGGACGTCACGTGGGACCTCGATCTCGACGACCACGGTAATCTGCTCACCCTGCTCGGCCAGGATGGAATCGAGTGCCCGGGCCTGAACGTCCGTCCGAGGGAACCCGTCGAACAATGCACCGGCTACCGCCTCGCCCTGGTTGCGATCATCGACGATCTCGGCGATTCGGCCACGGACGATCGCGTTCGTGAGCTCGTCGGGAACAAGATCACCACGACCAAGGATCTCCTTGAGCTCGAGACCAAGGGCTGATCCGGATGCGATCTCGGCGCGAAAGAGGTCCCCCGTCGCGATCTTGACGAGGTTGAGTTGTGGGCCGATCAGGGCAGCTTGCGTACCCTTTCCGGATCCCTGCGCTCCCATGAGAATGACGTGCACTCGGTTCAACCCCGTCTATTGGCCCCGCATCACCATTGGATGAGCCGGAGTCGATGAGAAGACTCCCCAGACTCCGGCCCCCGTTGTCGCCTAATTGATGAACCCCTCGTAATTTCGCATCATCAGCTGGGCTTCCAGTTGACGCATGGTGTCGATCGCGACACCGACGACGATCAACATCGAGGTGGCGCTCAATTGCAGCGCCTGGACGCCGGTGATCCGCGTCGCGATAAAGGGCAGGATTGCCACCAGACCGAGGAACAGCGCTCCCACGATCGTGATTCGGGACAGCACCTTCTGCAGGTAGGCGGCGGTGTTTCGCCCCGGACGGATTCCCGGCACGAACGCCCCCTGTCGCTGCAACGATTCCGGAATCCGTTGCTGCTGGAACACCACCATCGTGTAGAAGAAGGTAAAACCGATGACCATGAAGAAGTAGACGATGTTGTACGGGACGGTATCCGGGCTCAGCCAGAGCCGGATCCGCTGGGCCACGTTTTGGACCCATTCCACGCTGGAGGCCTCCAGGAAACTGGCGACCATGCCTGGGAAGACCATAATGCTGACCGCAAAGATCAGCGGGATCATTCCTGCGCTGTTGACCTTGAGCGGGATGTTCGTCGTTGACCCGCCATACTGCCGGCCGGACCGCACCCGCTTGGCGTGGTGCACGGGAATCCGGCGCTGTCCTTCGTTGATCAGGACCACACCGACCACGGTCAACAAGGCGATCAGAATGAACAGGAGCGTGCCGATCACGTTCGCCCCAAACGAGGACCCGGACACAAGCTGCCCAACGGACCCTGGCAGGGACGCCACGATGCCGCCGAAGATGATGATCGAAATCCCGTTTCCGATTCCCTTTTCGGTGATCAACTCACCGATCCAGACCAAAAGCATCGTTCCCGCAGTTAGCGAGATCAGGATGGCGATCGTCGGCAGGAACGTCGAAGAATCGAACAAGCCGAAGTTCTCGATCAATTGTCGGCCGTTGCTGCCGGTTTGACTGGAAAACAACAGGGTTTGCCCATAGCCCTGCAAGAGTGCCAGCGGGACCGTCAGGATATGGGTGTACTGGTTGATCTTGTTCCGGCCTTGCTGACCTTCCATCGAAAGCTCGTTGAGGCGCGGCACGATCGGCGTCATCAGCTGCATGATGATCGATGCGGTGATGTACGGATAGACACCAAGCGCAACGATCGAGAAGTTGGTCAGCCCGCTTCCGGAGAAGAGGTTGAGCATGCCGAGCAACTGGCTGCTCTCGATGAACGAACGCAACCCCTCTCGGTCCACATTGGGGATCGGGATGCTGGCGATCATCCGAAAGATCACCAGCATGCTGATCGTGAACAGGATTTTCGCGCGGAGATCGGGAATCTTGAATGCGTTGATGACGGCCTGGAGCATGCCTAGGCCTCCTTCGAGTCACGTTCCCGCAGAATCGCGATGGCGTCGCGTCGGTTCGGTCCTCCGACCTTGCCAACCCGCATGGCCTTCAGTTCCCGATTGATCGGCAGCCGACGCGTGCGAGGTCGGGCGGAAGTCCACCGGTCGTCCCGCTCCAGCGTTTCCACAGAACCCCCGGCACGCTCGATCGCCTCCTGAGCACCCTTGGAAAAAGCGTGCGCCTTGACGTTGACAGCGCCGTTCAGGTCTCCGTATCCAAGGATCTTGAGCGGGAACTGCGTGCCGCGGGTCACACCGCGCTCTGCGAGAATCTCGGGAGTGATCGGCCCGTCGATCTCGAGCTCGGCCAGGCGGCCGATATTCACCGTCTCCCACTCCGTGCGCCAGATATTGGTGAAGCCACGCTTGTAAGGCATCCGGCGCTGGATCGGGAGCTGTCCACCCTCGAACCCAACACGGACGCCCCCCCCGGACCGGCTGTTCTGGCCCTTGGTGCCGCGACCAGCCGTCTTGCCGCGCCCACTCCCGTGCCCACGACCGAGTCGCCGTTTGGGGGTATTCGCGCCCTTGGATGGACGCAGATCGTCCAATGTCAGTGCCATCGTCGTTCTCTACTTTCACCTGGCCGAGCGACCTGCGCATCAGCGCGTCTACTGGCCAGCGACTTCTTCTACGTTCACCAGGTGCTGGATCTTGTGGACCATGCCCCTGATTGCCGGCTGGTCCGGGCGCACCACGGAGTGATGAAGCCTCCGCAACCCGAGCGATCGAACCGTGCGTGCCTGGTCAGGCGGTCGTCCGATCACACTCTTGACAAGCGTGATCTTCAACTGGCCGCCGGTAGCGACGTTGGAATCGGTCATGACTGACCACCTCTGGGTCCCTGACCCTGACCTTGCCCGCGTCCTCCGCCAGCGCCCTGACCACGTCCACCGCCGCCCTGGCCACGTCCCCCACCTGCACCACGCTGTCCACCACGTCCGCCTTGCGGACCACTGGTCAACGGCTGTGCCTGGGCGCGCGGTCGGTTCGTCACCGACGGGTTCGGTCCATGGTCGAATGGCTTCCGAAGGGTTCGCCGGGCACGATTGCGTCGCTGGGCGACAGCCTGCTCGGACTCAAGGTCCTGGAGTGCCTGCATCGTGGCCCGTACGACGTTGACCGGATTGTTACTGCCAAGCGACTTGGTAAGGATGTCCCGGATGCCAGCCACCTCAACGACGGCTCGAACACCGCCACCCGCGATCACGCCGGTCCCTGGCGAGGCCGGCTTCAGCAGCACGCGGGATGCGCCAAACGTCGACTCCACTTCGTGGGGGATCGTCCCACCGTCGAGCGGAACCGATACCATAGACTTCTTCGCCGCCTCACCGCCCTTGCGGATGCTGTCCGGCACTTCACCGGCCTTGCCAAGGCCAACGCCGACCTTGCCCTTGCCATCGCCAACAACGACGATGCTGCCAAAGGAGAAGGTACGGCCGCCCTTGTGTACTTTCGATACACGGTTGATACGGACCAACCGCTCCTCGAGCTCATTCCCGCCGTCTTCATCCGAACGACGGCGTGGTTGACGCTCTTCCCGATTCCGATCCATGTCTGTCTCCGGATCTTCCGCTGCACATACCAGCACTTGGCATTCTGCCTGCCGCACTGGTAGAACTCGCGGCTAAAACTTCAGGCCACCCTCGCGAGCGCCATCCGCTACCGCCTTTACACGACCGTGATACAGGAAGCCACCGCGGTCGAACAGGACCGCCTCGATTCCGGCGCCCTTGGCTCGTTCAGCGATCAACTCGCCGACCGCCCTGGCGCGAGCCGTCTTGGCCGCATCCTCTCCCGCACGCTCCCTCACTGCTTCTTCGAGGTCGCTTGCGGCAGCGAGAGTGTGCCCGGACACATCGTCAATCAACTGCGCGTAAATGTGCGCGGAAGAGCGGAAAACATTGAGTCGTGGTCGCGCTGCACTCCCGCTGATCTTGGCCCGCACCCGGCGGTGCCGGCGTTGCCGCAGTGTCAGCGGCTTTCGGTACTTCGTCTTCATCGTCGTCTCCGTGTATCTCCGCTCGCATGAGGGACTCGCGACCACCCTGATGCCACGCATATGTCGTGATTACCAGGTGATCACCCTGCCGACCGCTGGTCTACTTCGCCTTGCCAGCCTTGCCGGCCTTGCGACGCACGGCCTCTCCGGCGTAGCGGATGCCCTTGCCCTTGTACGGCTCAGGCGGACGCGCCCCGCGAATCCGGGCCGCTTCCTCACCGACAACCTGCTTGTCGATCCCACTGACCGAGACGCGGTTGTTTCCCTCGACTCGATACGTGATCCCTTCAGGCGGTGTCATCCGCACCGGGTGGGAATACCCGACGTTGAGGACAAGGTTCTGGCCGTCCATCGCAGCGCGATAGCCGACCCCTTGAATCTCGAGATTCTTGGTGTACCCATCGGTCACTCCGACAACCATGTTGCTCAGGAGCGAACGGGTCAACCCGTGCAACGCCTTGACTTCGCGCTCATCATTCGGGCGTTCCACCCGGACAACGCCATCTTCCTGAATGATCGACAAGCGGGACGAGAACGAGGAGCTCAGCTCACCCTTCGGTCCCTTGACGCTGATCGCGTTGCCGTCACCGATCTGGACATCGACACCACCAGGCACCGGGATCGGCTTGATTCCAATTCTCGACATGGCAGATTCCTCTATGGGGCCGGGAGCAGCGTTAGGCCACCCCGGCCTGATTTGGTTACCAGACGGTGCAGAGCACCTCTCCGCCGACTCCACGCTTCCGGGCCTCGTATCCCGTGAGCACCCCTTCCGGCGTGCTCACGATCGCGATGCCAAGGCCGCTGCGCACCCGGGGAAGCTGGTCCTTGCCGGCATAGATCCGCAGGCCCGGCTTACTGATGCGTTTGATCTCCCGGATCACGTGACTCTTGTCTGGTGTGTAGCTCAGCGTCACTTTCAACTGGTTCTGCGGCCGCTTCTCGATGACCTGAAAGTCTTCGATGTAGCCTTCTTGCTTTAGGATTCCAGCGATCGCGACCAGGATCTTCGTCGAAGGCATGGACGTCTCGGTGAGCCGGGCCATGCCTGCATTACGAATCCTCGTCAGCATATCGCTGATCGGGTCATTTACGCTCATGCGTCGCGTTCTCCGTCGCTGTGCCGAGATCGACGTGCGTTCGACATCGGATGCTGATTACCAACTGGACTTGGTGACGCCGGGCAGGCGTCCTACGGATGCCAACTCGCGGAAGCAAATCCTGCATACACCAAATTTGCGCATGTACGCCCGGCTCCGCCCACATATCCGGCAACGATTAACGCCACGGGTTGAGAACTTCGGTGGGCGCTGCGACTTCGCGATGGAACTTTTCTTGGCCATGATTCCTCCGTCGACCGATGCCCTACCGGGCGAACGGCATCCCGAGCAGCGCGAGCAACCGGCGCCCCTCTTCATCGGTGCGAGCGGTGGTTACAAAGCTGATCTCGAGCCCGCGCACCTTGTCGATCTGGTCGTAATCGATTTCCGGAAAGACTATCTGCTCCCGGAGACCCAACGTGTAGTTGCCCCGGCCGTCGAACGAGTTCGGGGATACCCCCCGGAAATCCCGGATTCGCGGCAGTGCAATCGCAGTCAATCGATCGTAGAACTCGTACATTCGCTCTCCGCGCAGTGTGACCATCGCGCCGATCGGCATACCGGCCCGGAGCTTGAACGCCGCAATCGATTTCTTGGCTCTGGTCACCACTGGCTTCTGCCCGGTAATCAGGGTCAGGTCGTTCACCGCGGCGTCGAGCGCCCGGCCGTTGGCGACCGCCTCGCCCAGACCGATATTGATCACGATCTTCTCGAGCTTGGGCACCTGATAGACGTTCGCATAACCGAAATCGCTGGTAAGGGCGGGAAGCACATCTTCCCGGTAGCGATCGCGTACTCGTGCCATACAACACCTTGCCTCACTCCGGAAAAGGGTCCGGTTACCCATGGATCTTCGGCGTTCCCACCTGGTCTGCCGGATGAACGGCACTCAGGTCGCCGCTCCTCTTATTCGTGCTCACAGCGCGATGAACGGACCGTTCATCGCATAGCTCCGGAACACCACTTTTAGATCATCCACATGGCCACGATCGGTGCCCATGCGGCTTTCGGTTCCCGCGTATCAGGAGAACGGACGACCGTCCCGGCGGCTACACCGCCGGTCGGGGAATCGCCCGATCGCACTTCTTGCAGAACCGCTCGTTCTTGCCGTCACCATCCTCGCGGATGCCAACCCGGCTGACTTCACCACACGACGGACAAACCAGCTTGACATTCGAGACGTGAAGCGGTGCTTCTACCTCGACGATACCCGCCTGGCGGGCACGGCCTCGCTTGATGTGCTTCTTGACGATGTTGACGCCATCGACCACCACGCGGTCCTTGTCAATCAGGTTCTGGCGGACAACGCCGCGCTGACCCTTGTTACGACCGCTGGTGATGAACACTTCATCGCCGGTACGAATTTTCCTCATCACCGATCCCTACAGCGTTTCCGGCGCAAGCGACACAATCCGCATGAACGCTCGCTCACGGAGCTCCCGCCCGACCGGGCCGAAGATTCGCGTGCCGCGAGGCGCGTTTTGCGCATTGATCAGCACCGCCGCGTTGTCATCGAACTTGATGTGGCTACCGTCAGGCCGCCCATATTCGCTCGCCGTCCGCACGATCACCGCACGCACGACATCGCCCTTCTTCACGGCGGCGTTTGGCTGAGCGACCTTCACCGAAGCGATGATCGTGTCGCCAACACTGCCCCACTTCCGGGATGAGCCACCCAGCACGCGGATGCACATGATCTCCCGTGCTCCACTATTGTCGGCTACCCTGAGCCGGGTCTGTGGCTGAATCACCGCTGCTTACCTCCGAATGCCCAACGCGTGTGCCATCCACGATGTCACTGCCTGGACGTTGCGTCGTATGTCAACCATTGTCGCAGAACCGGATCAGTGCGTTCACGATACGCACAGGCACTGCAAACTCGAATCTCAACGCCGAACAGACCAGACCTAGATCTGGACCGCGCGCTCGACAATCTCGCGGACGACCCAACGCTTGTGCTTGGACAAGGGCCGCGTTTCCTCTATGCGAACCAGATCACCTGGCTTGCAGGCGTTGAGCTCATCATGCGCCATGAACCGGCTGGTCCGCGTGATCCGCTTGTGATACAGCGGATGGCGGCGAACGTAATCCACCGTCACGACGACCGTCTTGTCCATCTTGTCGCTGGCGACCCGGCCAACCTTCATCGACCGCGGCTTTTGCAGCGGCGCCTGGTTGTCCTCCACCGGTACTGCCGTTTCCTGAACGTCACTCATGCGTTTCCTCACATTTTCGAAGGCGGGCCACCGCATGGAGGCGCTTTGCCCGGCACGCCGCTGACACCGCTCGTCTATCTACAGATCACACGTACCACTGGCGCTAACGCGACGGTCTCAACCGGATCCGTCGGGGTCGATTACTCGTCACCGCGGTCGTGCTGGCCACCGCATTGCCGTTCGTGGTGGGTTGTTGCCGCGATACCTCTCCCTGGATCGTCAGGATCCGGGCGATATCTTTGCGAATCTGGCGCGTCCGTGCGGTCGCGGTAAGTTGGCCCACCGCTTCCTGGAAACGCAGGTCCCGCCATTCGGCGTGCAGGTCGCGGAGTTGCTCCTCGCGCTGCTCCGCGTTCAGCGCCCTGATCTCTGCGGCTTTCATGCGGCGCCTTCCTCGACAGATGGCGCACCTGGCGTCTCACGAACGAGGACTTTCGTCTTCATCGGCATCTTCATGCCGGCGCGACGAAGCGCCTCTTCCGCCCGATCCTGGGACACACCACCGATCTCGAATAACATCCTGCCAGGCTTCACCACGGCGACCCAGTACTCAGGGTTGCCCTTGCCCTTACCCATCCGTGTTTCCGCCGGCTTCTGCGTGACAGGCTTGTCCGGGAAGATCCTGATCCAGACCTTGCCGCCTCGCTTCAGGTAGTTGGTGATCGCTCGTCGTGCCGCCTCGATCTGCCGGCTGGTCACCCATGCTGGCTCAGTCGATTGCAGCCCGAATTCGCCGAACGAGATCTCCCCGCCACGGTATGCCTTACCGCGCATCCGGCCTCGCATGACCTTGCGGTATTTCGTCCGCTTCGGCATCAACATGACTCGTCGCTCCGCTTCATGGGCCCTGCCCCCGTCCGTGAATCGGGCAAGGTCCGCGTCAGGCGCTAATCGCCTACATTCGCCAGATCGGCTGTCAACGAAGCCTCGGTCACTTCGTTGGCCGCCCGGATCACATCGCCCTTGTATACCCAGACCTTGACGCCGATCCGGCCATAAGTGGTTCCGGCGTGCACGGTCGCGAAGTCGATGTTGGCGCGCAGCGTATGCAGCGGCACCCGGCCATCCATCTCCGTCACCTGGCGGCTCATCTCGGCACCACCGAGGCGGCCGGCAAGCCGGATCTTGACGCCCTTGGCACCACGGCGCATCGCCTGTTGCACTGCATGCTTCATTGCCCGGCGGTACGAGACGCGTCGCGCGATCTGCTCGGCGATGCTCTCGGCAATCAGGCGGGCTTCGATCTCGGGAATCTTGATCTCCTCGATCCGGACATTGACTTTCTTGCCAACTTCCTTCTCGAGCATCTGCCGCAGGCGCTCGACATTGGCGCCCTGTTTTCCGATCACGATGCCGGGCTTGGAGGTGTGAAGCGTGACATCGACCTTGTTGGCCGAGCGCTCCAGCTCGATCCGGGAGATACCGGCCCGGGTCAGCTCGTTCATGACCAGCTTGCGGATCTTGAGATCCTCGTGCAACAGCTCAGTATACGTCCGTTCCGCGAACCATTTCGATTCCCAGTCGCTGGCAATACCGAGCCTGAATCCAATCGGATTGACTTTACGTCCCATTAGCGGCGCTCCCTCTCTTCGGCGATGACCGTGATGTGGCACGATCGTCGCAGGATCCGCCCTACGCGACCACGAGCCTTCGGCTTGAAGCGACGCATCTGCGCCGCATCGTCGGCATAGATCGCTTTGATCCACAGATCGTTCGGATCCAGGTCGTAGTTGTTTTCGGCATTCGCCGCCACCGATTTCAGCAAGCGCTCGACATCGAGCGCCGCCTTGTTCGGGACGAACTTCATCAGCGCAATCGCATCGGTCACCTTCTTGCCGCGGACCAGGTCCACGACCAGCCGGGCTTTCCGTGGGGAGACACGAACGCGCTGTACGCTAGCTTGAACTTCCATCGCTCTTTCGTCCTACCCCGCCTTACCGGCGACCGCGGCGATCCGCATCCTTCCCGTGACCACGAAAGGTCCGGGTCGGAGCGAATTCACCCAGCTTGTGTCCCACCATCTGCTCGTTCACGAAGATCGGCACATGCTGCCGACCGTTATGCACGGCGATCGTGTGACCGACCATGCCCGGGAAGATCGTGCTCGCCCGGGCCCAGGTGCGGATGACCGTCCGCTGATTCGTCTGATTGAGGACCTCGACCTTCTTCTGGAGCTTGAGGTCGATATACGGCCCCTTCTTGGATGATCTCGCCATGGTGTTCTCCTCGTAGATGCCCAGCTGTAAGTGCGCTTCCGTGCATGGCCCGGTCGCGCCATGTCGTTAGCGCCGCTTCGTCGGACGGCGGCGAACGATCATCGAATCGGTGCGCTTGCTGTTCCGCGTTCGCTGGAACGCGGGCTTGCCCCACTTCGTCTTGGGCTGACCGCCAATCGGAGCCTTGCCCTCGCCACCTCCGTGCGGATGGTCGCGCGGGTTCATGACCGATCCGCGAACGGTCGGGCGCTTGCCCATGTGCCGGCTGCGTCCTGCCTTGCCGATCTGGATGTTCTCGTGATCGACATTGCCGACCTGGCCGAGTGTGGCCAGGCAGGTCAACAACACCAGCCGGACTTCTCCGGAAGGCATGCGGATCTGGGCATAATCACCGACCTTCGCCATCAATTGCGCGGACGTTCCGGCGGACCGGCAGAGCTGGCCTCCCTTGCCCGGATACAGCTCGATATTGTGGATCTGCGTACCGGTTGGGATATTGCTCAGCGGCAGCGCATTCCCGGTCCGGATCGGCGCCTCTGGCCCCGAAACGACGGTGTCGTTCACCCGTACCCCAAGAGGGGCAAGGATGTACCGCTTTTCGCCGTCCCGGTAGAACAGCAATGCGATACGCGCCGAGCGGTTCGGATCGTATTCGATCGCCGCGACCCGGGCCGGGACGCCGAACTTGTTCCGCTTGAAGTCGATGATCCGGTAGAACCGCTTGGCGCCGCCGCCACGGTGACGGGTCGTGATGCGACCGCGATTGTTCCGGCCCGCATGCTTCTTCAGCACCTGAACGAGCCGTTTCTCCGGCTTCTTCTTGGTGATCTCCTCGAACGTGCTGACACTCATCGAGCGACGCGCCGGGGAGGTTGGCTTGTACTTGCGAATTGGCATTCCCAAACGTTCCCTTCTGCAGCGGCATTTCCCACACCTTGCGGCGCGGAAATGCCCTACCGCGTCTCTATACCTGCTCGAAGAGATCGATGTGCTCGCCCGGCACCAGCGTCACGATCGCCTTCTTCCAACCCGGCCGCGTGCCCTGGATCCGTCCCGCACCACGTCGCACCATCCGTGACTTCGGCTTTGGCTTGACGTTGAGCGTGTTGACGGCTTTCACGTTGACCGAAAAGGTCGATTGCACGGCGGCTTTGATCTGGATCTTGTTCGCGTCTGGATGAACTTCGAAGGTGTATTGCCCCTTCTCCATCAGCCACGTGTTCTTTTCGGTGATGAGTGGTTTGCGAATAACGTCTTCAAGCCTGAGCTCGGCCATCTTAGGCTACCTCCGCCACGGGCTCAGCCATCGCATCCGCGACAGCCTGCCTATCCAGCTTCCACTGGCTCGGCGCCCGCCTGCCTTCTGAAAGTGCCCAGAGGCCCTCGATGACCGCCAGTGCCTCTTCCGTGACTATCAAACGATCGTATTTCAGAACATCCCGCACATTCAGGATTGGTGCGATGATCGTCTTCGCCTGCTCGAGATTCGCGGCGGAACGCTCGATCACATCGTTCTTCTCGGCCATCACGACCAGGACGGACCGGGAATCCGGCAGCGCGCTTAGCACGGTCTTGAACGCCTTTGTCCTCGGCTCGATCTCGCCAAGCCCCCGGATAACCGTCAGCCGGTCATCCCGCAGCTTCGCGGAGAGCGCCGAGCGGATCGCCAGGCGGCGCATCTGCTTTGGCATGGCTTGCGTGTACTTCCGGGGATGCGGCCCCCAAACGACACCGCCGCCCTTCCATTGCGGAGACCGCGTCGAGCCTTGGCGGGCCCGTCCGGTGCCCTTCTGGCGCCAAGGCTTGCGACCGCCACCTCTGACTTCACCGCGCGTCTTGGTCTGGTGTGTACCGAGCCGGGCGTTCGCTTGCTGACGAACCAGCGCCTGGTGCATCACGGAAATGTGCGGCTCGATGCCCCACACTGTCTCATCGAGATCGACATGGCCGACGACCTCGCCCTGCGTGTTGTGAACCTCTACTTGCATCGTCGTCTTTGCTCCCATTCAGTCATCGTCCGCGCGTCGGCACGCACGATTACTTCCGACCCTTCACGGCACGGCTGATCAACAGAGTGCCTTTGTTCGGGCCGGGAACGGATCCTTCGACGAGTATCAGGTTGCGTTCCGGATCGACACGAAGGACCTTGAGGTTTTGCACGGTCACACGTTCGTGACCCATGTGGCCGGCCATCTTGAGACCTTTGAACACCCGGCCAGGTGTCGCGCTGGACCCGATCGACCCCGGAGCCCTGGCACGGTCGGACTGACCATGGGTCTTGGGTCCACCGCTGAATCCATGGCGCTTCATCCCGCCCTGGAACCCGCGCCCCTTGGACGTACCCACGACATCGACGACATCACCGGTCGAGAACGTATCGGCCGTGAAGACCTGGCCGACCTCGATGTTGCTGTAGTCATCGGCCTTGAACTCACGCAGCGTGCGAACTTGATGTCCGCTTGCCCGCACATGGCCCTGTTGCGGCTTGTTCAAACGTTTCGATATTCCATACCCGAGCTGGACGGCTTCATAGCCGTCCTTTTCCTGCTTTCGGATCTGTGTCACCACGCACGGGCCGGCTTCGATTACCGTGACCGGCCGTGCCAATCCCTGTTCATCGAATATTTGTGTCATGCCGAGCTTGCGCCCGATCAATCCGCGAACCATTGGCTCTCCCCTGAGGTCAGGAAACGGAGTCAGCGTCCAGCGCCGCATCCGCTCGCAGAGCGTGTTGTGCGTTATGCCAGGTCGACATCTCGCGATGTCGGGAACTGGCACTCGCTCACCACTCGCTACAGCTTGATTTCGATATCCACACCGGCCGGCAGATTCAGTCGCATCAAGGCACGAATCGTGTTGCCGCTTGGCTCCAACACATCGATCAGGCGCTTATGCGTTCGAATCTCGAACTGCTCTTGCGAATCCTTGTCGATGAACGGAGAGCGGATCACGCTGAACTTCTCGATCCGGGTGGGAAGAGGAATAGGACCAGCGACCTTGGCTCCAGTGGCTTCGGCGGTTTCCACGATTCGTCCCGCCGACTGGTCAAGGATTTTGTGGTCGTAGGCCTTGAGACGAATCCGAATCTTCTGAGCCGCCTTGCGCGCCGTTACCATGGTGGAAGTTCCCCTGCCTGCGTCGACCGTGGCGTGCCGCCAAACCAGCGGCACGCCACGAGGTATACGTTGCCCCGTTTCCTCGTCTCGTCTACTCGGTGATCTGGGTGACGGCGCCGGCGCCGACGGTCCGGCCGCCCTCGCGGATCGCGAACCGCAGCCCCTCCTCGATCGCCACCGGCGTGATCAGCTCCACCCCCATCTGCACGTTGTCGC
>CADCWI010000011.1 GCA_902806355.1 uncultured Thermomicrobiales bacterium | reverse complement strand
CTCGGTCATCGAGGACGTCGGTGGCATCGGGTACTTGTCGTCACTGCTCAACACCGTGCCCACCGCTGTTCATGTCGAGTACTACGGACGGATCGTCGAGCGCACGTCCACGCTGCGACGGCTGATTGATGCCGGAACGCAGATCGTCGGTATCGGCTATCAGGACGGTGTCGACACAGAGGATGCCCTCGACTCCGCCGAGCAGGCCCTGTTCACCGTTTCCCAGAAACGACAAACCAAGGACTTCCAGTCGATCTCGGATGTCCTCGATCGGTTCTTCGACCAGCTTGACTATCTGCAGCAACATCGCGGCGATGTGGTCGGCGTGCCAAGCGGGTTCTCGGACCTGGATCAGCTTACCGGCGGGCTCCAGAAGTCCGACCTGATCATCGTCGCGGCCCGGCCGAGTATGGGCAAGACGGCTTTCTCGCTCGGTCTCGCCTACGGCGCTGCCGTCCAGCACGACAAGACCGTCGGCGTGTTCAGCCTTGAGATGTCCGCCGAGCAGCTGGTCCAGCGCCTTCTCTCGACCGAGACCGGCGTGGATTCGCATCGGCTTCGGCTCGGGATGATCGACGACAACGAGTGGGACCGCATCTCCCGCGCCTTCGGACGGCTTGCCGAGGCGAAGATCTTCATCGATGACGCCGCGAGCGCAAGCGTGATGGACGTCCGTTCCAAGGCACGGCGCCTCCAGGCGGAAAACGGTCTTGACCTCGTCATCGTGGACTACCTGCAACTGATGTCGGGCCGAAAATCCGATAACCGGGTCAATGAGGTGTCTGAGATCACCCGTGGTCTAAAGGGGCTGGCCAGGGAGCTGAATGTTCCGGTGATCGCGCTCTCTCAGCTCTCCCGTGCGGTCGAGACCCGCGCCGACCACCGGCCAATGCTTTCCGACCTACGTGAGTCCGGATCAATCGAGCAGGACGCCGACATCGTGATGTTCATCTACCGGGACGAGAAGTACGATGAGAATTCGGAGAAGAAAGGCATAGCGGAGATCATCGTTGCCAAGCACCGGAATGGCCCAGTCGGGAGCATCAACCTCAGGTTCTTCGAGCGCACCGCGCGCTTCGCGGATCTCGAGCTCTACCGCGAGCCGGAGAGCTGATGGTATCCCGGCTTGCGAGCGGATCCTCGCGACGGCGTGTCAGCGGACTCATCCATGAGCAGGATGAAACGATCGCTATCCCCGCGACGTTCTTCTCGGATATCCTCCCCGGAATCACCAGCATCGAGGAGTTGCAGGTCGTCCTCTTCGTCTTCCGAACGCTGGACGAACGGGGAGGCTTTCCCTACCCGATTGCCGAGCGATCATTCCTCCGTGATCGCGGCCTCCGGGCGGCGCTTCGCGTCGATGGCAGCCCACGCGAACCGGATCGCCGGATAACCCAGGGATTGGAGCTCGCCATCGCGAGAGGCACGTTGCTCCGCTTTGCGGCAACCGAGGGACGCTCGCGATCGATTTGGTACTATGTCAACACACCGGAGAACCGCTCGTCGGTGATGGCCATGGAGCGAGGCAGCGTCACCCCTCCAGAAGAGCTTTGGCCGGCGGAGAGCCCGCCGGCGATCCGGATGGAGCGCCCCAATGCATTTCGGCTCTATGAACAGAACATCGGACCGTTGACGCCCCTTATCGCCGATCACATCAGTCATGCAATCGAGGAATATCCGGACGACTGGATCGAGGACGCGATCGGTGAAGCCGTCGCGTATAACCGGAGGAGCTGGCGTTACGTCACGCGTATCCTGGAGTCGTGGCAGGTTCAGGGGCGGCGGGATCAGGATGTGCGATGAACGATGTCGTTCCGCTGACGATTCATCATGGCCTTCCGTTCTCCATTCGCATCCTCCAAACGCACACGCCATGACGGAATCGAGGTGCTCTCATGAAACGTATCGGTGACGTCATGCGCGATCTTCCCTTGCGTCCCTCTCCCGTGACCAGCAATGGCGAGATCAGGATCAGCCGTCGTGAGACCGCCAAGTGTCCGATCTGTCAGGACGCGGGATACCTTCGCGCCGATGTCCCTGTTGGCCATCCCAGTTTCGGTCGCCTCTTCCCGTGCCAATGCAAACGCAACGAGCTCAACGAGCGCCGGGCGGAAGAGCTTCGAAACCTGTCCAACCTTGAGGTCTTTACCAATCACACCTTCGAAGACTTCGACCCGGAGATCAGCGGCGTCGAAGAAGCCTATGAAACCGCCGTGGCTTTCGCTCAGGAGCCCGGACACCGCTGGCTCTTCCTTCACGGACCTTGCGGCACCGGAAAGACGCATCTTGCCGTTGCGATCGCGAAGTACGCGATGCAGTGGCACAACATGAGCGTGTACTTCGCTGTCGTGCCGGATCTGCTCGACCATCTTCGCGCAACGTTCGACCCGAGCTCTGGCACTGCGTACGATGAACGCTTCACAACGATCCGGAACGCGCATCTTCTGGTGCTGGATGACCTGGGCACCGAAAACGCGACGCCATGGGCCAAGGAGAAGCTCTACCAGATCATCAATCACCGGTATATGGAGCAGTTGCCGACGGTGATCACGTCCAACGTGGACCAACGCAAGGTCGAGGACCGGATCATGTCCCGGATTCTCGACCACCGTCTCACCCAGTATGTGTCGGTGGAGGACGCAGAGGATTACCGGCGGCCCGGTGATCCACGACGAATGAAACGGTCCCGGCGTGGCTAATCTCCCGACGAGTTCACCGCAGGTTCGTGATCTGCTTCCTGGACCGCGATCTGTAGCACCATTTAACCTGCCTTAGGCATACTCACGGTTCAGTGTCTGTCATGGCGGCAAGGACACCGTCTGGCACGGCGTGTGATTCATGACAAAGTCACCGTCATGATCGCTGTCGAGTTCCTTCACCGGGCACGCTGCTGTAGTCCATCTTTGAATCCTGGCCCGCCATGCGGTTTCAGCATGGCCCTTTCTGACCGATGCTGGAGTGTACAGCTTGTAGAGCGACGAGGCAGTGAACGAATACCCTGGCATGACAAACCAGTTGAAGAGCCCGGACGAGCCCCGCGAAAGCGAGTTTGGCTGTGTCTAACCTTGGCTGGCTCATCACCCGGCTGGCGGACATCCGGGTCGTTCTCGACATCCTTGTCGTCTCCCTGATCATCTATTGGCTCCTCTGGGTCGCCCAGGGCACGCGAGCGCTCCACCTGATTCGCGGAATTGTGACCCTCTTTGCGTTTCTCTTCCTTCTTGGCTGGGTGCTCGAGCTCGATACCCTCAACTGGATCCTGCGAAATATCTGGCCGGTCCTGATCATCGCGATCCCGGTCATCTTCCAGCCAGAACTTCGACGCGCCTTCGAACAGCTCGGGCACACCGGTACCTGGTTGAAAAACCCGTTCCCCGGCCAGGAAGAAACGGGTTCGGATTTCGCGGTCGATGAGATCGTGCGCGCCTCCGTGCAGCTTTCCCGGCTGCGTTACGGAGCGCTGATGGTTATCGAACGAGAGACCGGACTCCAAGACTATGTCGACAACGGCGTCATGCTCGATGCGGCCATTTCGAGACAGTTGCTCATCAACATCTTTTTTCCGAACTCTCCCCTTCATGATGCCGCCGTTATCATCGAAGGGAACCGGATCCTCGCCGCCAGTGTGGTGCTTCCGCTTACCGACAATATCTCGGCGTCGAGTCAGCTCGGCACCCGGCACCGTGCGGCGATCGGCGTGACGGAGGAATCGGACGCGCTGGCGGTCGTCGTCTCTGAAGAGACGGGCCAGATGTCGGTCGCGCATTCCGGCCGGCTGATCCGCAATCTCGATCAGGATAGACTCCGGCGGGTCTTGCGCACCCTGCTCCGCCTCGATCGTCCCAAGCCGCCGACGGAAGACCAGCCGAGACGCCGCATCACGTTCAACAAGCTCTTTCATCTCAATGGATCGAGTGCCGAGGCCGGGAAGACGACGCCCCAGACCGCGGTGTCCGATCGCACCTCTTCCCGGTCCTGAGCCACTGGAGAAACGAGCCTTACGATGACCCTGTTCCGTTCACTTCCGTTCCGGCCCAGCCAGGTCCAGGTCATCCGGTTCGTTGTCTCGTTCCTTTTGGCAACGCTCTTGTGGGGCTGGGTAACTCAGCTTCAGGATCCGTACGACACCAGAAGGTTCACCGGGATTCCGATAGAGACCGCCGATCTGCAGGACTCCTGGCAAGTCGTCTCTACCCTTCCAGAAGCAACCGTGACCATCGGTGATGCTGAATCACGCGTCGATGCTGTTGATCCCCGTGACATCAGCGTACGCGCCGACACCAGCGACATCGACAGGCCCGGTACCCATCGCGTTCCCCTGATCATCGATTCTCCACCGGTGAGTGATCGCTCCGTTGAACCGAGTGAGGTGTCGATCCAGATCGACGATCGAGTTACTGCGGTGTTTCCGCTCACCAACCGGAACACGACCGAACGTGACCAAACGCGGAGCATCGGCGACGTCACCCCTGAAGTCTCACAGGTCACCGTAAGCGGCCCGTCAACAGCGGTGGATCGTATCGAAACAGTGGTGCTTCCCGTCGCCCTTGGCGAACACACGGAGGACTTCGATGACACCTTCACGCCGTATGCGGCGGATAGTAGGGGTCAGGCGATCAGCGAAGTGGAGATCCTGCCGGAGGATGTGCAAACCCGTGTCGAGGTCCAGACTCGCGGCAAGAGCGTCTCGGTCATCCCGAACACCATGGGCACTCCAGCCGAAGGATTCACGATCGAGCAGCGCAGTGCCATCCCGGACGTGATCGTCGTCGATGGCCCGCCGGACGTGCTCGATGCCCTCCTGTTCGTCAATACGGACGCGGTTGATGTAACGGGCGCGACGGAATCATTCAGTGCCCGGGTCGGACTCGCGGATCTCCCGGAAGGCGTCACGGTCATCGACCAATCCGGCGGGACGATCGAGGTCCGGATCGCCTTGAGCAACACCACCCAGACCTCTCAGACGGTGTCCGCGGTGAATGTCGACCAGATCGGTCTCCAAGCGGGACTTGAAGCCCAACTGGAACCTCCGCAGATCTCACTTCAGGTGAACGCACCGGTGGAGGTGTTGCAAGCCATGCAGTCGGAAGACATCAAGGTCTTCGTCGACCTGACAGGACTTGGACCCGGCACCTATGACATGCAACCGCAAGTCACGATGCCGCAGGGCGCGACATGGCTCGGCAATGATCCCGCAACCGTAGCCGTTACGATCCGGGCCACCGAAGCAGCAGGGCAATCGCCCGGATCGCCACCATCGCTCTCAACACCGCTCGCGACGCCCGGCTGACCCACCGGAGTGGTCAGCTTCATGGAAAGGCCGGTGAGAAGATTCTCACCGGCCTTTCCATGAAGCTGACTCGGATCTGGACGGTCACAGCGGAATAGTGTCAGAACTCACTGGCCCCTGCCGTGTCGTCATCCTGACCGGCACCCGATGTGATAGAGAACTCCATTTCGTGGGCAAGCAGGATCGCCTCGGCCACTTCCTTCATCGACTTGCGCGCATCCATGCTCGTCTTCCGGATTCGGTGGAATGCCTCGGCTTCACGGAGCTCGTGCACCTCCATCAGCACACCTTTGGCTTTCTCGATCAGCTTCCGTGTCTCGAGCGCGTCCCGGAGCGAACCGACCTCCTGCTCGAGTGTGCGGAACTCGTCGAACCGGGCGCGTGACAGCTCGATCACCGGCATCAGCTCGGCTTCCCGAAACGGCTTGACGACGTAGCCGACCACACCGGCTTCGCGCGCTCGTTCAACCAGGCCCTGATCCGAGTATGCGGTCACCAGGACAACGGGAGCGATGCGCTCGCGCGTCAGCTCCTCGGCGGCGGAGATGCCGTCGAGGTCGGGCATCTTGATGTCCATCACCAGCAGATCGGGTCGGAGGCGTCGGGCAAGGTCCATCGCCGACCGCCCATTGTCGGCTTCCCCGATCACATCGTAGCCAAGATGCGTCAACATCTCCCGAAGATCGAGGCGGATCAGGGACTCATCGTCCGCGATGATGATGCGCCAGCGGGTGGCAGTGTCGGGACCACGATTCATCGTACGCACATCCTCGAACGAGAGAATATCATGTCGCCTGCCGACGTCAAACCGTTGATCGAGGAGGAGCCTGGCGGAGCGGAATGGAGGAAGAAAAGAACTAGATCAACGAGACGTTGACCTTCGCCGCTCACTGCATTCGTTTACCAATACCTTTGGAGCGACATGGTTGACGGAGGGTGCCGCTGCACGCAACGGACACTCTTGCTGAACTGGTCGGGGCGAGAGGATTCGAACCTCCGACCACCGGTACCCCATACCGGTGCGCTACCGGACTGCGCCACGCCCCGAAAGCCTGGATAACCCGCTCAGTATACGGCAGGACCCCATGCGCGGCAATTCCCGTCAGCATGGGGCCATGCCATCTCCCTGGCGCCTCGGTGCACCAAAGCAGGGACGTATGTCTACTTGACTTCGACCTTGGCGCCAGCCTCTTCGAGTTTGGCCTTCGCCGCGTCCGCCTCGTCCTTGGCCACGCCTTCCTTGACCGCCTTCGGTGCCGAATCGACGACATCCTTGGCTTCCTTGAGGCCGAGGCTCGTCAGCTCGCGAACAGCCTTGATGACCTGGATCTTGTTGGCGCCGACTTCAGTCAGGACGACATCAAACTCCGTCTTCTCTTCCTCTTCCGCCGCTCCCCCGGCTGCTCCGGCGGCAACCCCGGCGACACCCATCGCGACCGGTGCGGCCGCGGAGACACCCCAACGCTCCTCGAGGTCCTTGACGAGGGTGTTGAGTTGGAGAACGGTAAGGCCCTCAAGTTGCTCGATCAACTGCTGATTGTCCGACATTGTGATACTCCTTCATCGTTCCAGGACGTGTGTGATGGCTGTCTTGCCACGTTGATCCGTTTATCGTGAATGGCCGCAGAGCGTCCTGTCTAATCGGCGGCTTCCGCCAGCTCTCCTGAACCACCCAGTGATTCGAGACGAGCGTTCACCAGATAGGCGACCGATCGCGACGGGCCACTGAGCACACCTACGGTGCGCGTCATCGGAGATGCAAGCAATCCGACCAATCTGCCGATCAGCTCCTCGCGCGGCGGCAGGCTTGAGATCGCCTCGATGTCGCTTTGGCTGAGGACCTGGTTGTTCATGACGCCGGCTTTGACCTGCAGGATGCGGGACGAACGTGCGAAGTCGCTCATTGCCTTCGCCGGCGCGACGACATCACCGTAGGCAAACATGATCGCGCTTGGCCCTTCGAGATGCGGTTCGAGACCTTCGATCCCTACCCGCTCGGCCGCGATCCGCGTCAGGGTGTTCTTGGCGATCGTGAACTCGGCTTCTACTGGCCGCAGGCGACCACGAAGATCCTGCAGTGCACTGACTGAAAGACCTCGGTAGTCAGCGATGATCGTCAGTTCGGCGCGTTGCAGGCGTTCAGCAAGATCATCGATCTGCTGGGCCTTGACTTGTGTGGGCATGTTATTCACCTCCCCTCTCGTGGGTTCCATGGGGCTCTGCCCCGCCGCTCGACAAAACGAAACGCTCTGGGCAGACACAGCCCAGAGCGCAAAGGTTCGGTAACGCAACTGAGCCTCGGTCGGGAATTAAGCGGCGAGCCGCACCGACGGTCATAGGCCAGATCATATTCGATTGAGGAGCCTGATTACTGTCCGACCATCGATGCCTTGGACAGGCTGTCCGCTACATCGAGCGATATGCCCGGACCCATCGTGGTCGTGACATTGAGTGTACGACAGTAGATGCCCTTGACGCCAGATGGCTTGGCACGGCTGATGGCATCGATCGCGGCCAGCAGGTTGTCCCGGATCTGGTCTTCGGAGAAGCTCTTCTTACCCAACGTGACATGGAGATTTCCGGTGCGGTCGTTCCGAAACTCGACCCGGCCGCCCTTGAGCTCCTTGATCACCGGAGCGAGATCCTGCACCTCGCGGACCACGGTGCCGGACCGCGGATTGGGCATCAGGCCCCGGCGACCCAGGATCCGCCCCAGCCCGCCGACCTTGCCCATCTGATCAGCCATTGCAATCGTCGCGTCGAACTCAAGCCAGCCATTGTTGATCTGCTGCACGTACTCATCCGTGCCGGCGTAATCGGCGCCAGCGTCCAGGGCGACCCGTTCCGCTTCGCCGGCGGCGAAGACGAGCACCCGAACCTGACTGCCCGAGCCATGCGGCAACACGACGTTCGATCGTACGACCTGGTCGGCCTGTCGAGGATCGATGCCGAGACGGGCATGCAACTCGAGCGACTCATCGAAATTGGCGAACGCGATCTCCTTGACGAGCGTCGACGCCTCTTCCACCGTATACAACCGGTCGTCATCGACCTTCTTCAAGGCTTCCAGATATTTCTTGCCATGCTTTGCCATGATGTCTCCCTGTGGTCCTGGCGGAGCGTTGCTCCTCCCACCCTTGAGCCCACTGCGTGAGCGTCAACTAACCCGCGACTTCGAGCCCCATGCTCCGGGCAGTGCCTTCGACCTGCTTGATCGCGCCTTCGACATCGACGGCATTCAGGTCCTTCTGCTTCAGCTCCGCTATCTCGCGAACTTGCGCTGGCGTAACTTTGCCAACCTTGGTCGCACGAGGACTGCCAGACCCCTTTTGGATGCCGGCAGCCTGCCTCAAAAGGTCGGCTGCGGGCGGCGTCTTCGTGATGAAGGTGAATGAGCGGTCCTCGTAGATGGTGATCACCACCGGCACGATCTGACCCGCCATTGACTGGGTGCGCTCATTGTATTCCTTGCAGAAGTTCATGATCGCGACACCATGCTGCCCGAGCGCCGGTCCGATCGGCGGCGCCGGAGTCGCCTTCCCGGCCGGAATCTGGAGCTTTACGTACCCGCGTATTTTCTTGGCCAACGAAATGATCCTTCCTGTCGTTTCACGACACCCTGGAGATTGTTATCGACCGTCACGATCGATGTCCGTTCCAGCACAGGCCTTCCGCCCGCTGAAACGGAGCATCAACCTTCCCGCTCCGCCTGGAGAAAATCGAGCTCGACCGGTGTTTCACGGCCGAAGAACGAGACGAGCACCTTGATCTTGCCCCTCTCGTTGTTGATCTCATCGATCTCCCCGCGGAAATCCGCGAACGGGCCATCGATGATGCGAACCGTGTCCCCCAGCGCAAAGGACATCTTCACCTTCGGCGGCTCGGCCGTCATGCCCTTGAGCACGCCATCGGCCTCGTCCTTCGTGAGTTGGACAGGCTTGTTGTTGGAGCTGACGAAACCGGTCACGCCAGGAGTGTTCCGAAGCTGGTACCAGGTGTCCTCGTCCATTTCCATGCGAACGAGGACGTAGCCTGGAAACACCTTTTTTTGCACGTTATGTCGTTGACCTTGCCGGATCTCGATCTCTTCCTGCGTCGGGACGACGATCTCGTACACCCGATCACCGATATCGAGGGCCTCGATCCGGCTCTCGATCGTCTTCTTGACCTTGTTCTCATAACCTGAGTACGTGTGCAGCACGTACCACTGGCCTTCGCTCTCGGAATCGACATCGCCGGTCTCGGCCGCTCGCTTGGCGGCGAGACGCTCTCGTAACGTCGGGGGTGCCACACGAACCTCCTCTTGCCTGGTGTTGGAGCCGTGCGTTACGGCAGCGCCTCGAACAGTTGGAACAATACGTAATCGATGCCACCCAGCATGATGCCCAAAACAATCGAAACCGCGATCACGACCAGCGTCAGGTTCCGGGTTGTCTCCCGGTCCGGCCAGATCACTTTCCTGATCTCAGCCATCGTCTCCCGGATAAAGCGCTGGAGCCCTTCGAAGCGGTCGGTATTGACGAACGATCGCCGCCGTGCCGGCTCCGGTGCCGTACGTTCCCGGCGTCTGGGAGGCTCGTGTGCCGTACGGTCCTGTCGACCGTTTGACCTGGATCTCGACTGATCCGGAATTGCCGACGCGGAAGGCGTCGACGGGACCTCTGCTGCCGATGCCTTGTTCACCTTCATCGTCCGCTTGGGCTGTTCTGTAGCAGGTAGTGTCTCGGCTACCGGCACATCGGCGACGGCGACTGGGGATTGCCGGGCCTCTGGGCGCAGGGTTGTGGACGAACTGGATCGACCCGATCGCCGTCCCGATGATCGTCGCTTGGTCGCTGAACGTCGTTGAGCGCTCAATACACGAATCCTTCACATGACCGGGGTTTCCCATGCAGGCCGACGGACCCTTGTCATTCGTCAGCAGACGGACTGGGACCTGACCTGCCGGCGGATTGAACGCTCGGCTCACAGGCTAAGCACCGCAAGGGCCCTTAATGAGAGAGAGGTGGGACAAGCCGTTTGGCTCCGCCCCACCTCGACTCGGACTGAAAACCGGGCAGGGCCGGCAGGAATCGAACCCGCAACCTACGGTTTTGGAGACCGTTGCTCTACCAATTGAGCTACGACCCTATGCTCTGCTCGGGAACTTCTGGCCTATCGAGTCTCGCGATGAAGTTGATGAGAGCGGCAACGCACACAGAATTTCTTCAGTTCCAGTCGTCCCGGATCGTTGCGCCGATTCTTCTCGGTTGTGTAATTCCGCTCGCGACACACGGTGCATTCCAGTGTGATCACGGGTCGGTCTGCCCTCGACTTCCTGGCCATTGTACTACATCCTCATAAGGCCACCAACGCAGCACGTTGGCCACCCGTTGGGCCTGGCGCACCGATAGGGGTGCGCCAAGCCATTCATATCAATCCGTTGTCTACTCGGTGATCTGGGTGACGGCGCCGGCGCCGACGGTCCGGCCGCCCTCGCGGATCGCGAACCGCAGCCCCTCCTCGATCGCCACCGGCGTGATCAGCTCCACCCCCATCTGCACGTTGTCGC
>CADCWI010000010.1 GCA_902806355.1 uncultured Thermomicrobiales bacterium | reverse complement strand
CGGCTCGCGTTGCCGTTCGTCGCGCTGGTTGCCGTGGTCCTGCTGGTCCTCGCCCTCTTCCTTGGATCCCAGACTCGTGATCTGTACCTGAACCGCCTGACCGACGAGCTCCGGGCGCAGGCATTCCTGATCGGCGAGGTGGCGGGCCGGGAGGTTCAGCAGCGGGGAGACACCTCGGGTGTTCCGCCCCTTCTCGCCGAGATCGAGAGCAGAGTGGACTCCCGGATCACGATCGTGGATGCCGATGGCAACGTGATCGCCGATACCGCCGCTGATCCGGCGGGGATGGAAAATCATGCCTCACGGCCGGAAATCATCGAGGCGCGCCGGTCCGAAAGCGGACTGGATCAGCGGGTCAGCCGGACCGTCGATACGGAGTACCTCTACGTCGCGGTGCCCGTCGAGCAAGTGCCGGGAATGGTCGCGAGGGTGGCTGTCCCGATCGATGCGATCGACGCGACGGTCAACAGGGTGCAGAACCTGACGCTGATTGCGGCGGTGGCCGCGATCCTGATGTCGATCGCCATCGCCTGGTTCATCGCTGGCCGGATCGCGGGCCCACTTGAGGACCTGCGGCGGCAAGCGCACGCGGTCGGCGAGGGCGATCTGGGCGTACGCGTAACACCGGCGGAAACGCGCGAGCTGGCGGAGGTCGGCCATGCGTTCAATGCCATGACCGAGGAGCTCCAGGCGTCCCTGAGCGCCCTGGAGCAGACGCGGCTGCGGCTGGAAGCGGTGCTCTCCGGCCTGGTCGATGGTGTGGTGCTCACCGATGACAACGGGTTCGTGCTGCGGATGAACAATGCGGCGGAAAACCTTTTGGACACGAATGGCGACGCCGCGGTCGGCAAGGGGTTCGTGCAAGTCGTCCGGGATCATGAGCTGAACCAGCTCCTGCGACGTGCGTTGAGCGGCGAACCGGCGCGGGCCGCGATCGAGCACGGGCTGAACCGGCGAACGTTGTTGACCACCGCCCAGGTGATCGAGGGCGCACACGAACGTTTGGGCATGGTGGTTCTCCGGGACATCTCGGAGCTGCGGCGGCTTGAAACCGTGCGGCGGGAATTCGTCGCCAACGTGTCGCACGAGCTTCGTACCCCGCTCACGTCGATTCGCGCCCTGGTCGAGACGCTCGAAGCGGGGGCGATCGAGGATGAGACCGTCAGCATGAACTTCCTCGGCCGGATCGTCGGAGAGGTCAACCGGCTGACCGAGTTGGTCGAAGATCTGCTCGATCTCGCCCGGCTCGAGGCCGGACGAACCAAACTGCGCTACGAGCGAGTCGACCCGGTCGAGCTCGTGCGGGCCGGGGCCGACCGGTTGCGGCCCCAGGTCGAACGTGCCCGCCTGACGTTGACCGTCACCCACGGCGAGGAATTGCGGGAGATCGATGTCGACAGGACACGAATCGAGCAGGTGCTGATCAACCTCGTCCACAACGCGATCAAGTTCACGCCGTCGGGCGGGGAGATCCGGATCGACGTGCAACAGGATTCGGGGATGACGACGATCGAGGTGGCGGACACGGGCGTCGGTATCGCGGAGGATGAACAGCTGCGCTTGTTCGAGCGCTTCTACAAGTCGGACAAGGCCCGAAACACCGGTGGCACCGGCCTCGGGCTCGCGATCGTGAAGCACATCGTGCAATCCCACGGCGGCGAGATCTCGGTCCGGAGTGTAGCCGGGGAAGGCGCGACGTTCACGGTGTCGATCCCCGACAGGAAGGCGGGCCGAAAGCGGGCGCAACGCCGACAGCGCGGTTAGGCGCTGCGCTTCAAGGCTTCGGTGGCGTCAGGCGGTGCGGGAAGCGATTCAGGAGAGCGAAGGGCGAACGTGATGCCGCTGACCAGAAGCACCACAGCGGTGAAGATCAGGGCCGCATCCGGCGAGATCACATCGGCAATGAAGCCCAGAAGCAACGGCCCCACGACGTACCCGGAATCCGAAAGTGCCCGGTACATACCCATGGTCGCGGCGGTCAGGCCCTTCGGGGAAATGTCGGCGGCATAGGCTGCTGGCGCGGCACCGCTGATACCGCTCGCCGCACTCCAGAAGGCGGAGCTGACAAGAAACGCGGCGAACGTCCCAGCCGCGGCATACGTGAGCATCGCCAGTGCCGAGCAGAGCATGGATGGCACGATGACCGCCTTTCGGCCGAACCGGTCGACAAGTGCCCCCGATGGATAGACCAGCACTAGACCGACGATGCTGATCATCCCGATCCCCAGCCCGATCTGGTCGGGGGCCAGGCCGATCTCGTTTTCCGCCAGCAGGGGGATGACATTGAACAGGGCACCGGTGCGAGCGAAGAAGGCGGTGAAGCTCACGACGCTGATCAGCAGGAAACCGGGTATCGCGGTGACCACCCGGATCTGCTGACGAAACGAGAGCGTCTGCGGCTGGACCTTCGTTCCCTCCCTGCGCTCGCGAAGGCCTCGTGTTTCGGGCACGAAGAACCAGGCAAGGCCGGTGACTATCCCGGCGAGACCCGCGTTCGCCCAGAATGGACTGGCGAGCCCGAATTCTGATGCCAGCCAGCCGCCTGGCCAGGCACCCGCTCCGACGCTGAAGAGGAAGACCCCCTGATAGATCGCCATCACCCGCCCGCGATTGTTCGGCGAGGCGATGTCGGCGAGCACGATCTGCCCACCGGTGAGGACACATGCGGCGCCGGCGCCGGAGATGAAGCGGGCCACCAGGAAGACGGCGTAGTTTGGAGAGACGGCGCAGAGGACGGTGCCGACAATGGTAATCAATCCGCCAATCGCCAATGTGGCCCGGCGTCCGAAGCGATCGGCCAGGCCGCCCGCCGGAACGTTCACGAGAAACCTGGCGAGTCCGTAGATCGCGATCGTGAGCCCGATCGCCGTCTGCGTAACCCCGAACTCTTCGGCATAGAGGGCGATAACCGGGACGATGGCGCCGAATCCGAGCTGATTGGCGGCAATGAGCACGCACATCCAGACGAGGATTGTCCGTGCCTGCCGGTCGAGTCCGAGTTCTGTCCGTCGTGCCATCCGGCAGCCCCTCCGCAACGACTTCGAGAACACTCGATTGCGACACCTCTCGCCCCGGCGGGCCCAGCATCGCAAGGTTCCAGCGATCGCGCAAATCGACCTCTTTCCAACCCCGGTCGGGTCGAACAGCGAAGTGGCAGACGGGGTCACGTATCATTGCACAGACGCGCGGACGCACTCGCTCTCCACTCCAGTGGTCCTGCATAGCATCCAGACGAGCATGCAGACATGAAGATACGCGGGTCCATGTGGACGCTTCCCGAATCCCTGTACGTGGTCGGAATGGCGTGGGCATCAGGTTAGACAGATCTGGATCATGTGAAATGGAAACGAGTCTTCAGTCGTTAGAGTCAGCGAGACCCAGGCTCGCCCCGGTGATGTTCGGGCGGCCATTCAACGGCAGAGGCACGTTCATTGTCTGACGATACACGAGGATTTCGACCATCGGAGAACGCCGACGATCAGCTGCGTTCGGGGCGGCGCGGCGCCCCGCCCCGGCGGGTGCTCGCTGGCCGGTACGAGGTGCTCGAAGAGATCGGCGCCGGCGCAACGGCAATCACCTTCCGGGGCCGGGACCAACGCCTGAACCGGTATGTCGCGATCAAGATCATGCGGCGGGACCACGAGCTGGATACCAACTTCGTGAAGCGATTCGAGCGGGAAGCTCGCACCGCGGCATCCGTGTCACATGGCAACGTCGTCGATGTTTATGACGTCGGTCAGGAAGATGGCAACCTCTTCATCGTCATGCAGTACATCGACGGTGACGACCTCAAGCGCTTGATCGTGCGCGGGGGCGGGCTGCCGGTGGAGCGGGCCCGCGAGATCACTCGCCAGGTCCTTGCCGGGATCGGCGCGATCCATGCCGCCGGAATCGTGCATCGGGACATCAAGCCGCAGAACGTCCTGATCGGTCGCGATGGCATTGCCCGCGTAACCGATTTCGGGATAGCCCAGGTTGCCGAGGATGTCGGTTTGACCACGGCCGGGACAACGGTCGGCACCGCTGCCTACATGGCTCCGGAGCAGGCTCAAGGCGGCCAGCTGACGGAAGCTACGGATATTTATGCCGTGGGCGTGATGTTGTACGAGATGCTGACCGGGAAGATGCCGTTCGAGGCCCCGACTCCGATGGGGATGATGCTGGCGCATATTCAGCAACACCCTGGGCCGCCGTCGGAGCGCGTCGGTGACAAGGCGATCCCCGCCGAGCTCGATGCGATCGTGCTTCAGGCGATGGCCAAGAATCCCGTCGATCGCTTCCGGACGGCGTCCGCGATGTCAAGGGCGCTGGAGGGCATATCCACGACATCATTGCGGACGACGGTCCTGCCACGCGCGAAAAACGAGCAGCGCACCCGCCCGATCGTGGATCCGGCGTCAGTGGTGGCAGGAGCCGAGGCGGACGCAGCGGTGGCAAGCTGGCCGTCCGAATCACCATCCGCCGCAGCGGCCGGTCGACCGATCCAACTGGCTCCCAACAACGCCCGCCGGGCGGGAGCCGGCCTGCGCGGAGTGCTCGGCGGTCTGATTTTCCTCCTGTCGTTGGCGGTCGCCGGTGTCAGCGGGTATTACATCTACGACCTGGTGGAGGGGAGGGGAGGCGGCGCAGACCCCGCTACGGAAGAGAGTACGGCGGCGCCCACCGAGCCGGATCCGACGGCGATGGCCACTTCAGCCTCAACTGAAGATGCACCCGAACCGACCAACGTGCCGGCGATCGGTGCGACGGAGACGGTCGAGCCGGCAGAGCCAACGGCAACTGAGGTACCAGTTCGGAGACCGACGCGGGTGCCCACGTCGGAGCCAACGGCCGTACCGACTGACGTACCGGCAGTGGCACCGACCGCCGTACCGACAACCGTGCCGACCGATGTGCCGACGGAGGTGCCGACCGCTGAGCCAACCGTGGTTCCATCGGTAGTGGTGATCGAGCCAGAATCCTCTACCGAACCCGTCCAGGTTATCGAGCCAATCAATGGACAGGATGCAGCCGATGATGGAGGGAGTGGAGACGGTGACGATGGGGAGCAGGGCGGCGCAAACCAACCGCCATCAGGCATCTCGGGCAACTCTCTCCAGACAGCGAATACCGTGCCTTCCCGGACCGAGCTGACGGATTCCGGCGATGGTGGTCAGGCGGCGGGTCAACCGGCGACGTTGGGGATAGAGTCCAAGGGCTGGAAAGGCGACGGCTCGAAACATGACAACGATCAGGACTGGGTCGTTGTCGATCCCGGTGGATCGGCGACCGCATCGTTCGATATCGCGTCCGTTCCGGCCGGCGAGTCGTTCGCGATCGAGATCGATCTGGCGGTGACCGGGGCCGGCCAAGCCCCACTGACCGTCTTCCTCAACGGCCAAGAGCTTGGTCGATACGCCGACACGCTTCCGGTTCTGCCCGAGGGTGGAACGGCCAGTGATCTCGGTACGCTTCGGATCACGCTGCCGACAGCACCCCTCCAAGATGGCAAGAACGAGATCACGATCGTCAATGGAGCAGAAGTTGGGGATTCCGAGGGAGAAGACGATGACGACTCGGGCAACAGGGGGAACCGGGGACGGGGGAATGGCCAGGATGCCGTGGTTCCCGACAATACGCTGCTGCTCGCGGAGTCGGTGATTACGCTCGACCTCTCGGAGTGAGACGCGATCGGTTTAAGGCTCACTGTTTCCTGTTCTCTTGGCCACGGAGGTACGTTCCATGTCCGAAAATGTCACGCCCATGACCGCAGCCACGCAGCCAATCGATCTTCGATCTGACACGGTGACTCGCCCCACTCCCGCGATGCGAGAGGCGATGGCGGCCTCCCTGGTCGGGGACGATCAGTACGGCGAGGATCCGACGGTCAACCGGCTGGAGGAGCGTGCAGCCCAGTTGCTCGGCAAGGAGGCGGCGATGTTCGTCCCGAGCGGCACGATGGGCAATCTTTCCGCCCTGCTGACACACTGCGGCCGTGGCGATGAAGCGATCCTGGGCGATGAATCGCACATTCTCTGGTACGAAAGTGGGGGTCCGGCAACCCTTGGCGGGATTCCCCTGTTCACGATCCGAACCGACCGCCAAGGCATGTTCGACCTGAACGGCCTCGATAATGCGATTCGGCCCGACCGGCCTGGGTATCCCCCAACTGGTGTTGTCTGCGTCGAGAACACGCACAACCGGTGCAGTGGCGTCGTGCTGCCAATGCGGTACCTGCGGGATGTAAAGGCGCTTGCCCATGAAAAGGGCGTTCCCGTGCACATGGATGGCGCGCGGATCTTCAACGCCGCCGCCTACCTTGGGGTCGCACCGGGGGAAGTCGCCGCCGAGGTCGATTCGGTGCAGTTCTGCCTGAGCAAGGGGCTCGGCGCGCCGGTCGGTTCGCTCCTCGTTGGCAGCGAGGAGTTCATCGCCAAGGCACGCCGCCAGCGGAAGATCCTCGGCGGGGCAATGCGGCAGGCCGGCGTGATCGCCGCGGCGGGGCTAGTCGCGCTCGACACAATGATCGACCGCCTTCCGGAAGATCACCGGCGGGCTCGGATGCTGGTGGACGGGTTGCTCGATATCCCGGGCGTAAAAGTCGATCGCGATGCTGTGCAGACGAACATCGTGGTGTTCTCGCCTGGCGAGGGACTGGATCAGACGGAGGTCGCCGCCGAGCTGAAGGCACGTGGGCTTCTGGTCTCGAACTATGGCGGACGCGGGTTGCGGATGGTGACCCACTACGAGATCGACGATGCTGCAATCGGGACCGCTTTGGACACTATCCGCGGTGTGCTGGAACCGATGCGGGGAGAAGACCGTGTCAGCGCGTGAGGAGCGCAAGACACGGTTGTCCGCAAGAACCGGCGTCCGCGGCGCCCGGATCGGTCTGGGCGTGTGTGGCGGGATTGCCGCGTACAAGGCAGCAGACCTGGTCAGCACCCTGGTCCAGCGTGGTGCGATCGTTGACGTCATGCTGTCTCATGGCGCGACCCGATTCATCCAGCCCCTGACGTTCCAGGCGTTGTCGCATCGCCCTGTCTTCACCGAAGTGTTCGAGGGATGGGATGCCGGAGACGCGGGTCATGTCACCATTGCCCGGGAGGCGGATGTCGTGCTGATCGCCCCTGCAACCGCGAATACGATTGCTCGGCTTGCCCACGGGATGGTGGAGGACATGATCGGCGCGGTGGCGCTCGCGACCGAGGCACCGATCGTGATCGCTCCGGCGATGGAACACCACATGTGGCACCACCCGGCGACGCAGCGCAACCTGGCGACGCTGCGCGACGATGGAGTAACGATCATCGAGCCGGAATCCGGGTATCTCGCCTCGGGAGCACGCGGTGATGGACGACTCGCCTCCCGGGCGAAGATCCTGCATGCGACGCGAAAGGTGCTTGGTCGATCGGGAGAGCTTGCCGGCCGGCGTGTTGTGATAAGCGCCGGAGGGACGCGCGAAGCGTTGGATCCCGTGCGGTACATCGGAAATCGATCGAGTGGTGCCATGGGCGTTGCGCTGGCGCTGGCTGCCCTGGATGCGGGAGCGGATGTGACGCTCGTGGCCACGCCCGTGGTGGATCGGGAGATCTGGGGCGGAGAGGTCGTTGAAGCGGAATCCGCCGCCGCGATGCACGAGACCCTTGCTCAAGCCGTGATGGGTGCCGACGTGCTGATCATGGCAGCCGCCGTGTCGGATTTCCGGCCGCGTACCCAGGCGGCGGGCAAGATCAAGAAACAGGCGGGTCAGGATCTGATGACGCTCAACCTCGTCAAGACTCCGGACATCGTCAAGACAATCGATGAGCCGAGAATGATCAAGGTCGGTTTCGCGGCCGAGACGAATGACCTGATTGCGAACGCGGAAGCCAAGCTCGAGTCCAAGGGTCTGGGCATGATCGTCGCCAATGATGCGGTGCGAACGATCGGAAGCACCCGGAGTAAGGCGACGCTTGTGTTTGGAGATCGTCCTGACATCGCGCTTCCCGAGATGGACAAGGACGATCTCGCGGTCCACATACTGGCCGAGGTGAGACGTCTCGTAAGGGAAAGGGATCGCGATGATTGATTATTCCTCGCGTCGCGGAACCGTGCAGTCCGCTCGATCCCAACTCGCGATGGAGTTGCTCTTGACCGGGTTCGCCGTGGTTGCGGCGGTGATCGTGCTCCGCACCCTGCTCGTCGTCCTGCAGGTCAGCGAGCGGATCTGGATAGGACAATTTGTGTTCGGGCTCACACGGCCTGTGACCGATGTGCTCGATCTCGTGCCGGGATCACAGCGTATCGTGTATGGCAGGCTCAATGTCGTCGATATCACGTTGCTGGCCTTGCTGGTGCTGTTCCTGCTGGGTCTGGTCGCGACCGGCGGGCGGCGGGATTCGCGGTAGACTGGGGCCGTGCAGACCATGCCGACCCTTTGACGGCGTATTTCGTGCAACTGGCAATGACAGATCATGATTGTCGGAAGGTCTGTGAAGGGCCGTCCATTGGGACAGAGGAGCGATGACACCGATGCTAAAGAACACGATGCGCGGCATTCTCGGCTTGATCCTGACGGCTGGCGCGACCTGGCTGGCGAACTTCATCGTGGACAAGATCTTCGGACCAGACCAGGAAGTGAAGTAACCGTCGACAGTGGCCGGATGTTCGCTCGGGCATGAACCGGGTACTCCCTTGGGGTACCCGGTTCATGCGTGTATGACACCGTTCAATAGTTTGCCTACGGCGGATGACCATGTAGCACGGATGGGATTGCCGCTGTAGCAGGTTTCGATGCGCTGCCTCGAAGAACGAGCGGTGTCATCGTCATTCACACCGCTCCAGGGAAGCGTTCACATACGGTCCACGATAACCTTCCCTGGAGAACGGAGCTCGTTGCCCCCGCTTGACGAGGGACAGGAGCCGGTAGCGCACCGGATTGGATGACACACGGGTTATGGGACCGATGGCATGACCGACTTTTCCTCATCGGACGGACACGGACAACGCGTCGTCGTGATCGTCAATTCGCGCACGAGGGGGAATGTCGAACGCATCGTTCACCTGCTTCGGATCGCGGCTCCCAGGGGGGTCGAGCTCGATATTCGTCGGACGGAGTATGCAGAACATGGCGGTGCACTCGCGTATTCCATGCGTGAAGACGCGGCGGTCATGATCGCCGTTGGGGGTGACGGTACCGTTGCCGAAGTGGCCGCGGCCGTTCGGGGAACGAACACCTTGCTCGGCATCATTCCGGGTGGCTCGACGAACATCATCGCCCGCGAGCTGAGGATACCGGCACAAGCCGACCGTGCGATCGCGCTGCTTTTCGGTGAGCATGCGGTGCGCAAACTCGATGTTGGCCTGTGCGGAACGCGTGCGTTCCTTCACATGGCAGGTGCGGGGTTCGACAGCGAGCTCCTGGATCTCACCAGTGCAGAGCTCAAGCGCAAGATTGGCTGGATGGCCTACCTGCCTGCGGCCGTTGCGGCGTTGCGGACTCCTCCCGTGCAGTACACGATCCGAACACCCAATACCGAGATTCAGGTCGTCTCTCCCCTGGTGCTGATCGCGAACGGCGGCTCCATCATTCATCCCCGGTTCCGGCTCCATTCCGGGATTCGGAAGGATGACGGTTTGCTCGATGTTCTCGTGATTACGGCAACCACACCCATCGAGCTGGCTCGCGTGCTGGGGCGGCTGGCGACAATGCACCTAGAGCGCTCCCCCTACCTGATTCACCTGAAGACAACCGAGGTCTTCGTGTCTGCCTCCACGAACGTGCCGGTCGAGTTGGATGGCGACGTAGTGACGACGACACCGGCGACGTTCCTGATCGATCCGGCGGCGATCCAGGTGATCACTCCAGTGACGGTGCCTTGCTCAAGCGGCTAGAAGAGAGATTGACTGTTCAGCCCGAAAGACAGCAGCCCTGAAGCAGGCCATGGTTCGATCGCGCAAATGCAGTCCAGCGATGGTTGATGTTGCCCGGTGACGGACCAAGTCAGAAACATGGACATGCACCAGAGTGGAAGGCGATCGAACCCCTGTCGACGGCGGGAGCTCAACCGGTAATCGGTGACGTCCGTCGAGAGCGGAGACGCGTGCACAAGAACAGGGCCGGATGATGTAACCCGGCCCTGTTCTTGTGCAGATTGGATCGCCGAAGTGATCAGGTGGCCGGTTCGCACGAATTCTGGTTGACCCTTAGCGTGTAGGAAGCTTCGCCGGCGGAATCTCCCATGCGGAAGGTCTTGCCGCACGCGTCGATAAACTGCGTGGACGAACCAAGTGACGTCGTTATCTCGAACGACGCACCGGCATACTGCTCGGTGGATTGGCCGTCCGCTACCGAACCCTCGAACCGAAGCTCTCCATCGACGACGATCGTGACATCAATGTCCGCCCCGTTCGCGCCGACGGCATAGCTAGTCTGCCCTTCCGAATCAGCGGCATTGGTGGCTTCAGGCGTTTCTTCTACGGCCTGCTGAGGCGCTTCCGTCGCCCTTGGAGCAGGAGCTTCCGTCGGCTTGCTGCCCGCTTGCTGGTTATCACCACCAGGTCGCCGGGCTGAGGTGCTCGGGTCGGCGGCTCCGGTCTTGGTTGGCTCAGGCGGCTGCGTCGGAGCCGCAGTCGGTTCCGGGGTGGTGGGCACCGCCGTCGGCAAGGGAATGTCACTCTCGAACGGAGTAGCAGTGGGAACGATCGCAGTCGGGGTATTGGACATCTCTGGCTGGGCGACGAACGCGCTGTATACCCAGGCAAAGACAATGGCGCTCAGGACGACGGCGAAAGCGATGATCGCGAAGTTCGGCGCCCAATGGTTTGGCATGTCGATCGGTGGCACAGCGGCCACCTGCCTCGTCGAGTGTGCCGGGCCAGGCCCATGCGCCTCTTCGAACATGGCAAGCAACTTGCTTGGATCGAGCTGTAGGAACACCGCATAGTTGCGGATGATCCCGCGTTGGTAGATGAGAGGCGGAAGTGCGCCAAAGTTCTCCTCCTCCAGCGCTGCCAGGTGGTGACGGTTGATTCGTGTAGCTTGTTCTGCTTCCTTGAGCGTCACGCCCAGCTGCGCGCGCGCTTGATGAAGCGTCTCTCCAAAACCGGCCATGGATAATTCCTATGGCTCCCCACTCGGTGCGACACGTCAATCGTTGGTCATATACAGGCGATCCTGGACGACCTTCCCATCCGAAGGCCGAGGCCTGAGCACTCCTTGGAATCCGACATGCGTTGCCATGCTGTCACGTTTTTCGCTGGCAACCTGCCTAGTCTACCGCGCCGTGCCCGAGATTGAAGATGTTTCTGGTCTTCCCGCCTAGTTTTCCCGTACGTACAGTTCGGGGTAGGCGCGTTCATCCCTGATATCGTGACCCAGGCGGCGAGCAATCAGGCGATCGGTCAGGGGAGTCGGGTTGTCGCGGACTGCCAGATCCTCGGCGGGCATCCAGGTGTCGTCGCTTGGAAGCCACCAGCAGCCAATCGACGACTGGCACGGCATGTCGCTGGCGTTGACCATCTGCCGATGCGTAAAGGCGAAGTCATTAGTGCACCAGCCTCGCTCGCCACTTTCCGACGGCCGAAAATTGCGGCAAGTTTCGCACGCTCTAGGAATATCAGGGGCGATCTGGACACGCATGTCCAGGAGGTCATCGTCCTGGTCCACGAAGTTACGGATATCGAACGTCGGTTCTTCGACATATCGCCGCCAAGTGGTGCCGGATATTGCCTCCGCGACTCGAGGTTCGTCGCGGCGCGTGGGAACTTCATCTCGAGGCACCGCGGGTGGCTCATGGTGGCGCTGGACCGGGCGCCTATTGGTGGCCGACTCATAGGCCACGGTCCGATCATCTTCGTCGCTTCCGAAGAGTGCGGCCCGGAACGCGTCCATGTCATGCCGGTCGTTCAGCGCAAAACCGGAGTCCCGCAGCGGTCGACGGGTGCTCGCGGCACCCCGTCTTCGCGGCTCGGTTTCCGGATGACAGTCCTGACGAAAAGATTCTGCCTGGACTCGATCGGTATCGTCGGCGAACGACGTCTCAAGCACCTCATCCGTTAGCTCGTAATCGATCAGCTCGTCTTCAGCCGAGCGCGGATCGCGAAGGCTGACCGAGGGATGGGCCGAGACATCGCTGCTGGCGTTGGCGAATGAAAAGACGCGCTCGCCGCCGTTCGCGGTTTCCCACTCGTCGTCCCGTTCATGCTCGGGGAAGTCAGGTTCGGTCGTGAATTCCTCATCGGACCAGTCGTCCAGATCATACGAATCATTCGCCGCTGCGGCATAGACATGAGGGCGTCGCCGGAAACCGAGGTTCAAGCCTCGCCACCAGCTCTCCTGTGGCCCGTCCGGAGATCGACCGTCGGCATCTTCGTACGCGGAATCATCTTCCGCATAGAACTCATCGTCCACGACCTCATCGTCGAACGATGCCTCAACATCGAACGCGCCGGAGGTGTCACGGCGATCCCGCTCGACATTACTGATGACATCATCGTGGGACAGGTTGATGTGAGGAACGTCACCAACGGTCTCGTCACGGAAGTGCCCGGAAGCCAAGGGAGACGATGAGGCAGGAGTGACACGCTCGCTGGTATGGACAGGCGCCCTGGATGAGGCGGGCCGAACGTCGGCGACCGGCCGGTTGCGGATCACCCGGGCATTGCGCTCCTTCTGGGTCGCGGTCTTGATCGCCTGGGCCTGCTGCAACACACGGTCGTACGAGGTCTCCACCTGCTCGTCGGAATCTGGGACCGATCCCTCGTTCTTCTCCGTCCCAGCTCCAGTCGCTCGCAGGAACGTGCGCAACCGCGGCAACTCCACATCTGGCTTGACTTCAGGTACCGATTCGAACCGATCAGCATCGGTCCGGCGCGAGACGATCGTCGAGTCCCTGTCTCCCACTTCTTCAGGCGGTACCGGGGGCGCAGGATCGGCGTAACCACGCGATGGAGCCACGTGTCCGAACCGTTGCTCCGCTGACTGGCGATTGATCTGGCGGGACGCCGGCACATCGACGACATCCGCGAAGCGATCCGAACCAATCACGTTGTCATCGAGCTTGTTGCCGTACCCGGCGGACGAGAGGTTGTCGGCGTGGTGAGCGTCATCCTGATCGCCGGCACGTTCGGACACGGAACCACCACGCCGCAGCATGACGCGCTCCCGGGCCTTCATGATTGCGTCGCGATTTCCGCGAGCAATGATCCGGACCCGTTCCTGCTGGTCTTCGTGCGCTGGCAGGTTGAGGTCGTTTCGGTCACGCTCGAACGACCGCTCGCTGATCGAAGATCCAGCCCCCTCGGGAAGCATCGACGGTTTGGACACGATCACGTCGTCCGGTCTCGCGCCGCGTGACGACAGATGATTTCCGATGTCGGCCTGGCCCAGGCGGGAGGGCTGTCCGGAAAGAGATGCCGTTACCGATGTGACCTGGTCGTCGGCTCTGCGACCCGCGACAAGGCGATCAGGACTCTCGGGCCGCACCATATCTTCCGGTTCGGCGGCGACTGCCGTATCTTCCCGGGGGCTCCAGTAATCGATTCCCCACGGATCGCGACAGGCGAGTTCACCCTTGCGAACCAGAATTCGCACATCACTGGAAAGTTGGCGCTTTTGATGCGTACACCAGCCATTGCCGGGGAGCGGAGATTCGTTGAAAAACTTGCAGGAGCTACATTTTCGTTTCTGCACCGACATGGAAACCTGGACCCTCCCATAGGGGGATGTTGTCCCGGGGCGTTTGGTCGCAACCTCTCTCCTCTTGTGACTCCCCACAGTCTCAAGAGTGTTCCAGAAATGTTTCGAGAGTGAACTGCCCCGTCTGCCGAGATTGTAGCGTTCCGATTGATTGTTGTCTATGTGGCACCTTTCATCGGGATGGACTGTCCGGACGCCGTGACCGGACCGTATGGGTTGACCGAACATTTTGTTCGTACGGTGCCCAAAAGCGCGCGCCAGTGTGGTTGGAGATGCACAGGAGTCATCAGGGCAGCTGTTCGCGTCGTGACACACAGGCACGATTCCGCCGGATAATCTCACGATATGGTGAGGCCAGAACGCGCGGCGCAACGCATTTCGGGGGATACGCAGACAGGGAGGGAGTGGAGAATCATGCTGGCACTGTCCGGGACGGATCTGAGGCAATTGGTTCCCATGCGGAACGCGATCGATCTCGTGGGCCTGGCGTTCCAGGAACTCAGCGAAGGCCGTGCGCTGTCCCCACTTCGCACCCCGCTGCAGGTCCGGCCAGAAGGGGCAACGACACTCGTGATGCCGGCCTTCGTGCCAGCGGCGAGAGGGCTCGGCGTGAAGGTGGTGTCGGTCTTCGCGGACAATCCTCGTCGCGGGTTGCCGACGATCACGGCCCTGGTCGTGATGATCGATGACGCAACGGGGCAGCCTCTGGCGATCATGGATGGGGGATACCTGACCGCCCTCCGCACAGGAGCGGTCTCCGGGGCCGCCACGAGAGTTCTGGCACGAGACGATGCCACGGTCCTCACAGTGATCGGCGCGGGCGTACAGGCGATGACACAGGCTCTGGCGGTGGCCGAGGTCCGGCCCCTCCGGCGCGTAAACGTGATTGCCCGATCGCGAGCGAGTCAGGAGCGCTTTATCGCTACCGCCGAACGCGACTGGCCGGACCTCGCGCCGCTGCTGTCGATCGAGAGTGATCTCCCTACCGCGGTTCGGGAGGCGGACATCATCTGCGCCGCAACTACCTCCCGCGAGCCGGTGTTCGACGACGCCGATGTCCAGCCAGGCACGCACATCAATGGCGTCGGTTCGTTCACCCCGGAGATGCAGGAAATTCCGGCGGCGACGATCGCACGGGCAACGCTAGTGGTCGATCAACGTGAAGCCGCGCTGGCCGAGGCTGGTGACATCATCATCCCGCTTCAGAAGGGATTGATCGACGAATCACACCTCTCCCGAGAGTTGGGATCCCTTCTTGGCGGCAAAGTCAGCGGTCGCGCGAACGACGAACAAGTCACCGTGTTCAAGAGCGTTGGGAATGCGATTCAAGACATGGCGGTAGGGCGGTTCGCGATCGACGAAGCCGAGCGGCGGCGGATCGGGCAGCATGTGTCGCTCTTCTGACCGAGCGCCGCAAGTACGTACAAAGAGCGGACCGATTCAAGTGGTGAATCGGCCCGCTCTTCGTCATTCCGGAATCGCATGTTGATGGCAACGCGTCTACGGACTCCGGTGGCGTTTTCGGGGAGGTAGCGACGTCTTGCTAGCCAATATGCCGTCGCCCTGGATTAGGCAGAGGTGTAGGCATCCCTTGTCAATCAGCCGCCGATGCCAGCACCGGCCGAGCAGGGGAGGCGATCGGGCACGTCCCGGCCTTGCAGACGCCATCGACGATGTGCTGCCGGAACTCCTCTTCGTAATGTTCGATCATGCCGATCAGGGGCACCGGAGCAACCTGGCCGAGGCCGCACAGGGAAAGTTCGATGATGTGCTTGCTCGTGCGCTGGATCAGCGCGAGGTCGTCCAGGCTGCCGCGGCCGAGCCTGATGCGATCGAGGATCTCGACCAGGGCGGGATTGCCGAGCCGGCAGGGGACGCACTTGGAACACGATTCGTAGCGATTGAAGGCGGTCAGGTACCGGGCGAAATCCACCGCGCAGACGGACTCGTCGAAGATGACCCAGCCACCCGAGCCAAGCATGCCTCCCACGTCCGAAAGGGAGTCAAAGTCGACCGGGATGTCCAGATGCTCCTCTTTCATGGGACCCGCAGAGACCCCACCGGTCTGGACGCCCTTGAACGTGAACCCGTCACGCATGCCGCCATACACATCGTTGAGCAACGTGCGGAGGGTCATGCCCATCTCGACTTCGACGACGCCGTGGCGATACATCGGGCCCTGGACCGTCATCAGTTTGGTGCCCTTGCTGTTCTCGGTCCCGATCCCGGCGAACCATTCACCACCGTTGACGATGACATCCGGGATGTTGGCGAGCGTTTCCGTATTGTTGGCGATGGTGGGTCGCTTCCAGAGGCCTTCCTCGACCGATCGCGGAGGCTTGGTCCGTGGCTGCCCACGAACCCCCATGACGGAAAACATGAGGGCGGATGCCTCGCCGCAAATGTACGCCCCACCGCCAGTGCGGACCCGGAAGGCGACATTCTTGCCAGTACCGAGGATATTCTTGCCGATCAGGCCAAGTCGCTCGGCATCCGCCACCGCCTTGCGAAAGCGACGGATCGCCAAGGGATATTCCCCACCGATGTAGTTGTACCCACGTTCCGCGCCGCAGGAGATACAGGCGATCAGGATGCCTTCGAGAATCCGGTGAGGATCGCACTCATGGAGATGTCGGTCCTTGTAGACGTTCGGCTCACCTTCATGACTGTTGCAGACGACGAACTTGGGTGTCACCCGCGCCTTGCGTCCGCTTTCCCATTTCACACCGGCCGGAAACCCTCCGCCCCCGCGACCCCGTACCTGAGCCGCGGTGACCTCGGCGATCGCTTCCTCCTGGCTCATCTCGAAGAGCACCTTGAAGTAGCCGGCGTAGGCGCCGCGAGCGATCGCATCCTCAATGGAGTCCGGCTGGATGACACCAGCGTTCCGTGAGATCAGCTGCATCTGGTCCTTGAAAAACGGATGCGAGCTGAGTGACGGAATGTCCCCGAACGATTCCGGGCTACGGACGCCAACCGCAAGGTCATCCCTCGCTCCAGCCAAAACAGCCGGGACATCGGCTGGTGTGACCGGGCCGTAGACGACAGGGGACTGGGATGGCCGCTTGATCTCGATCCACGGCTCCATCCAGAATGCGCCGTTACCGGAGACCTCGCGGACAACGGCACTGGAGTCGAGTTCGGCGTGGCAGGCGGCAAGCACCTCCAGCGCACCCTTCGCGATCGAACTGCTGCCAACACCCACGCTAACGACCGTATCGGTCCCGTCCCAAAGTCGTGTCCATGAATCGATCGCCCGAGTTTGGAACGAGAGGAATTCTTCCTTTGATGTGAGCCTTGGAAGAGCGCTGGCCGGTGCGGTGTCAACCATGGTGGTCCTCTTCTGCCGGGTGGCCATTGCCACTTCGGCGAGCCTCGAGATTCGCGGTGGCGCGAGCGACGAGATCCGTCAGCGAATCGGGGGTAACCAGTCCGTGATAGTCGTCATCTATCTTCACGACCGGGGAGATGTCACACACCCCGAGACAACCATTGACGACCTGCACGCTCATCTGCCTGTCGGAGGTTGTTTCGCCATCCTCGATCCCGTATCGATCCTGCATACGCTGCACGAGTTGCTGCGACCCCATGACATAACAGGACATGCCGTGGCAGATCAGCATGTGATGATGGCCGCGTGGCTCCGTCCGGAAGTCGGCGTAGAAGGTAAGCAGCGCGTACACCCGGTTCACGGTGGTGTTCAAGTGTTCGGCAACGATCTCGGCCGCTTCGGGGGAAACCCAGCCGAAGTGCTCGTTGATCTCCTGGAGCGCCGACAGGATCAGTTCCTGTGCCTCTTCAAAGTCACTGAAACGGAAGTGGGAAACGAGATCCCGAACGACATCGAGATCGATCTCCTGTCGCCCGGTGTACGGGGAGGGGACCGGTAGCATGACATGGGGCTGTTCAGCGTGGGCCACTCGGGGAGCCTCCCTGCCGTATGCGGCTGCGGACATGCGATGATCGCGACATCGTGAGAAAAATCACATCCAGTATCGACCGCAAGTATAGCAGTGATCAGGAGGCATCCGAAGCCTCCTGATCACGTCAGTCGCTCAACCCTTGGCTCGGAACAATTGCCGGAAATCACCTTCGAAATCCTTGAGGAACTCATGCATGTCCACGACATCACCCGCGTCTACCGGCGGTCCATCCACAGCCGCTTCCAGCTCAATCATCGGCTGTTTGGAATCCTCCGGTTCTTGAATGTTCCTGACTGCCTTCTCGCTGAGCTGACGAAGAGCGAGCTGGGCGTCCTGCGGGTCACCATCGTTAAGAACCGCGGCGACGAAATTTCGCGCGTGGCAATCCGTACATTCGACGAGCATCGTCCACATGTCGGGCTTGCGGGAGATGACGTGGATATCTTCTGAGTGGAAACCGCGGTGGCATACCGCGCATCGTTCCATTCGGTTGAGGACGATCTGTTTGATGTGAACTTCTGAATCCATGTTGCCCTTGTCATTTCAGGATATATCGAATCGGGACCGGGAGACGCTGGGGCTGGCGGGACCGATACGGGACGATACCGAGCGTGTACCTAGCCGGAACGCTTCTTGTCGAAGTCGTCGAGGTCGAGGGAATTGATGAAGTCCCGAAAGACATCGAGACTCTCATCCTCTCCAACCGGGGTCGTCCGCTCTCCACTTCGCCCCGCTGTCGATGAAGTATCCAGCTCACTGGTTTCGATTGCCGGCGAGATGGACGTCGAATCGTCCTCAGTTTCGAGCGCTACGCCCGCCTGCGTCATGATGGCGTCATCAACCATGATCCGGGAACCGGTGCGGACCGCCAGCGCGATCGCGTCACTCGGCCGAGCGTCGATCTCGATCGAACGCCCATCCTTGTCAAGCATGATCCGTGCATAGAACACCTGGTCGTTCAGGTCGGCGATCACGATCTGGTCGATAGTGGCACCAACATCAGCGAGGATGGTACGCATCAGGTCGTAAGGCAACGGCCGGGTCGGAGTCACACCCTGCAACTCCATCGCGATCGCTTCGGCTTCATAGGCGCCGATCCAGATCGGAAGGTGGCGATCTCCGCCGACTTCCTTGAGTATTACGACCCGGTTCTGGGTGACGAGGCTTACCCGGATGCTTTCGACGGTGGTTTCGATCATGGTCGGGCCCTTTCGCCGTCACGCGATCGTGATGCTCTGATGACGATCGTCGTGGATGCCGGTGCGGTGCGACAGCCGGGCCTCGCCAGGCTGTCGCACCGCACCAACCCCTCAATTCATTCTACACCCCGGTCATCGCCACGTCAGGCGTTATCCCCGCCAGCGATGCCGTATTCGGAAACCTAAGCAGGACGGGTGCCCGGAGGGACGAAGCTCGCGGTTAATCATCAAGCTCGGGATAGTCCTCGTGCGGGACAAAGCCGACCTCTGTTCGTGGCCAATAGCTCAACCACGCTTTGCCGATGATGTTCTCAATCGGCACGATGCCGAAAACCCGGGAGTCCTCGCTGTTGTCGCGGTTGTCGCCGAGCACGAACACGGCATCCTGCGGCACCGTCAGGGGTCCGCATATCTGGTTCGGGTTACAAGGGGTCTCATCTTCATCAATGTACGATTCTTCGATCCGCTGTTCATTGATGTAGACGCCACCATCGCGCAGCTCAACCGTATCCCCCGGCTCGCCGATGACACGCTTGATATACGGCTTGTCGGCTGTGGCGGATGGCGGAGGATTAAGGACGATGATGTCCCCGTGCTCCGGCTTGCCAAATGGATACGACGGACCAGCATCATCTTCGGTGTCCACACCCGGAATCCAGCCGAACCACTGATCCTGGTCAAAGGCGAAATAGGCATTTCGATTGACCAGCAGCATCTCGTTGTCGGCGAGATCGGGTTCCATGCTCCGGCCATCGACCCGGAAGTTGAGAACCACGGCGCGGACGGCAACGAAGATGATGAGCGCGAGTAGCAGCGTCTCGGCAATCTCACGGAGCATCGACGGTCGTTTTGCCGGGACAGGCTGAGCCGCTGAATGCAGCGGCTCGTCGCTCCCGTCGAGGGGATCGCGTCGCTCAACGTAATGGCTTGAATGGGGTTCCACCGGTGTCATGGCAGGTGATCGGGTGTGGTGCTCGGCGCGCTGCTCATCCATAAACCGGAGGTACCTCTATTCGCGAATCCGATCGTTCACCGGATCTGCTGACTGGAGTCGACGCCCGCTGGACCCGAATCGTCACTGCCCGCATCGTCTTCCCGCGCGTCACTCCGTGAAGCAGTGAAAACATACAAGAGGGACGCAGGAGCGTTGCCCTGCGTCCCTCTTGGCCGTCAACTGCGATCTATGTCACGTCCTGATCCGTCGGACGACCCTAGATCTCGTCCGCGCGGATCTCGCGGCGCTCACGGACGCTGGCTGCCTCGCGAGCATCCCGCGACACCGTGTTCAGCGTAGACGCCGTCGCGGAACGACCCTGTTCGATCCGGGCCGCCTCTTCCTTTTCCTCGGCGGTGGATTCTGTCTTGAACTCGCGGATGCCCTTACCGAGTGCCCCGCCGATCTCCGGCAGTTTTCCGACTCCGAAGATGATCACGATAATGACCAGAATAATGCCGAGTTCCATCGGCCCAAGACCCATCATGCGTTTCCTCCTCGGAGAATGATCAGCAACTGCAACGGGGTGACCAGCGAGACGATTCGATGCACGGTTCTGATCATCGCTTGGCTACGAGCATCATTGTAGGATGAGGCAGTGCCAATTTCAACGGACGCGCGTGCTTCCAGGCCGTTAGGTGCTGTGTACGTGGATGCTAGCGACATCCCGGAACCCACGGCCGCGAACAGCTGGCCGCTCAGCCACCGATGATGAAGCTGCTCAGGATCGAGAGAACGACAAACGCGACCGCGACGCCGATCGTGAACTGAAACAAGGTCTTCTCGAACCCTCGCCGGGTACGCTGAATAGAGTCGGATCCTCCGCCAAAGGCACCGCTGAACGACGATCCCTTGGTTTGCAGAAGAATGATGGCGATCAGCACGATCGCCAAGATGATCGTCACAAGGTTGAGCGCGATATCCACACAATGTCCGTTTCGTTGACGGATGGACGGTTACGTTTCTGACAATGTCCGCGCGCGTTTGCCGCGCGCGTATGTCAGCCTAGCACCGCCCACCTACCTATCGCAATCATTGGACCGTCCTCGTCCAGGGTGTTCGGTCGCTCCCGAACCAGGTTCCGGCCGCTCGCGACTCGGTCGTAGACGATCGCTCATCTACCCGGGCCTGAATCTTTGACAACGTGAGGATCATGCCGCTCGCCCCGATGCGGCAGCGATGATCCGACTAAAGACCGCTACATCGAGGCTGGCGCCGCCGACGAGCAGGCCGTCCACCTCGGTTATCGCCATCAAACCTGCGGCGCTGCCATCCGAGACACTGCCGCCGTAGAGAATCCGGATCGTGTCGGCGTGACCGGGAGCGCGCCGCCGCAGCCAGGCGCGGATGACCGCCGCCATCTCCGAAGCATCTTCTGTGGTTGCTGTCGCGCCCGTTCCGATCGCCCAAACCGGCTCATAGGCGATGGTCAGGGAGGCAAACGCGGAGGCGGAAAGCTCGGAGAGCGCGGCATCCAGTTGATCCGTGACAAATGACGAGGCGTTTCCTGCGGCACGATCTTCAGCGCGTTCACCGACACACAAAACCGGGTCAAGACCATGAGCGATCGCGACCCTTAGCTTGTCCCTGATCATCTCGTCAGTCTCGCCATGGACGGACCGGCGCTCCGAGTGCCCGATCAGCACGAGGTCGCACCACGGCTCGAGCATGGCGGCGGAGACATCACCGGTGAAAGCGCCGTCGTCGTTCGCTGAGCAATCCTGCGCACCAATCCGGAGAGTGGCACGGTCGACCGATTCGGCCACGGACACGATCCATGGATACGGCGGGCATACAGCGACCTCCACCGATCCGCGTCCGGTTTCCCGGGCGATCGCTTTGGCCAGGGCAACCGCGTCGTCGCGTCCGGTGTTCATCTTCCAGTTGCCGACGACGAGTGGACGCCTCATCTGTTCTGCTCACCAGTGGTCTCGTCCGGAATGGAGGCGATGCCGGGGAGGGTCTTTCCTTCGAGGAACTCGATCGACGCGCCGCCTCCGGTCGAGATGTGATCGATACTGCCCGCCAGCCCGAGCTTCTCGATCGCCGCCACCGAATCACCACCACCGATGACGGTGTACCCGCCGGCTCCGGCGACTGCCTGAGCAACGGTCCTGGTGCCGTTGGCGAAGGCGGGATTCTCGGCGACTCCGAGCGGACCGTTCCACAGGATCGTCTTCATCCCGGCGATGCGATCAGCATATCGATTCGCGGTATCCGGGCCAATGTCGAAAATCGCCTCGGCCTCACCGATGTCGGCGATCGATCGGACCATTCCCGAGCTTGCCTCGATCGACTCCGCGACGACGACATCCGTCGGGAGGTCGATCGTGACGCCCTGGATGGACGCGGCAGCGAGCACAGCGGACGCCTCCTCGCGGAGATCGCGCTCCACCAGCGATCTCCCGACTGGCTGGCCCTGCGCGAGCAGGAATGTGTTGGCCATGCCGCCACCGATCAGGAGGACATCGACACGTGCCAGCAGGCGATCGAGTACGGCGAGCTTGTCCGACACTTTTGCGCCCCCGATGATCGCGGCGAACGGCCGCTCCGGATCGTCCAGAAGTCTTGATAGCGCCCGGATCTCTCGCTCCATCAGTAGGCCAATGTATGCCGGGAGCCGGTGCGCCACACCTTCTGTCGAGGCATGCGCACGATGGGCTGCGCCGAACGCATCATTGACGTAGATTTCGGCGAGGGAAGCCAACTCACTGGCAAGCGAATCGTCGTTGGCTTCCTCCCTTGGGTCGAACCGGATGTTCTCCAGAAGGAGAACATCGCCATCTCCGAGCCGGCTGACAGCCTCGGAGACTTTCTCACCGGTGACGCGCTCGACTGACTGGACATCCTTTTCCAAAAGCTCTGAGAGCCGGGCGGCGACCACGGCCAACCGCAGCTCCTCCTTCACCTGGCCGTTGGGACGCCCGAGATGGCTGCACAGGATCACCCGGGCCTGATGGTCGACCAGCCACCGGATCGTGTCGAGCGCGGCACGGATGCGGGTGTCATCTTCAATCTCCCCGTCCCTGATGGGGACATTGAGGTCGACCCGGCACAACACCCGTTTCTCTGACACATCGACCTGAGTGATGAGTCGTTTGGCCATGTGAAGTCCTCGTGAATCGATCGGCCGGATTCAGGGGCGAGAGACGGGAAGGCACATCAGTTCCGCGTTAAGACCGGAATGGATGGCCTTGCTTTGTCACACCTCACTTGCCCTTCCGGCAGCTGCACCGGGCAGCCGGGATGCCTTTGATTGCTGCGCTTCCGGGGGATTGGCAGATGATGGATGACAGGCGAAGACCGGCCACTAATCGGGGATTCCCTGCTCGCAGATCAGGGCGACGAGATCGGCCACGCGGCACGAGTATCCCCACTCGTTGTCGTACCACGAGACGACCTTGACCATCGTGTCGCCGATCGTCATCGTCGAGGGCGCGTCGATGATCGAGGACCGCGAGTCATGGCGGAAGTCCGAGGAGACCAGCTCCTCTTCGGAAAAGCCAATGATGCCGGCGTACTGATCGGTCAGGGATGCCGCCTTGAATGCCGCGTTGACCGCTTCGACCGTGACCGGCTTCTCGGTGATCGCGACGAAGTCGATGATCGACACAGTGGGCGTCGGCACGCGGAGCGAGAATCCGTCGAACTTGTTTTCGAGCTCGGGAATCACCAGTGAAAGCGCCCGGGCCGCTCCGGTCGATGTCGGGACGATGTTCTGCGCCGCACCGCGAGCGCGGCGAAGGTCCTTGTGCGGGCCATCCTGGAGAACCTGATCGGCGGTGTACGAATGGACGGTCGTCATCAGGCCGTGCTGGATGCCGAACGTATCAAGGACCACCTTGGCGACCGGAGCCAGGCAGTTCGTAGTGCAGGACGCATTCGAGATGACGTGATGCGCGGCGGGATCGTATGTCTCTTCGTTGACCCCAAGAACGATCGTCACGTCCTCGTTCTTCGCCGGTGCCGAGATCACGACCTTCTTCGCACCACCCTCGAAATGCCCCTTGGCCTGCTCGGCGTCGGTGAACCGCCCGGTGGATTCGACTACGAGATCGACCCCGTTCTCTCCCCAGGGAATCTTCGCCGGTTCTCTCTCCTCGAATACTTTGATGAGCCGGTCATTGACCTTGATGCCATCAGCGCTTGCCGAGATATCGGCGTCCCAGCCGCCATAGGTCGAATCATGCTTGAGCAGGTGAGCGCTCGTTGAGTTGTCTGTCAAATCATTGACAGCCACAACCTCGAACAAGTCAGCGAATCCGCCATCTTCAATTGCCTTGAACACCTGCCGGCCGATCCGGCCGAAGCCATTGATGCCGATCTTGTAGGTCATTGGTTTCTCCCGCGTGCGCGTGGCCAGTCTCGAGCTCCTCGACGTGGTCGCCCGTTTCAGGTCGTATCGTCGGAAAGCGTACCAGAGCGCGGTCCGCCGCCTGGTGTCCGATCATGCGGAGACGTGTCCGTTGACCGAGGACAGCATCGAAGCGATGACCGGGTAACGAGCGGGCGAGAAGGCAACCCGCGACGGAGCCGCGACACGGCCCAGACCAAGTCCGCGATACCTGATGCGGCGCGTTTCCGTGTGACGGACGGAGATGGCAGGGCGAATCAGGAATGAACGGTTGTCGACTCGCGAAGTGTCACGTGCCTGGAGGGAGTCGGGGTGCCGGAGTGAGGACCGTTGTCGTGAGGTTGAGGCGTGGACGCGTCAGTGCGTGATCGCGCGAGCTCCACAAGCACCTGGGCGAGCTTGGCGGGATCGTGGCGCAGGGGATTGTGATCGTTCACGACATCGCGGGCGATGATCTCCACGTTCCCGGAGGTGCGCGTGGCGCCGTCATAGGCGACGGCCTCCACATCCCACTCGGGACGGATGGCGGTCGCGGCGGCGGGGTTGCTGTTCACCAGGGCGAAATCGAGCTCACCGTCACCGAGGTAGTCGACGATCTCCCGGATGTGATCGGCGTATCCGAAGTGGTCGGTCTCCCCATGCTGCGTCGCCACGTTGCAGACGTAGACCGTCGAGCCGCTGGACCACTGGATGGCCTCGCGAACGCCATCGACGAGCAGGTTGGGCAACACACTGGTGTAGAGGCTTCCCGGCCCAAGCACGATCAGGTCAGCATTGAGAATGGCCGCCAGCGCCGGGCCGTACGCATCGGGGCGGTATGGTTCGAGAAAGATCTTCTGGATCGCCGGGCTCTCGTGAGCGATCGCGGATTCGCCGCGAACGACGGACCCATCGGCGAGCCGGGCACACAGCGTGACGTTCTCGAGGGTGGACGGGAGCACCCGTCCACGCACGTTGAGCACTTCGGCGGAGGCGATCACTGCCTGCTCGAAGCTGCCGGTAACCTGGGTCATCGCGGTGATGAACAGGTTGCCGAAGGAGTGACCATCGAGTTCGGAGCCCTCCTTGTCGAAACGGTATCCAAAGAGCTGCCCCATGGTCGATTCGGCATCGGCGAGAGAGACGAGGCAATTGCGGATATCGCCCGGGGCGGGCATGTTGAAGACATCCCTGATACGTCCCGTACTGCCGCCGTCGTCGGCGACCGTCACGATCGCGGTCAGGTTGAGATTGGCCAGCTTGAGACCACGCAGGAGAGCGCTGAGACCGGTTCCGCCACCGAGTGCCACGACGTTGAACTCGGGCACGGCGGGGCCGAAGCGATGCTCGTTGACGATCTCGGCGAAGGCGCGACCGCTCGGCTCATGCGCGAGCAGCGGCGAGATCAGCGCATGGCTGATCTTCAGGGTTGCATAGCCGAGGAGGGCAAGGCCACCGAGGAGGAGAAAGATCTCGCGATACGGATGCGGAATGAACTGGAGGGTCAGGGATTCGACCAACCCCTGCACATTTCCCGGAAAATCGAAGTTATCGTAAAACCAGGCGGCGAGCATCGCCAGCGCGAGACTGGTCAGGATGACCGCGGTCATGAACAGCGCCACCCAGCGCTTGATCATCATTCCCGGCCGCAGCCACATGCGGAATGTTCGTGCGTTCATTCAGCTTCCATCACATAGCACGTAGGTTGATGCCGGTGCAGGTGCTTGCCATGCGGGTGTCATGACGCGCCTTGGCGCTACCTTGCAGAGAGGTGCTCTCACCGAGGATGCGGACGGGTTTGCAGTATAGCACTGGACCGGGACGGGGCTGCCGGGGTTCTGGCTCTACGGGCGCCTTGGCGATGCGGGAATCAAGCTTTTGGAGCTGTGGGTCTTCGCATCGGCGGGAGACGCTGTCCGAGAAGAAACGCCGACCCCGCATGCATTGACAAAGCCCATGTTTTAAGGTAGACTGGTTATTCGCAGGGCAGACCCAAGGACGGGTTGTGCAGGCGAAAGAGAGGCTGGCTGACGGAATCAACGTGTGCAAGTGAGTCTACGCCAACGAGAAGAACCTGGCAAGCCGGGAGGGGCATTCTTTGTCCTCCCTTTTTGGCGTTTCGGACGTTGTTTCCCTTTCGACGTCCGATGATGAGACGCACCGTGGTCGCGCCAGGGTATGGTGCCTGGTTCTCTTGCTCTTCATGTCACCGTCATCAACAGGAACAGCCTTCCCGACCACTCGTTCTTTCCTTACAACCACACGTACAAGGATTACGGAAGCGTCCTCCGACTGGATATCTTCGACCGTCGAAACTCCGGATCGCGACCTTGCAGGGGTGCGCGCCGAACATGAGGAGCAGTGAATGGCAGTAGAGCGGAACGTTCGTCCCACTCCGGCAACCCAGGCGGCCCAGGATGCGCAGGTGCTCTCCAACAAGGGAGTCGCGCGCAAGACATACGCCCGGATTCCCACCGTGCTGGAGATGCCAAACCTGGTACAGGTGCAAATCGAATCGTTCAACTGGTTCGTACAAGAAGGGTTGCGAGAGCTTCTCGACGAGATCTCGCCGATCACCGATCATCACAAGAAAATGGAACTCTTCATTTCGGATCCTCGCTTCGATGAGCCATGGACCCGAATGCCGAAGGGCGAGGAGCAGGACCGGGCGAAGGCTGATCCGCGGATTGCGGAAGTCTTTTGCCGCGAGCGCGACATCACCTATGCGGCACCGCTTCGCGTGTCGGCGAAATTGGTGATGAAGGAAACCGGCGAGATCAAGGAGACCGGCCCGGACGGAATCTTCCTGGGCGATTTCCCGATGATGACCTCCGATGGCACCTTCATCATCAACGGTGCGGAGCGCGTCGTCGTGTCCCAGCTCGTGCGTTCACCGGGCGCCTACTTCGAGCGTCATCGAGACCCGGCGACCGGGAAGTTCCTGTCGACCGCGAAGCTGATCCCGAACCGGGGTGCCTGGCTCGAGTTCGAGACATCGAACCGCGACATCCTCTCCGTCAAGGTCGACCGCAAGCGCAAGATGCCGGTGACGATCCTTCTCCGCGCGATCGGGATCGACACGGACGAGAAGCTGCTCGAGACCTTCGCCGATGTCGACACCAACGAGGATCGCCGTTACATCGCGACCACGCTGGACAAGGAACCGACAAAGGCACGAGACGAGGCGCTGATCGAGCTCTATCGTCGTCTGCGGCCGGGAGACCCTCCCACCAAGGACAACGCGAATACGATGCTCGAGAACCTGTTCTTCAACGAGCGGCGGTATGACCTCGCGAAGGTTGGCCGCTACAAGCTGAACGGGCGGCTGCACAGCGAGGATCGCGAGAACGCGACCGAGAACCGGATCCTCGAGGTAGACGATCTCGTCGCGATCATCAAGGAGTTGATTCGTCTCAACAACGGGTTGAGCCACGCCGATGACATCGATCATCTCGGGAACCGCCGCATCCGCGCGGTCGGCGAGCTGATCCAGATGCACGTTCGCACCGGGTTCCAACGCCTCGAGCGTGGGATCCGCGAGCGGATGACTATCCAGGATCCGGAGACAGTCACCCCGCAAGGGTTGATCAGTACCACGCGTCCGGTGATGGCCGCCGTTCGGGAGTTCTTCGGTGGGTCGCAGCTGTCACAGTTCATGGATCAGACGAACCCGCTTGCCGAGCTGACGCACAAGCGGCGCTTGTCCGCGCTGGGTCCAGGCGGTCTGAGCCGGGACCGGGCTGGTCTGGACGTCCGGGACGTTCATCCGTCTCACTACGGTCGGATCTGTCCGATCGAGACGCCGGAAGGCCCGAACATCGGCCTGATCGGCTATCTGGCGACGTACGGCAAGATCAACCCGTACGGCTTCATCGAAACACCGTATCGGCGAGTGGTATCGACGATCGATGTCGAGAAGCCCGTGCTGCCGCTCGAAGGGCAGATCGTCCGTGAGGATGTGAAGCATCCGGACACCGGCAAGACGATCGCGTCGGCAGGCGATGAGCTGACCGCTACCCAAGCGACGGCGATCGAGAAGGCCGGCGTGACGATGGTGAGGATCAAGCCGGTCGCCTCGGCCGCGATCGATTACCTGTCAGCGGACCGCGAAGTGAGTGTGATGATCGCCCAGGCGAATACGCCGCTGGACGACAAGGGCCGGATCGATGTCGACGAGGTAACCGTGCGGATTGGCTCGGATGGTCACCGTTTCCCGGTGGTGCCGCCTGAGCAGGTGCATTACATGGACGTGTCGCCGAAGCAGGTCGTTTCGGTGGCGACGGCGCTGATCCCGTTCCTTGAGCACGATGACGCGAACCGCGCGCTCATGGGTGCGAACATGCAGCGTCAGGCCGTGCCCCTGGTCCGGCCGCAATCGCCGGTGATCGGCACCGGCGTGGAATATCTCGCCGCGCGCGACTCCGGCCAGGTCGTCGTTTCTCGACACACCGGGACAGTCGTCTCGGCCTCTGGCAAGCAGATCACGATCGTCGAGGATAGTGGCGAGCGCCACATCTATCATCTCCAGAAGTTCGTCCGGTCCAACCAAGACACCTGCATCAACCAGCGGCCGATCGTGCACATCGGCGATCGGGTCGAAAACAACCAGGTGATCGCGGACTCGTCGTCCACCGAGAACGGTGAGCTGGCGCTCGGACAGAACCTGCTTGTGGCATTCATGCCATGGGAAGGTGGCAACTTCGAGGACGCAATCCTGCTCAGCGAGCGACTGGTGCGGGACGATGTCTACACATCGATCCATATCGAGAAGTACGAATGCGAAGCCCGGGACACGAAGCTCGGCCCGGAAGAGATCACGCGCGATATCCCGAATGTTGGTGAGGAGAGCCTCGCCAACCTTGACGAGACCGGGATCATCCGGATCGGTGCGGAGGTTCGCCCGAACGACATCCTCGTCGGCAAGGTGACACCGCGCGGCGAGACGGAGCTCAGTGCCGAAGAGCGCCTGTTGCGCGCAATCTTTGGCGAGAAGGCGCGTGAAGTGAAAGACACCTCGTTGCGGGTGCCGCACGGGGTTCACGGCAAGGTCATCGACGTCAAGCAATTCCGCCGCGATGACAGCTCGGATCACGAGCTTCCTGCCGGCGTGAACCAGAGTGTCCGCGTGATGATCGCCCAGAAGCGGAAGATCTCCGAGGGCGACAAGATGGCGGGGCGTCACGGCAACAAGGGCGTGATCAGCCGGATCCTGCCGATCGAGGACATGCCGTATCTGCCGGACGGAACGTCGGTCGATATCGTGCTCAACCCAATCGGTGTGCCGTCTCGCATGAACCTCGGCCAGGTGCTGGAAACCCATCTTGGCTGGGCGGCCGACAAGCTTGGTTTCAAGGTCGCGACACCGGTGTTCGATGGAGCGCACGAGGACGAGATCCGTGACGCGCTCCGGGAGGCGGGCCTGCCAGAGGATGGCAAGGTCGATCTCTACGATGGGCGGACCGGGGAGAAGTTCGATCGTCCCGTGACCGTCGGCATGGTCTACATGCTGAAGCTCGCCCACCTCGTCGAGGACAAGATCCACGCCCGGTCGACGGGACCGTACTCGCTCGTGACCCAGCAGCCGCTGGGCGGCAAGGCGCAGTTCGGTGGTCAGCGATTCGGGGAGATGGAGGTCTGGGCGCTGGAGGCATACGGCGCCGCGCACATTCTGCAGGAGATGTTGACCGTCAAGTCGGACGATATCGTGGGACGTGTGAAGACGTACGAATCGATCGTGAAGGGCGAGGAGATCGGCGAGGCCGGTGTGCCGGAGTCGTTCAAGGTGCTGGTCAAGGAGCTTCGGAGCCTTGGTCTCTCGATCGATGTCATCAATGAGGACGAGCAGACGGTCGAGTTCACCGAAGATACATCCCGCGACCTGCTCTCGAACCTGGATCGCATCAATCTCAGTGGCTTCGAGCGAACATCCGACTGATGCAGGCAGGGGGCGGCGTTGTCCCTAGTGGTCCACGCCGTCGCCGCTTTCCGGTCGATGTTCGACTCGAATGGAGGAACCATGTCCAGTATCAACATCCCCGATGTCGCTCCCGATCACACCGCTGGCCGGACCGCGACATTCGAGAGCTCGGGTCAGTTCGACTCGCGCTCGAGCGGCGGGTTCTCGCGCGGCGATCGCACTGATCGCGGGCGCGTGCTCGATGTCAACAACTTCGACGCCATCCGGATCCGGCTGGCATCGCCCGAGGCCATCAGAAGTTGGTCGTACGGTGAGGTAACCAAGCCAGAGACCATCAATTACCGCACGCTCAAGCCGGAGCATGGCGGTCTGTTCTGCGAGCGCATCTTCGGTCCTACCAGGGACTGGGAATGCTATTGCGGAAAGTACAAGCGAATTCGACATGCCGGCACTGTCTGCGACAAGTGCGGTGTGGAAGTCACCCGTTCCAAGGTACGCCGGGAGCGGATGGGTCACATCGAGCTTGCCGCGCCGGTGGCGCACATCTGGTACGTCAAGGGCACGCCGAGCCGGCTTGGCCTGTTGCTCGATATCTCGCCACGCAACCTCGAACGCGTCCTCTACTTCGCGTCGTACCTGATCACCAGGGTCGATGACGAGGCGCGCCAGGCAGCGATCGACGAGATCAACGAGCTGCATGAAGAGACGATCGCCGAGTTCCGGGCCGAGGCGCAGGTACAGCTCGACGAGATCACTGGCCAGGTCACTGCCGATGTCTCGAATCTCGACGAGGGCTCGCACAACCTCATCGCTTCCATCGAGGAGCGCAAGGCGCAGCAGCTTGGAGAGCTGCAGCAGGAGTACGACGGCCTCGTCGCCACACTTCAGGGATTGAAGGGCGAGGCGGCGGATCAGGATTACTCGTTCCGTGGCCAGGTCGTGGTCTCCGTGAGCGAAGCGGTCAACGACGATCGGCTTGAAACGCTCGGCCAGCTCTTCAGCGAAGCTTCGGCCGCGATCGAGAGCAGCGCATCAAACGAAGCGAGCGGCGGCGAGGCGATGGCCGGTGCCGAGCGCGACCAGCTGACCTTTGACGCGGACGAGCGGCGCAAGAAGATCGAGGACGAGCTCGAGACCCGGATCAAGGACGAGGAGAAGCAGCGGGACGAGGTGTTGAAAATGCTCAACGACCTCAAGGAGCTGCGAATCCTGACCGAGACCGAGTATCGCGAGCTGCAGGACATCGTTCCCCCGGGCGTGTTCGACGCCGGGATGGGAGCAGAAGCGGTCTACGACTATGTGTCCAAGCGGGTCGACCTCGATGCGCTGGCTATCGAGCTCCGGAACGAGATGCAGGTCCCGTCGGAAGTTCGCCGCAAGAAGGCGACGAAGCGACTGCGGGTCATCGAGGCCCTGCGCAAGAGCGGCAACAAGCCGCACTGGATGATCTTCACGGCGTTGCCGGTGATCCCGCCCGAACTGCGCCCGATGGTGCAGCTCGATGGTGGCCGGTTCGCCACGTCCGACCTGAATGATCTCTATCGCCGTGTGATCAACCGGAACAACCGCCTCAAGCGGCTTCTGGAACTCGGTGCGCCGGAGATCATCGTCCGCAACGAAAAGCGGATGCTCCAGGAGGCGGTCGACGCACTGATCGACAATGGCCGGCGTGGCCGTGTCGTGTCAGGGTCGGGCAAGCACAAGCTGAAGAGCCTGAGCGACATGCTCAAGGGCAAGCAAGGGCGCTTCCGCCAGAACCTGCTCGGCAAGCGTGTCGACTACTCCGGCCGGTCGGTGATCGTGGTTGGACCAGACCTGGCACTCGATGAGTGTGGGTTGCCAAAGCGAATGGCGCTCGAGCTCTTCAAGCCGTTCGTGATGCGGCGACTCGTCGATCGAGGTCTCGCGCACAACATCAAGTCCGCCAAGCGTCTGGTTGAGCGCGTGAACCCGAGTGTCTGGGATGTGCTCGAGGATGTCATCGGGGACTACGTCGTGCTCCTCAACCGGGCACCGACGCTTCACCGTCTCGGTATCCAGGCATTCAAGCCGCGCCTGATCGAGGGTTCAGCGATCCAGATTCATCCGCTGGTGACCACGGCGTTCAACGCCGACTTCGATGGTGACCAGATGGCGGTTCACGTGCCGCTGTCGAAGGCGGCGCAAGCAGAAGCCCGAGAGCGAATGCTTTCCGTGCGCAACCTGCTCTCGCCGTCGAGCGGTGATCCGATCGTATCGCCGACGCAGGACATCGTGCTCGGGGTGTACTACATCACGAGCGAGCGCAACTACGAAGAGGACCTGGCGAACGGCACCGTTCCGCGGGGATGGGGCAAGGTCTTCTCGTCCCTGGAGGAAGTGAAGCTCGCCTACGACTCCGGGCTCGTCGATGTCCAGGCACAGATCCACGTCCGGACCGACCGCGATGGTGGCGAGGTCAAGCGAATCAAGACGACCGTGGGGCGGGCGCTCCTGAACCAGGTGCTCCCAACCGCACTCGGCAAGTACTACAACGAGACAATGGGTCGGAAGCAGCTCCGGAAGGTGGTCGCGGACTGCTATCGGGCGTTCAGCGACCCGCAGGACACCGCGGCGGTCGTCAACGAGATCAAGAAGCTTGGCTTCCAGTTCTCGACCAAGGGCGGGCTCACATTCGCGCTGTCGGATGTGACCATGTCCGAGACCAAGCCGGAGATCGTCGGCAGGGCGGAAGGCCTGGCGTCGGATGTCGAGCGGCAATACCGTCGCGGACTCGTGACCGAGGACGAGCGGCTCCGTGAGCTCGAGACGATCTGGAATGACGCCCGGGACGAATTGTCCGGGGATGTCGAGAACCGGCTGCGCGGGCAGAACACCGTCTACATGATGGCGGAATCCGGCGCGAAGGGGAACATGAACCAGATCAGCCAGATGGCTGGGATGCGGGGACTGGTGCTCGATCCGCAAGGAAAGATCATCGATGTCCCGATCAAGTCGAACTTCCGCGAGGGCCTGACCGTTCTCGAGTATTTCCTCTCGACGCACGGCGCCCGAAAGGGCCTGGCGGATACCGCGCTGCGGACCGCCGACTCGGGATACCTGACCCGCCGCCTGGTCGATGTGGCGCAGGACGTGATCATTACGATTGAGGACTGCGGAACCGAGCAGGGATTGTGGGCCAGCAAGTACGACTCGGATGGCAGGCCAATCACGGATGAGGAATATCGCGCCCGGATCACCGGCCGGATCCTCGCCGGAGATGTCGTTCATCCGGAAACCGGGGAGGTCATCGCCACTCGCGGGCAGGAGCTCGATGAGTACCACGTTGGCGAAGATGGCGAGACCCGTGACCTGGTGAGCGAAGTCATCAATGCCGGGATCGACAAGGTCAACGTCCGCACGGTCATGGTCTGCGAGGCGGGACACGGTGTCTGCCGGCAGTGCTATGGCCGCAACCTGGCGAGCGGTGAGCTCGTCCAGTTCGGTGAGGCCGTCGGTATCATCGCCGCGCAGTCGATCGGTGAGCCGGGAACGCAGCTGACGATGCGCACCTTCCACTCCGGTGGTGTGGCGCGTGCCGACATCACGACCGGTCTGCCGCGTGTCGAAGAGCTCTTCGAGGGCCGTCAGCCGAAGGGTGCCGCGCTGCTTGCGAACAAGCCGGGCACGGTCACCATCGAGCAGACGGAAAGTGGTCGGTTACTGGTGATCAGCTCGATCGAGCATGAATCGTGGCGAGTGCTGCTTCCGGACGGGTACGAGGTCGCGATCCCGGAAGGATCGCCGGTCGAGAACAAGAAGACCGTCATCGCCCACGGTCCGGACGGCGAGAAGATGATCGCCGAGCTGACCGGAACGTTCTTCCTTGACGGCCGCACGGTCTACGTGCGGAACGAGAGCGAAGAGCGGGAGGAGCACGGCATCAACATGGGTGACCAGGTGCTGGTCGAAGACGGCGAGGAAGTCGCTTCCGGCAGGCAGCTGACCTATGGACACAAGGATCCGCATCAGATCCTGCACACGCTCGGGCCCGATGAGGCGCAGCGTTACATCATCGACGAAGTGCAGAAGGTGTACCGCTCGCAAGGCGTGAACACCAACGACAAGCACATCGAGGTGATCTGCCGCCAGATGCTTCGCAAGGTTCAGATCCAGTTCCCGGGTGATACGGACCTGCTCGAAGGCGACACGGTCGACCGCTTCGAGTTCAACAACAAGAACAACGAAGCGCTTGCCCAGGGCGGAGAACCGGCAACGGCGATCTCCCTGCTGCTTGGAATCACCAAGGCATCGCTGGAGACGGATTCCTTCCTCTCCGCGGCGTCGTTCCAGGAGACCACCCGAGTGCTGACCGAAGCCGCGATCAACGGCAAGGTCGACCACTTGCGAGGCCTCAAGGAGAACGTGATCATCGGCAAGCTGATCCCGGCGGGATCAGGGTTCGGTGTCCAGGACGGCGTGCGCGATGATGCCGCGCTGGCAGACCAGACACTGGCCGCGATGAACGCAACCAGGACCGCGGTGATCGAGCCGGCCGAGGAAGAGGACTACGCCGAACTGATGGCGGGTGGCCATATCGCGGCCACCGCTGTCCTCGACCACCCGGCTGGTGAAGTCGATTTCGACGGTCCGTCGGACGGGGCAGACTACGATGGTGCGGCTCCGGAAGACATTGGGAACATGAACACGGCGGATGTCGAGAACGAAACCGTCGACGAAGAGTAAACAGTCACGCTCGATGCGGACACATCGAAGGTGAACGTAAACGGCCCCCGGTGGCGATCCCACCGGGGGCCGTTCGTTCATCCTGTGGCCGCGCCGGTCGTCACCTTCCGCAGCAGATCGAGTGGGACCGTTTCCAGCGGGGATGCACCCTGTGGCGATGCAGGGTGGACACACCGAGTACCTTGTGCCCTCAACGAAGCCAACGCGTACGTCTGATGCTGATCCGCCCCAGGCGACAACAGTGTCCGCAAGTCCTTACACCGGCTGGCGCATCTCAGGCTCGCGAGTTCGCGAGCCTGCTTTCGATTCCCTTGAGGTAGGCCAGGTTCTCCCTGAGCTTGTCTTCGGTCGATCGCTCAGAACTGAAGTCCTCGAGGCCGACCCAACCGTCGTAACCGATCGCGTGCAGGGCGCCAAAGAGCTGGCGCATGTCGATCACGCCTTGGTGGACCGGTGCCCACTCGCACTTCCATTCCATCGTCGAATCCTCCGCCTGCCCGACCGGCACCCAGCGCGCGTTCTTGACGTGGACGTGCGCCAGGTATGGCCCGAGTTGTTCCAGGCTGAGACGATGGGATTCATACCCCTCGTACACCAGGTTTCCGGCGTCGTGGATGACGCCGACATGGTCGGGATCAAGCCCGTCGAGGAAGAGCTTCGCGGCGCTGGCCGAGGGCACGATCGACCGGTGATGCAGTTCCAGGAGAGCCTTGACGTCGTGCTTCGCGGCAAGGTCGACGATGTCCCGGTACTCCGCCTTCGCCTTGTCCCAGATCGGGGTAAAAGGATCGGTACCGTTGTAATTCGGGACCCGGATGCGGAGCTGGGAAACACCGAGCACCCTGGCTCCACGCATGGCTCCGTCCGCTGCCTCAAGATCGTCACACGTCATGTAGGTGCCGAGCGAGGGCATCTCGAGCCCGGCGTCCTCTGTCATCTTGCGAACTTCCGGTGCCTGCTCCTCAAAGCCCGTCAGTGGCACGGTCGCCTTGTTGGCCGACCAGAAGCTGCCCCCAGCATGGGCGGGATCCTGGTCGATCACACGCCACTCAATGCCGTCGTAGCCGCTCGCCTTGACTTGGCGAACGGCTTCCCGTGGTTCGTATTCCGGTATCGAGACGGAGAAGATTGCGTATTTCACGGGTGGTGCCTTTCGTCGCCAGGCTCCTGAACCGGACCCCGAAGCGTGTGTTCGACACTATCGATGCTGTTTGCGCGCACCGCATGATTCGAGCGTTCAATCATGGTTGGGGATTGCGACACGGCGTCCGGTTCGGGCTGATTCGTAGATGGCAAGGATCACGTCGACGGCCTTGCGAGCTTCGCGACCCGGAAATGGCGGTTGTTCACCAGCTTCCAGGGCGTTGAAGATAAGCCGGAGTTGCCGCTGGTGCCCAGCCCCGAATGGCTCCCCTGGTTGCCAGTCGCCGACGATCTCGCGATCATCTGGGGTAAGGATGTCGTCAGAAAGCTCGCCTTCACCGTCCCAAAACGTGACCGCGTTGCTCTCAAGGACGACCCGGCCCGCGCTGCCGACAATCTCGATCTTGGTCGGGTGGTCCATGGCGGACGACGTGGTGCCGAGGATGGCGCCGACTGCGCCCGAGGTGAACCGGACGGCCGCGGCGGCGGTGTCCTCGGTCTCGATCGAATGGGTGAGCGTCGCGGTATCGGCCTGAACGCTGTCGATGCCGCCCATGATCCACTGCAATGCGTCGATCATGTGGATGGACTGATTGATCAGGATGCCGCCGCCATCCATGGCCCAGGTGCCACGCCAACCACTGTTCGCGTCGTAGTAATCCTGCGTTCGCTTCCAATAGACGAACGCGGTTCCAATCAGGGGAGTGCCGATCCGCCCGGCCTCGATTGCCCGCCGAACCTTGTACACATCGGCGGAAATGCGATTCTGGAAGATCACCGCGAGGCGAACGCCGGCGTTGTCGACGGCCTTGATCATCCGCGTGGCGCCATCGTGTGTGATCGCCATTGGCTTTTCGGTGATCACGTGTTTACCTGCCTGCGCCGCGAGGATCGCTTGCTCGGGGTGCAGGCCGGAAGGAGTTCCGAGAATCACGACATCGATCTCAGGTTGACTCAGCATGTCGACGTACGACGCATGCCAGGTCGCGCCGTTGGCATCAGCCAGCGCTCGTCCCGCATCCTCACGAGGTTCGGCAACCGCGATCAGTTCCGCGTTGTCGATGCCCGTCAGTGCCCTGGCATGAACCTGACCGATCGTGCCAGCGCCGACCATGCCTACGTTGAATCGCTTCGCCACGAGATTGCCTCTCCTGATGGACGATCGTTGACCGGTAATGTGCCGTGTCGTGCACCGGGAAAGGCGTCAAGCCTGATAGGTGATCGCGCGGCAAACCGCCAGCGCCCAGAATATGCACGGTTGAGAGATGCTAGTCGCCGAAGCTCCATCTGGCAACACCTTACCCTCGCCGCCTTGGCGAGGCCCGTCTCATCTCCCGGGGTAGGAGTGCATGGATCTCGCTCACTGGTACAAGAAGGATGTCGTGCTCGACTGGCAGCGCCAACGGTTCTCGTTCGCGGTTTCCCAAAGCCTGTTCAGCAGTCATGACGTCGATGCTGGCTCTCGCCTGCTGTTGCGATCACTCGATCTCGATGCCATTCCAGTCCATGGAAGGGCCATCGATTACGGGTGTGGGTACGGCGTTCTTGGCCTTGCCTTGAAACAGGTACGGCCGGAGTGGACCATCGAGCTGATCGACCGCGACGCTCTGGCGGTGGCGTTCACGACGTGGAATGCGGAGCGGTTCGGATGGAATACCACCACCGGTGTGAGGTGCCGCGTCGGGCTTGGAATTGAATCGGCACCGCCCGAGGGTGTCGACCTGCTGCTTTGGAACGTTCCGGGAAAGGCCGGGCAGCAGGTGCTGCAGCGGTTGGCGATGGATGCGATGGGTGCGCTAGCGATGGACGGATTGCTGGCGTTGGTCATCGTTAATCCCCTCGCAGACACACTGCGAGCCGTGATCGCCGCCGAGCGGACGGTGTCGATCGAGGTGGATGCGAGCTATGCGGACCACACCGTGATGCTCATCCGGCGGCACACGTCCGGAGGCATTCCCCACCACCTCGAGCCGCCATTCGCGCGGGGCGTGTTCGACCGCGCGGCGCAGAGGTTCGAGTGGGAGGGTGGTTCCTACACCATCACACCCGTCATCGGCCTGCCAGAATACGATTCCCGCGATCATGCAACCGCCTGTGCGCTCGATGCGATTTTGGGGATCGACCGGCCGGTCGAGCGGGCGATCATCCAGGGAGTGGGACAGGGCCATGTCCCTGTTGTGTTGGAGGCGACGTACCAGCCCGGGACCATGATCCTCGTCGATCGGGACGTGCTGGCGCTGGAAACGAGCCGCCGGGCGCTGGGCAATGCGGGAATGACTACCGGTCACGTCCTTGCCCATGCGCGTGCCGACATCGGCCCAGTCGAGCGCGCGCCCGGCTCCACCCTCGTGACGATCATGCTCCCGGACCAGCAGGCACCTGAGGTGAGTGCCGTACAGGTACGGGACATCGCGGCACTGGTGCAGGAAGGAACCAACCTCGATGTGGTCGTTGCGGGTGGTTCGACCAGTGTCACCCGGTTCCTGACGATCGCCAGGCGGCAGAGCGGCTGGCGAATGATCTCGCGAAAAAAACGACATGGCGCAAGTGCGGCCGTTCTGGCTGTGGCCGGACGATGAGCTGTCGAGCAGACCGTGGATTTTCACACGTTCCGTCGGAGCATCGGCACTGGAACGCCTTGAGCTGGACAAACGATGATCCGGGTATCCTTGACTACGGGTCGCGTTGGACCGTACAATTCCCGCTTGTGGTCGCCTCAGGGCGGCCGCATGTGCGGTTGGGGCTTCGAACCGTAAATTCCACATGAAGCCAAGTCGATCAACCGACACGGATCAGAAGGCGCCGCAGCTGTGTTCCCGAAGGGAAGCACGTATGCCAGTCTCCGGACGAGCATCGCACAGAGCACGGATCACGCCATCTGACCGGTGAGGAGCTTTTCGTGCCGACGATCAATCAGTTGGTTCGCAAGGGCCGCAAGCGTGGCAACAAGAAGTCCAACGCCGTAGCGTTGCAGTTCACGAACAGCGCCGCTGGCCGGTATGCCGGTCGGTTGCGACGTGGTACCTACGCGCCGCAGAAGCGCGGAGTCTGCACGCAGGTCAAGACGATGACGCCTCGCAAGCCCAACTCGGCACTGCGCAAAATTGCCCGTGTTCGCCTGACCAACGGCATGGAGGTTACGGCCTACATTCCGGGCGAGGGGCACAACCTCCAGGAGCATTCGATGGTGCTGGTTCGGGGCGGCCGGGTGAAAGATCTCCCAGGCGTCCGCTATCACATCATCCGTGGTGCGCTGGATGCTCGCGGTGTTGAAAACCGCAAGCAGGCGCGGTCCAAGTACGGAACCAAGGCACCCAGGAAGGCTTAGCGCACCCGCGCACCTTCCGGTGTTCCCGCTTCGGCGGAACTGAGAGAGCTGGATACGAAGAGCGGACCGGCGTCCTTGTGGCGACGACCGCTTTTTCGTGTGTCTGGTGAACTTGGGCCTTGCGAACAGGGTTATCACACTGTCGAGACGGTTCGTGGCCGAGGTCGTGCCATGGACCGCCTCAGGAAACCAACCGGGCCAGGTGGAGCACATGGCCGCCGCCTTGGCTGGATATTCTGACCACGGGAGGGATTCGAAGGAGCGCGAGGGCGCTTGCCCGGATCCATTGAGTGGCCAGGTACGGAGACACAAGAGCCGATGCCGAGAAGAGCGAAAATCCAGCGACGCGTACCGACACCGGATGCCCGCTACCAGAGCGAGCTGGTGACCCGATTCATCAACAAGATCATGCAGCGCGGCAAGAAAGGCCTTGCCGAGCGAATCATGTACGACGCATTGCAAACCATTCAGGAACGGACCGGCCAGGACCCGATCGAGGTCTTCGAGCGCGCGGTGTCGAACGCGACGCCGATGCTGGAGGTCAAGCCCCGGCGCGTCGGTGGTGCGACGTACCAGGTACCGGTTCAGATCGAAGGACAGCGCCGGCAGTCGCTGGCGATCCGCTGGCTGCTGACCTCCGCCCGGGCGCGTCCTGGCAAGACGATGCCGGAGCGGCTCGCGAACGAGCTGCTGGATGCCTTCAACGGCACCGGCGCCACCATCAAGCGACGCGAGGACACGCATCGGATGGCTGAGGCCAACCGCGCCTTCTCCCATTTCCGGTTCTAAAGAGTTGAAAACATCTTCGCCGGCCATGGTGCTTGCGAGGGACACGGTAGTGACGTACGCCCACGGGCGGCGTGACGCAAGGACTAACGATTTCCATGAGTGCTGGAACTGCGACCCAACCAAATCTGGCTGATCCCCAGGTCGCCCTGCGCCGGACACGGAACATCGGGATCATCGCTCACATCGACGCCGGCAAGACGACGACGACCGAGCGAATCCTGTTCTATACGGGGAAGGTGCACAGACCGGGTGAGGTGCACGAAGGCGCGGCGACGATGGACTGGATGGTCCAGGAGCGCGAGCGCGGCATCACCATCACGTCGGCGGCAACGACCTGCTTCTGGAGCGACCACCGCATCAACATCATCGACACCCCTGGCCATGTCGACTTCACCGCCGAAGTCGAGCGCTCATTGCGAGTGCTCGATGGTGGCGTTGTCGTGTTCGATGGCGTGGCCGGCGTCGAGCCACAATCGGAGACGGTGTGGCGTCAGGCTGACAAGTACCGTGTGCCGCGGATCTGCTTCATCAACAAGCTCGATCGCACCGGTGCATCGTTCAAGAACACCCTGGCGATGATCATCGATCGGCTCAAGGCCAAGCCGGCTCCGGTTCAGTTGCCGATCGGTCTTGAGGGCGATTTCGCCGGCGTGATCGACCTCTTCAACATGCGCGCGATCATCTATCACGACGATCTCGGGCAGAATATCGAAGAGACGGATATCCCGGCCGAGCTCCGGGAAGAAGCCGAAGCCGCCCGGAATCACCTTGTCGAGCTGATCGCCGAGACGGACGAAGAGCTGACGACGCGGTATCTCGAGGGTGATGAGATCAGCATCGACGAACTGATCGCCGGGCTGCGCAAGGCCACCATCAACAGCCAGTTGGTCCCAATCCTCTGCGGCAGCGCATTGAAGAACAAGGGTGTCCAGCCGATGCTCGATGGCATCGTCGACTTCCTGCCGTCACCGCTCGATGTCCCACCCATGATCGGGATCGACCCGCGCACCGACGAAGAAGTTTTGCGTGAGCCCGATCCCAACGCGCCCTTCTCGGCCCTCGCGTTCAAGATCGCGTCGGACCCGCATGTGGGCAAGCTGGCATATATCCGCGTCTATTCCGGAACGCTGAAGTCCGGTTCATATGTGCAGAACTCGACGAAGGGGCAGCGCGAGCGGATCGGCCGGCTGCTTCAAATGCATTCCAACCACCGGGAGGAGATCGCCGACGTTTCCGCGGGAAACATCTGCGCGGTGATCGGCCTCAAGTCGACCTATACGGGCGACACTCTCTGCGATCCGGCGAACCCGGTGATCCTTGAGTCGATCACCTTCCCGGAACCGGTCATATCGGTGTCGGTCGAGCCGAAGACCCGGGCCGACCAGGACAAGATGGGTGCCGCACTCGCCCGCCTCGCGGACGAGGATCCGACCTTCCGGGTTCGCACCAACGAAGAGACCGGGCAGACGGTCATCGATGGGATGGGCGAGCTGCATCTCGCCATCATCGTCGACCGCATGATGCGCGAGTTCCGGGTCGAGGCGAATGTGGGACGGCCGCAGGTCGCCTATCGCGAAACCATCACCCAGCCAGTGCGCGCCGAAGGACGTCACGTCCGGCAGTCCGGCGGCAAGGGCCAGTACGGGCACGCGGTCGTGGAGTTCGAGCCGCAGGAGCGCGGCACGGGTTATGTGTTCGAAGACGCCATCGTCGGTGGATCGATTCCTCGCGAGTACATTCCGGCTGTCAATGCCGGCATTCGCGAATCACTCGACACTGGGGGCAACGCCGGCTTCCCTGTCGTCGATGTCAAGGCCCGGCTCGTCGATGGGTCGTACCACGATGTGGACTCCTCCGAGATGGCCTTCAAGATCGCGGGGTCGCTTTCGGTCAAGGTCGCGTTGCAGCGCGGCCGGCCGGTGATTCTCGAACCAGTCATGTCGGTGGAGGTCACCACGCCGGAGGAGTTCATGGGCGACGTGATCGGCGACCTGAACTCGCGACGTGGCCAGATCCAGGGCATGGAAGAGCGGGCTGGTGCCCAGGTAATTCGGGCACATGTTCCGCTCGCGAGCATGTTCGGTTACGTCACTGACCTGCGATCGATGACGCAGGGACGCGCGGTTTCGTCGATGGAATTCGATCACTACGCACCGCTGCCGGAAGCGCTCGCCCAGGAATTCGTGGCGAAGGCCCAGCGCACTTAATGATTCGATCGTATTGATAAGAAACCTGGCGGGCATCGATATGCCCGCCAGCGGAAGCAGATGAGCCAAGGGCTCAGGGAGTACAAGCGTGGCGAAGCAGAAGTTCGAGCGCTCGAAGCCGCATGTGAACGTGGGGACGATCGGGCATGTGGATCATGGCAAGACGACGTTGACGGCGGCGATCTCCAAGACGCTGGCGATGCAGGGCGGGGCGA
>CADCWI010000009.1 GCA_902806355.1 uncultured Thermomicrobiales bacterium | reverse complement strand
CGTGTCACCGCTGATGCGGTGATGATCTCACGCCACCATACGCGCTGGGAGGGGGAGGCACCCTCCACCTGACGAACGGCAAAGCCGGCGCAGCACGCGCCGATCGCAGGCGCAAACCAGGCGACCGCATCACCGCGTGGATCCACAATCCGGATCAGGTGAGCGGACGAGTATCCCCGGCCCATTGGAGCAGCCGGCATCTCGAATACCGGACCTGTCACGACACGGCTCCATTCGTTCGGTCAAAGGACGACGAAGACGGTGTGGTCGAGGACCTCCGTGGGATATCGCCTCACCCGGACTTTCGGGTCAGACAGCGCCTTCCCCGAAAGCAGGTCGAACTCCCAGCCATGCCACGGGCAGGTAAGAATCTCGCCTTCCCGGCCCCAACGGTACTCACCAGGCGGAGAAAACAATGTCGTGCCACTCACGCGCCCACGACAGACAGGGGCCAGCTCGTGTGGGCAGACGTTCAGCACGGCCACATATTCGCCGTTCACGTTGAAGACCCCGACGGAGTGCCGTTTGACGGTGACGATGAGGCATTCGCCCGGAGGGATGTCGCCGGTACGCGCCACCGGCCATCGCTCTGGCTTTTGGCTCCGGCGAGGTTCAGTCATGGGTCCCGGCTTCACGAGAGGCCACCGGTGTCGCTGCTGATGATGGCGGCAGGTGGTAGACGTCTCGGGCTGTCTCGCTCAACACCCGGGTGCGTTGGTCCCTGGTGAATGCGCGGGCAGTGAAATCGACCGTATCTCCGTCCCAGTGTGGGTAGTCGCTCGAAAACATCAGCATCTTGTCCACATCGAGCATCTCCAACATCGCCCGCAGATGTTGGCTATCGTCGGGCTCCTCGAGGGGCTGTGTCGTGAGCCGGATGTGCTCCTGAACATACGCGCTTGGCGGTCGCTCGAGCCAGGGTGTCGTCTGCCGAAGTGCTTTCCAATTCTTGTCGAGACGCCACAGGATCGGTGGAATCCACGACACACCGCCCTCGACCAGGACGAACCTGAGCGTGGGGAACTTGACGAATACGCCTTCGGTCACCAGGCTGACAAGATGAGAGATGTAGCTGGTCACGAGAGTCGTGTGCCACTCGATGTATGACGATGGATACCCGGCAGCATTCGGAGGTCCGGTGATTCCCACGCCCTCGTTGCCCGGGTGGATCGCGACGGGCAGGTCGTGCTCTACAGCCGCCGCGTAAATCGGATGGTAGAAGCGTTGACCGTAAGGAATTCGGGCGCCGCTCCCCATCATGACCTGCACCATGCCAGGATGGTCGCCGAGACGATGGATTTCCTGCGCCGCAAGCTGCGGGTCCGAGGGACCGACGTTGATCGATGCCCGGAAACGAGGGTCGACTGGTAGCCAATCGTGCGTCATCACATCGTTCATCGCAGAGAGAACCGCGGCGCCGAAATCCATCTCGGGTCCAACCCCGATGTGGATCGCGTTTTCAGGATTCAGGATTCCGTATTCCAGCCCGTGGAGATCGAAAAACAATCGAGAGAGGGTTTCCGGATGCGATGCGATGCCTTCACCATCCTCAGTGATCGCATCAACCTGATGAAACCCTGCCGCGTTCCAGTAGCCAAGCGTTCCCGGCACACGATTCCCGCTCGCAAACCGTCCACGCCACGGTTCTGGCAGAAAATCCGCAATGCGGCCTGGATCGAGCGTGGGATGAATATCGGTGTCGATAATGGACGATCCCGTCCGCATGCCGGCCGTTCCTTGGAGTGGAAGTATCCAGTACAGGTCGCTTCTCGTGCTGTCGCCGCATCATCCCCTTGCCTCAGGGCAGTGTCAAGTTGATGTATCCCCGGACACCATGGATCTCAACAGATCGAAATCCTCTGTCACTCATCAAGGTATTGCGCCAGAATTCGATCCAGGCTCCTCGCGGCGTTGGCTCCTGGCAACTGACACAGGGCAACCTGTTGGCCATCCATCAGCAGGATTTCGGTGAGGAGGGTTGTCACTACTGTTGCGAACCCCCGCAGCGGCAGCAACGTTCGCCGCATTCCTGATGTGAGGGGAAGGACACACCGTTTGAGGCCCGCCTCAGCCCTCACCTCCGAACGGGCATCGATTTGTCACTGCCAGTAGACTTGAAACCGTGCAATCGCGATGACGGCTCTCGAACCGTCGCGTCCCGACCAGCAACGTTCTCGTCCAAGAACCATGAACCCCTCAGAGGAGCTTCGCGTAATGGCTGTAACCTTCACGAAAGACGATGTTCTCGCCGGCCTGAAAAATGTGTACGACCCGGAGATCGGGATCAATATCGTCGACCTCGGTCTCGTCTACGATTCCGACATCGCCGAGTCCGGGGATGTGCTGGTCACAATGACGCTGACCTCGATGGGCTGTCCGCTCGGACCGGTCATCGTCCAGGAAGTCAACAACGCGCTCAAGGACCTGCCCGAGATTGGCTCGACCGACGTCAAGATCGTCTGGACTCCGCCCTGGTCGCCTGATCTCATGTCCGAAGAGGCGAAGGACGAACTGGGTATCTGGTAGAACCGGCCTCGTCGGTGGTCGGCGAATCCGTCGTGGGGATGAAGCCGGGTCAGGAACTCGAGGCAACTGGCTGGAAGCCTTTCCTGCCAGTCGCGTGTACAGGGCGTCCAGGTGAACTCATCGACCCCCATGATCCGGCCGCAGTCGATTCTGGTACTGATGCTGCTGGTCTCCGTGGTCCTCTGGGGCGCACAGTCGGCCAGCTCCGGCACGCGATCGGGCGGGCCGACGCCTTCTCCCGAGAGCAGGACGGTAGCCTCGACATCCACTACGGTGCCACCGACGATCGCGCCGACCGTCCGACCGACGCAGGAGCCGACACCACGACCGACCAGAACCCCTGAGCCGGCACCAACCGCCACCCAGGAACCACGTACGGAGGAACGCCCGCCCGCCCCGGACACCGGTCTCGACGGAACTTCACTAATCGTCGAGCGTGGCGACAGCGGCCGGCGTGAGGTTGCGTTCACGTTCGATGCGGGAGAGGGCGCCGGGCACACGGCGGAGATGCTCGACATCCTCGACGACTACGGTGTTAAGGGGAGCTTCGGCCTGACCGGCGAATGGGTGAAACAGAATCCGGAGCTTGCCCGGCGGATCGTCGAAGAAGGCCACATGGTGATCAATCACACTTACGATCACCGGTCATGGACGGGCGAATCGACCGGGGATGCGCCGTTGACGGACGACGAGCGGACGGTCGAGGTCGAACAGACCGAGCGGATCATCCGTGATGTCACCGGCTACGAGACATCGCCGTATTTCCGGTTTCCATACGGAGCCTACGATGAGGAATCGCTCGAGCTCCTCGGTGAGCTAGGGTACGACTATACGTTCTGGTGGACCTGCGACACGCTCGGATGGGATGGCAATATCGGTGAGGAGATCGCCGATCGGTGCGGTCCAGAGGCGGAACAAGGCGGACCAGGCGCGATCATCCTCATGCACGTCGTCACCGATGGCGATCTCGCCGCCCTCCCATTGCTCCTCCAGGAGTACATCGACGGCCGATACGAGATCGTCACGATGGAGCAGATGATCCAGCCCTGATATCGACGGGCGCAGGTCACGTGGATTGCCGAGTACTGTCGCCCGTCGCTCGGTAGTCGTCCAAGCTGATCGTGATTTAACGCCGTGATGCGGCCGCATCGCACCGTGGTCGCTCCATCCCTGCGCGACCACCTGTGACGAAGCCCTGCGCGAAGCGCATCAGACAACGTCGGGCTCTCCCGGTGTCGGCACAGTGTCCGCTTTGCGGACCGGCTCAATAAGGGATGGCAGAGCCATCCAGCGAATGCAACCCATCGCCGGGGGATTCCCACGCTCCGCTCCAATGCCGGTGCTTGGACAGGCTCTTTGGTCGCTGCGCTCCCTCTGGGTGACGGCAGGTGCATGACGGAAAGCCTTGGACAGCGTCCTCAGGGTGACGTACGCCGGGTTTCGGACACGGCGCAGCCGAGTGGGCGGGTCATCGAGCCGCGTGCTGGCGCAGGAATGGCAGGACTGCGGCCAGGAATTCGTCGCGGCGCTCGCGGTGAAGCGTGTGACCGCCTCCAGCGATCCTGATCGAGTGAGCGTTGACGAGCCGGTTCTGGAATGCCACAGCATCTTCGGCGGCGACCATTCCGCCGGCTTCGAGATCGCCATGAACGAGCAATGTCGGGGACTGAATGTCCGTGATCTCGGCGATCCTGTCCACACCGTCGTGCGCCAATGAGTCCGCGCGGAGCTCGGCGAAGACATTGCGGGCCGTGTTCGCCATCAACCGCGCCCGTTCGAGAACGAGCTCCGGCGGCCATTCCGGAAATTCTTCGGCGTAGTGCGCGCGCAAATCCTCCTCCGGCATGGCGTTGAGCATCAGCCACTCGTCGAATGCGGGCATGAAGACCATTCCGCTGCGGAGCGGACTATCCTCGATCACGAGCGCGGTCGCCCGGTCGGGATGTTTCGCCGCCCACCAGAGTGTCACGATTCCCCCGAGCGAGTGCCCCATGATGAGCGGGTGTGCGAGTCCGATCGCATCGAGCACGCCGTCGAGATCACCGATGTAGTCGTCATACAGATAGCCGGACTCCGGCTTGTCCGAGGCACCATGCCCGCGCTGGTCGATCGCGATCGGGGTGAACTCCGCCGCAAGTGCGGGAATGATCGGGTTCCAGACACTGGCGGCACTGCTAATGCCATGGATGAGCAGGAGAGGCGGCCCGTGACCCTCCCACGTGCGGAGGGCGATCCGGTGCCGTCCAAGATCGACATAGGCATCTTCATGGGGGATCGCGTGAGCGGTTGGAGAAGGAGACGTTTCAGGCATCGAACCAGCCTTTCAGGGGATTGCATCGTCGGGTCAAGGTTGCTGAGGGTGTCACGATCAGAGGCCCGGTTTGTGTATTCGTGCATATCGAACGCGAGCCAGGACATTATGGTGCCTGGAATCAGGATATTCCCGACAGTCGCAAGGCCATAATGGCAGTACACTTTCGAGAGCCAAAAGGACCCGGGCATGGCAGGCAACGGCTGGGCCGCCATGGGATGACGGGGCCATAGCTCAGGATACGGCCAATCCGGCACGGGATCTGCAAGATCTTCGATAACGTCACCCGCATGTGGAGGAATCAGGACAGATGCAACGGATCGATCGGCGTAAATTCATGCTCCTTGCGTCGGTAGGCGCATCCGGAGCGGTGCTGACGGCATGCGGGAATACAGAAAGTACGGATGCCAATCTCAACCCGACCATGATTCCGGATGTCGCAGGAGCGCCGCCGACGCTTGCGCCGCAAGCTACTCCCGGTGGCGCATCCGCTCAGCAGGAACCGGCTCAGGGAGAGGCTGCCCAACAGCAGCCAGTTCAGGACGGGGCCGCCCAGCAGGCGGGTGGGGCGGCGCAAACGCATGTCGTGGAGATGAACCTCCAGCTGCAGTTCGTCCCGGCGCAGTTGACCGTCAATGTCGGTGACACGGTGACGTGGCGCACCGTCGGGCCGATTCCGCACAGCTCGACCTGCGACCCGGCCCTTGCGGCGAACCCGGCACAGAGCGTCGCGCTGCCTGAGGGAGGGGACACATGGAACTCGGGCGATGTTGGTGACGGGCAGGAGTTCAGCCACACCTTCGAGGTACCGGGTGATTACACGTATTTCTGCATCCCGCACGAAGCGGCCGGCATGATCGCTTCGGTGACCGTGCAGGAGGCGGGCGCCGCACCCGCCGCCGGAGGTGAGGCTCCAGCCGCTGAAGCATCACCTGCCGCCCAGCAACAGCCTCCAGCACAGCAGGCGGGTGGGGCGGCGCAAACGCATCTGGTGGAGATGAACTTGCAGCTGCAGTACGTTCCGGACCAGTTGACGGTTGCAGTCGGCGATACGGTGACGTGGCGCACGGTCGGACCCATCCCGCATACCTCAACCTGCGACCCTTCGCTCGCGGCGAACCCGGCCCAAAGTGTGGCGTTGCCTGAGGGAGCGGAGCCGTGGAACTCGGGCGATGTCGGCGATGGCCAGGAGTTCAGCCATACCTTCGAGGTGGCTGGCGACTACACCTACTTCTGCATCCCCCATGAAGCCGCGGGCATGATCGCTTCGGTGACCGTGCAGTAGACGGATGCTGCGTGTGGCGCTCAGGGCGAACTCCCCGCCGCTGACGCGCCATACGGCACCGAGCGGCAGCCGGTCATCTGCCAGAAGTCGGGTTCCCCTGACCCGGAGTCCGATGGGGTGAAGGTTTCACAGCCAGGATCGGGGGGTTGGTGGGACTCGCAACACTCCACCGGTCGTACACATGCTTCAGTCGGTCCGATACCAGATCAACGGCCGTCCGAGTTCCGGGCGGCCGTTTTGTCGTCCCATCCGTTTTCGCAAGCTAGACGGCATCCGATCTGCGATGCTTGCCGCAGAGCGACCAGCAATTCTCGATAGGGCATCGACGACGCCTTTCGTGAAGCCCGAGCAAGGAGACACCGCCATGCCAGTACATGCCTTCCATGACCTGCACGATCTTCGGGCAGGGATCCACGACCAGCTCATCATCCGAGATGACGGGGTCGAAGTAAAAGATGCCGATGCGATCCGCGAGCGGACGATCGACCAGCTGGTTTGGACGGCGGTATTCGGTGGTCGTCAGGTCATGGAAGCAAGCCGCTGGCTAATCCGCCATCTCGCCCCCGCGATGGGTGCCTGGCCGGCCTCGATCAACGAGCTGTACATGGCGGCGGGCCGGGATGCGTATTCCAATGTCACCACCCCGGCGATCAACCTGCGCGGCATGACGTATGACCTGGCGCGCACCGTGTTCCGGGCCGGACATGCCACCCAAAGCCGGCAGATCATCCTCGAGCTTGCGCGCTCGGAGATGAGCTACACGCAGCAACGACCGGCCGAGTACGCATCGTCCGTCCTTGGAGCGGCGATCAAGGAGAACTGGCAGGGGCCTGTCTTCATCCAGGGAGATCACTATCAGGCGAGCCAAAAGGCGTACACGAGCGACCCGGACAAGGAGATCGCCGCGGTGCGCGAACTCGCGATCGAGGCGATCGCCGCCGGGTACGGCAACATCGACATCGACGCCTCGACACTTGTGGACCTCTCCCGGGAGACGCTTGCCGAGCAGCAGGCCGCCAACTACCGGCACACCGCCGAGCTGACGCGGGTGATCCGGGACAACGAGCCCACGGGCGTCACGGTCTCGATCGGTGGCGAGATCGGCGAAGTCGGCAAGAACAACAGCACGGTCGAGGACCTGGACGCGTTCATGAACGGGTACCTGGAGGAGCTGGGCCGGATCAGCGAGGCGACGAATAGGGACCTGACCGGGATCAGCAAGATCAGCGTCCAGACCGGCACCAGCCATGGTGGCGTGGTCCTGCCGGATGGCTCGATCGAGGAGGTCAGCGTCGATTTCGAGACGCTGGCCAAGCTCTCGGATGGCGCAAGGCACCAGTACGGCATGGGCGGTGCGGTCCAGCATGGCGCATCGACATTGCCGGAGGAAGCGTTCGGCAAGTTCGCGGCGGCGAACGCGGTCGAAGTCCACCTGGCGACCGCATTCCAGAACGCCATCTACGACAGTGACGCCTTTCCCGCCGACCTGAAGGACCAGATCTACGCCCACCTGAAGGCGAACCACGCCGATGAGCGCAAGCCGGAGCAAACGGATGATCAGTTCTTCTACACCACTCGCAAGCGTGGATTCGGGCCGTTCAAGCAGCAACTGTGGTCGCTCCCGGAGACGACGAAGGCCGAGATTCTCTCCGGTTTGCAGCCGCGCTTCGAGTTGATCATGCGGGAGCTGGGGGTGGCCGGTCAGGGACACCTGATCGATGAGCACATCCACCGCATCGATGTGTCAACTCACGCGCCGTCACCGCTGCTTGCCGGCGACTGATCGGGATGCTTCGTCGCCTCGATCCGCAGATGCGTGCTGAACACGCCAGCTCGGGTGCGAAGCGCTCGCCTGTCCAGCCGGTCACGGAGCCGCAGGAGCGTTGATTCCGTTTCGGGTCGCTGGAGCACGAGGTCTCCCGCAATCAGGCCCGCGACGTGAGGGATATCCAGGCCGGGCATTCCCTCGCGGTACCTGTCGCTGACGACCAGGCCAGCGCGCCTCAACACGCGATCGAGATCCCGTTCACGATAGTGCCGGTGCCAGCCGGTCGGCAGCGTCTCGCCCGGAGCGGTGCCCCGCCCGGCAAGATCGGTGACGTAGCGATAGATGTTCCGGGCGTCCATCCACGCGAGCGGACCTTCGAGCGGTATCCGGATCGAAATCGATCCCCCGGGCGCGAGCAGATCCGCCAGGGCGGTGATCCAGGCTTCCTCATCGAGGACGTACTCCAACGCATCATGGGCGATGATGCAGTCGAATGGATCCGTCCCGGCAGGAAAGCACGGAGCTTCCTCATTCGTCCGGTGCCTTGTCCATTCGACCTCGACACCGTTTTCGTCACGGATGGTAACGACATACGATTTTGCCAGCTTGAGGCGTCGCTCGACACGCAGCACGTTGGGCGTCCGCTGGTCGATTTCCTCGCTCTGAATTGGGCTGGTCGCGCTTTGGTCGATCATGGTGCGTGCATTCTCGATCGCGTCATGTCCACTTCAAAATGGAAGCATTGCGGGAAGCCGAGTCTTCCTTGCCGACGGACGGGCCGGCAGGCGAATCGATCGTGTCAAGCAGGGGACGATGACCTTCCCCGTCGAACGGTACCCGCCGCAGCGGATCTCGGCTTGGCGAGCACGGGTTCCGATCGCGTTCGGGCCGGGCCGACTGACCATCTCACGTGTCTTTATACTGTGTCATCCCGATCGGGAGAGGACGGTCTCGAGTGCTTCGGCGATCGGAACCCTGTCGAATCCAACGCGATGGAGAGCGTGCTCCATGGAAATCATTTCGCTGCACCCGTTCGATCCGGAGATCGCCCGCCGGTACGTCGCGGCCCTGACCGGCGAAGCGCCACCGGATCCGTCCTGGGGCGAATGGTGGAACGCGGGGTTGGTGGAGGCCCGGGAAAACGCGCGGTCCGGCGCGGAGCCCGCCATCAACACGCTTACGCTTGGTCTGGCCTGGGCGCTCGGTTCTCACCATCCCAGCTTCATGCACGAGGGATTCGGCCTCACGGTATGGGAGGCGCGGGTCGATCGCGGCGTCGGTATGCTCCTGCGCCCACCCTCGCGCCTGTTCACGGACGCAGGGCTCGATGTGACGACGGCGAGGAACATGCCGATCCGGCTCGACCTGCAGAGTGGACTCATGGGAGGGGCATACATCCCCGCCCGGCTGGTCGCCAATGTCGAGGAGATCATGGAGGCCCGCTTCGACCGGACGGTTCGGCGACTCGCCGAAGCCGGCTACGATCCCCTCAGCACGATGAGCCTGCTGACCGAGGCAGTCGCGTTTGCCCGGCAACACGGGCTGGGCCTCTATGAGGCGATGGACGCGGTGGGACCAGACGGCCAGGCGTGGGGAAACATGCGGGTGATCCAGCCCGACGCGAAGCGTTTCGGCAAGGAATTCCGTCAGCGCGTCGCTCTCGCGCAGAAACCGCCAAAAGTTCAGGGAGCACGCCTCCTCGACCGGGTATTCCGCCGTCATACATCGCCGTCAACGCCCACGATGAATGGTCACAACGCGGATGGGACGGAGGGGCGCTGAAGGACCCGTTACCGCGATGTGGTCATTGCGGCAGCGATACTGGTCCGCTCCAGGGGACGGCGGACGGTTGCCGAGCGCTGGACAAGGGGTCCTAACCTTGACAGCAAGCGCTCAACTTTGCTATTCTGACGCTCGTTAGCACTCATCGTAAGAGAGTGCTAATTCGACAGGAGCACAATGTTGTGGAGACCGTACAGCCAGAAGCCGCCCAATTGACCGAACGGCAGCGTGCGATTCTCAAGCTGATCGTTCAGGAGCATGTGGCGTCCGGCCGGGCCGTTGGTTCCAAAACGTTGACGGAACGCTATCCGGTCGGGGTCTCTTCAGCGACCATTCGCAACGAGATGGTCGCGCTTGAAGAGGCGGGGTTCGTGCAGCAGCCGCACACGTCTGGTGGCCGGGTTCCGACGGACAAAGGCTATCGTTACTACGTGCATCACCTGATGGGTGCGCCCGAGCTGTCGTCCGGCGATCAGATCATGATCCGGCACCAGTTCCGGCAAGTCGAGTTTCATCTCGATTCCTGGGTGGATTTCGCGGCGGCCGTCCTGGCGGAAACGGCGGGCAATGTTTCGATCGTGTCCGCGCCGAGGACCATGGTCGCCCGTCTCCGGCACTTCGAGCTGATCTCCCTGCAGCCACGGCTGGCATTGCTGATCCTGGTGACGCAGGAATCGGTGGTGCGACAGATGATGCTGCATCTTCCGGAGGACATTGACCAGGCCGAGCTGAGCCGGATGGCGGATTCCCTCGTAAGCTCCAGCCGGGGGCTCAACGCTGACGAGATCGACGAACTCGTGATCGGCGCGTCGCCGGTGTCCCGGTACGTGCTCGAGCAAATCACGGTCGGGTTGCGCGGGTTGAACTCCGTCGAACGAACGCAGATCCGGCACTCCGGTATCGAAAATATCCTCGGCCAGCCGGAGTTCGCCGGGGACGAGGCCCAGAGTGTGCTTGAGTTGTTGCGCGGCGGCTCGATGCTGGGAGCGGTGCTTCCGCAGTTGTCGGTCGGCAATGATGTACAAGTCTTCATAGGTGACGAGAATCCCACCGATGCCCTGCGCCGGTTCGGGGTGGTGATGGCGACGTATGGGATCGACGGCGAAGTGACGGGAATCCTCGGGGTTCTGGGACCGACCCGGATGTCGTACTGGCGTTCGATCTCGTCGGTCAGATACATGGCACGACTTATGAGTGATCTGATGGAGGATCTGTACTCGTCCTGACAAGCTCGCCGGAACCGTCTAACCGGGACGACTCAACTCTTCGGCAACATCGACATACCGACACTATCCCGCGGGGCATGTCTTCACGTTCCG
>CADCWI010000008.1 GCA_902806355.1 uncultured Thermomicrobiales bacterium | reverse complement strand
CGCCGAGAATGCCGGCGGGGACACCTCCCGCCGCCGGACCCGATCGGAACGTTTCGGACCGGAACCCCGACCGTCAGCACAGGGGAGCGGCCGGGGGAACATCCTGGACACGCTCCGCGAGATGCGCCGGGACGCGGGCGGTGTCGGCGGTGGGCTCGCCAATATGACCAGCGGGGAGGGCGGCTGCCTACGGAGATTGCTGCCGATCATCCTCATCCTCGTCGTGATCCTCGTTGTGTTGATCATCCTGAGCTCGATCGGATAGGGCGGCTTCCACACGAAGGCGTCACCACAACCCAGTCATGGAAGCACGCCCGGGGCGATCTGTTGCCCCGGGCGTGCTCTGTCATCGCGAGCGTAAACATATCGCGATCCGCGACCGGCACTCCTGAACCGTTTCGGCCCCGCTCCAAGGCAGGATATTCTGGCATCCTCGTCGACTTGGGCAACCACGCTGGAGCGTGCCTTGTTGGCACATGCTGTGCATCCGCCGGGGCAAGCCACTCCCGTTGTGGCAGGCATGTGGCACGCTTCCAGAGAGGACCAGAGCAATGAGCGACTCATCCCAGATGTCAATGCAGACCCCGCAAGACTTGTTCATCCATGAGTTGTCATCCGCCCATAGTGGCGAGCAGATCATTGTCCAGATGCTCGAGCAGGCACAGGGCTGGGTGCAGAATCCGCAACTGAAGGAAGGGCTGCAGATGCACGCCGAGCAGAGCCGCCAGCAGGCGCAACGGATCGAGCAGATCTTCCAGCAGATGGGCGCCGAGCCGCACCCGGTCACGTGCTATTCCGCGCAGGGCCTGCAGCAGGAGTTGCAGGAGGCGCTGTCGGCACAGCCCTCGCCGCAGGTCGTGGAAGGTCTCGTTGTCGCCGGTGCCGCCAAGACCGAGCACCTCGAGATCGCCGCGTACACTGGCCTGGTCGAGAAGGCCCAGGCGATGGGACAGACCGAGGCTCTCCAGTTGCTCCAGCAGAACCTGCAGGAAGAGCAGCAGATGCTTCAGCAGGTCGAACAGATCGCCCAGCAACTGACGCAGCAGATGGCCGCAGCCCAATAACAGCAGTGCACCCATGTCCGGGCATGCCCGGACATGGGTGCACTTTCCCACCAGGCACAGTGGTTTCTTGATCGGGAAGTGGACACATTGCCAAGAGCAATTCATACTGTCGGCGATAGCAGAACTCCTTCAACTGAGCACCCTGTGGCACGGCAAGGCTGACGTTGCGGATATCCCACCTGTTGCCCGTGGCATCGCCGAAGGCACGGAAGCCTGTGGCGTACCTTGCGAGTCGGAGGCGTCAACCGCGACGGGGTCCGATCCAGGCTCTTCGCTCCGCCCTTCGCCGGTCCTCGGGAGACTGACCGTCTGATATCGGACCAGCGGCCGATGACATCGGCGGCGACCGCTTCCATCTGGATGGAGACGACGATGGACGCGCGAACACGTCACTCGAACCGCCTTTGGACAAGATGCAGATCACCGAGGTGAAGAAGAGGAGAGCAGCATGAGCGACGTGCAGCTGACCTACGAGCAACTCCAGAACCAGGGCTGGATTGTCAGGTGGCATTCGGAGATACCATCCGGACATGCATACCGTTTGACGATGACGTTGCGTGACGAAAACGGGCAAGCCGCTCACGCCGCCCAGGGGCTGGGCTCGACCGAAGAAGAGGCGATTGCTGGTGCGGTCGCCGAGGCGAACGGCTGGCTACACGAGCAAAAACGAACCGGTGTCATCCCTCCAGACAGGTAACGAGCGGGATTTAACCAACCGGACTGCGAGCATCGGCGCCGCTGATCGGGCCGCTCCGGGCACGCCCTTACGGTTCCCCTGATCGCTTTCACTTGTCTCGATAAAGGTGTGGCATGGGCGGCTTGCCCGTTTGAGGCGGACTCAGCTGCGAGATATCATCTGCACCCGAATCGATGAGCCAGGAGCAGACCCTCACACGCGTTCTCGCTCCCTGGCCCGAGTTTCCCCAGTGCACACCCGGCGACCATCCCAATCCGGTACCGACCGGTACGTCGGTCCGGAACTCCACTTGACCGGCTTTATTGATTGGGAGAGGAAATCCGCGGTTCCACGCGAGGCACACAAGAATTGGTGGACGCGGCTCAGCTTTGGAATCGCGGCTTGAGTGACTGCGAGAACCGCGTGATTTCCCGCCGCGGGATCAACCCAACCAGCAATACGGCAGTCGCGATTGCAGACACCACGCCAGCAGCGATCGCGATCGCGGGATGATCGTTGAGCAGGCCCACGAGCAGAGCAAGGGTGACACCTACAAGGACCGCGTCGATGATCGCCACGATCGTTGGCGTGGCCGCGAGGATCCGACTTGGCCCCATCTGTGGTCGAGGGCCGCGGGTCTGCATGATGCCGGCCAGATCATCGTGGTGTCCGGTCAGGAAGTACGGCTCCAGATCGGGTGCGAGATCAAGGTAGGCGTGACGCAGGCGATTCATGCCCATTACCAGCCACACATCCTCGGTCATGGCGTCGCCGAGACGAATGTAGGTGCCGATTCCCAGCACGAGCGTGACTGGCAGCACGAGCAGCGCAAACATCCGGAAGTTTGATCCGAAGTCGGTGGCTTGGGCAACGAGAGCCAGGGCGACGACGGTGGCGGACAGAACCGTGATGAACATGCTCGTGCGGACGAACAGTTCGTTCCAGGCCATGCTTCGCGTCGCGAGTAGGCTCCAGTGCTCAGTGGCGAGGATTTGCACCCGGACCGCGTCGGGAACCGGTGGTTGACGGGACGGTTCAGAACCGGTGACGGAATCCTGCATCGAGCCCTCCTTGGCCGGTGCCGCCAACAGCGACAGCAGCACGAACGTCAAACATGCCGGAACCTGGTTCGGGAGGCTGTTGCCTCATGGAGACGCCTTCAGTGCCAGTGCGCTGGCTCGCGAACCAGGTATCCGAACGCCAACATACAACCCCTGCCTGTGCCGGGATGTGCCGAGACAGTCAAGTTTCCCGTCTACCGGGCGGGACGTGCTTTGTGCCCAGCCCGGCATCCCGTGCGCGGACGATGGCTTCCGAACGGTCAGCCACTTGCAGCTTGCCGAATATGTTGCTGACGTTGTTGGCTATCGTCTTCACGCTGAGGTTGAGTTCGGCAGCGATTACGGCATTGGCGCGCCCTTGCGCCAAGAGGTGCAGGATCTCCCGCTCGCGGACAGTAAGCAATGGGAATGCCTGGCTGGCCGCCGGAGGGGAACTCGCGAAGAAGGCAAGCACACGACTCGCAACCGCCGCGCTAAAGAGCGATTCCCCGGCCGCGATCGATCTGGTCGCCCGGATCATGTCGGTCTCGTCCATGTCCTTCAGGATGTAGCCACGTGCCCCAGCCCGCAGCGCCGCAAAGACGGAGTCGTCATCATGGAAGAGGGTCACGACGAGGATGCGGGTCGTCGGGCTAGCCGCGATGATCTCGCGGATGGCACTGATGCCGCTTTGGCCCGGCAACTGGAGATCCATCAATACCACGTCCGGCAAGAGGTCGAGGGTGAGCCGGATCGCTTCATCACCATCGCTTGCCTCACCGGCCACCTCGAAATCCTCAACGCTGGAAATGAGAGCCCGGAGACCCTTCCGGAAGAGGGGATGGTCTTCAACGATCAGAATGCGGAGGGGTTCCACGAGTTGTGACCTCCATCCCTTGGTGCCGTCGGAAGCGTTGCCTTCACCATGGTGCCGTGACCATCTGAACCTACCGTGACGATACAGGTCCCGCCTAATTCGGTTGCTCGTTCACGCATCGACTGGAACCCCATCCCGGTTCCATCAGACGGCGATGCCAACCCTATTCCATCATCAGCGACGGTGATGTGCAGGATATCGTCCCGAAGCCAGACGGTGACGGTGACGGACGACGCCCGGGAATGCTTGACCGCATTGGTGACCGCTTCCTCGGCGATTCGGAAGGCGGCAACCTCCGTCGCGGCACGCAGTGGCGGGAAAGAGCCTTCTGCACGAAGCAGAACGCGAAGGGCGGTGTCTGCGTCGGTCCCGCCACCATCCCACCTTTCCAAGCGCGCCCGAAGCGCGCCGATCAGGCCCAGCTCATCGAGTGCCGGGGGCCGCAGACCCAGCACCAGACGTCGCACATCCACGACGGCTGATCGCAGTTCCTCTCGCAGGTCAAGGAGTGTTTGCTCGGCCGCATCAGGATCTGTGCGAATCGATCTCCGGGCCGTTCCCGCTTGCATGATCAAACCCGCCAATTGCGCCCCAAGGCCGTCATGAAGGTCCCGGCGAAGCCGGCGTCGCTCTTCCTCGCGGGATGTCACGATCTGCTCGCGGGATTGCTGAAGCTCGGTGGCCAAGCTGACCGTTCGCGCCGCGACGCCGATCTGGCGGGCAAGGTCCTCGAGCAGGCGGCGATCGGCCGGGTTGAAGATCTCGCCGGGAGTGCGGGTGGCGACTTCGAGCGCGCCGACGGTCCGCCCCTGGTACGTCAATGGCAGGCGCACGGTCGATTGCGGGGCCACACCGGACAAGGCAACCAGCTCCGGGCCGCTGGCCTGTTCCAGGAAGAGCGCGACATAGGGCAGGCGGAGTGCTTCGGCCGTGGTCCGGACGATTTGGGGCAACAGGTCTGAGGCGTTCAGCGAGTCCTCGATATGGTGCCCAAGGCGGGCGAGTACCGCGTACGGATCGTCGCGACCGCCAAAGAGCAGGCGAGTGATGAGACGCTGCACGCGCAGGGAGAACGGTTGGAATCCGACCGCTACGACCCCGGTTGCCAGCAGGGAAAGCAGCAGGTTGCCAACCGAACCGAGCAGGCTGCCGATGCCCACCACGACCCCGATGTACGTCCCGGTCACGATGATCGTCATCACGAGCCAGACAAGCGTCCGGTTGAGGATGACATCGATATCGAAGAGCCGCTGATGGAGGATCGCGATACCCAGTGTAACCGGCGGCAAGGTAAACGCGACCGGCATGATGAGCAGAAACCCCAGGAGACACGCGACGCCAAGGGGAGAGGCGCTGATGTTGCGCATCATGGCATCCCCGAGAAAGAATCCCGGTACGGCAATCACCAGGCCGAACATTACCCAGCGCGTTTGCCGGCGCTGCTCGGGGGTAGAAACGATCCGGTACCGGTAGACGACTGCGTAAACGATCGACACGATCGTGAGCAGGGTGGTGACGGCTTCGACGGCGATCCACGGTTGCCCTTCGGGGAGCAGCGACGGCGCGAACGCGAACAGGAAGACGCCGACGTGGTTGTAGATTCCCCACAGCACTGTCCAGCGAGGCACGAACCGACCATCCGGGAAGACGAATGGCAGCGTGAAGAACCCGCCGATGGCGATGACCGTCGTCAGGCGAATGATCGTCTGCGCGATCGGTTGACCGGGCAGCAGTTCGGCAATGGACGGCGGGTACTCCGCATTGGTGAGGGCGAGCAGGACGAAGGCGAGGTAGCACGCGAAGCCGGTTCGCATGGCCCGGCGAACCAGCAGCCAGCCAATCGCCATGTTGACGATCGTGCCCACGAGCTCGGTAAAGACCTGGAACCAGGCGAGATGCTCCGGCGAAAGGTGCAGGATGGAGAGCGCCCGTCGCAACTCTGCGCGGTCGCGCTCGGGAATATCTTCCAATGCAATCGTCTGGCGAATGAACTCGGGGACAAGCTTCGCACCGGCAATGTTGATGATGACGGCGGCAAGGATCCACACGGCTGCCGGCCAGTTCGTCACCAGCCATGTCTGGAGTCGTGAAAATGATGGTTGTTGCACCGCCGGTATTGCCATCTGCCGCCCCTGTGACAGGTGCCTGATCAGCAACCCACTGGGCACCCGTCATCAGGTGCCATCGTCCGCCCTCAATCAGCCCGCCAGGTCTTCTTGGTGTCGATCCATGGATAGTGCCGAGAAATCCGGTTCACCACCAGGCGACTGGCTCATGATCCGCTGAGCTCGGCCTGGCCGTCGTACCGAGCAAGCCTGAGGCGTGTGGGCCGGATCCGGCGCGTCGCAGGACGTAGGGTTGCGACGCCAGGGTATCTCGACCGGCTAGGCGATGTGTTCGACCCTTGCCAGTCAACCAGGTTCAGGATCGGCCCCACTGTGGGTCCAGGGTCACGATCATAGCGATTGAGTATCGAGTATAGCGATGACATGGCTGGTGAAATAGCCGGCTCCACGGAAGGTGGAAGGCGGGGACATTATCAGCCACCCCGAAGGGGACGGACGCCCGTCCCCTCAATCAGGGTCGCCTATCGCTGGCGAAATCGCAGTTACTCTCCGACGTCGACCACGGTGTACATGCCCTTGTTGGCGTGGGGCATGCCGTCGGCGATGTCCGGGAAGAAACAGACCAGGCCGTAGGTGCCCGGCTCCAGATTCACGGGGGTCCAGGTCGATGTTCCGGTCGACTGGGTCGCCGAGAAAAAGATCGGGATCAGGTCTTCATCGGGATTGAAATCCACAGCGGCCGGCGTGCCGGTCATGTCCGCCTCCAGAACCGCCGCGACATCGTCCTCGGTCAAGCCGGCTGGACCCTTGAACCAGACGATGAAGTGGGGCTGGGCGCCGCTGTTCTCGACCTTGACGACCTGCGACCCCGCCGCGAGCGTGCCTTCCGTGACGCCGATCACGTACTCACCCATCGTCAGCGTGGCCACAGCCTCGGGGTCCGGCAGGTTGGCCGGCATGTCCCCGGTGACCTCGAAGACAACCGGTTCCTGTGCCTGGTCCGGGTCACCACCCGACGACGCGATCCACTCGCCCGGCGTCAGATCCAGCACGATTTCGGCGGTTTGACCGGCCATGGCCGAAACCCCACCCGCAAAGAGGGAGTCGAAGAAGAACGCGGGCGGTCCTCCCATCGCCTCTGCACCCTCGGCCGGGGTGGCGTCAGGAGAGAGGGCCGGCGTTCCCTCGATGGCCTTCGCCTGCTCCTCCGGTGGAGGCGCAAGCGCAGCGAGATACTCGTCGGCTGTCACGCCCACCGGCTGGGCAAATTCAATGCTTCCGCCGAACTCGCCGACGTCTCCGGCCACCGTCAGGGTGACCAGGTAGCGGCCGGCCTCCAGTGACTCCGGGATGCCCTCATAGCCTTGGGCAGTGACTGTGACATCGAGGGTGGGCAGGCCCAGTTCGGCGAGTTCGCTCTCCGCGGTGGCATGCTGGATGGCGAGGACGGAGGCACTATTCATTGGAAAGAGCAGGATGATCCCAAGGAAGACGACGGACAGGTTCTTCATGGTATGGAGCCTCCACGTTTGCGACAGACAAGGTCGGATGTCGTCGCTGCCAATAATCCTGTGGACCAGCCCCAACTGTGGGCTCTGGCTAGACGTGATCGCGTTGGTCTTGGTGGTCATTGTTTTCCTCGAGTTCCCGGCCGCGCGCCCGTCCGGTCAGGTCAGTACGCCGGCGCGCGGCCCGGCGGCACGATCGAGTGCTTAAGGCGAAAGTCCTGATTCGGCATGGCGGCAACGTGCTGCCATGGCTGTGCCGACTACCGGGGAGTGGCGCCCGGGCAAGGACGAAACGCTATGTGGTCATCGGCCAGGAGGGGGTACTACGCAACATCGAGGAAGCTGTACATCCCGTCCATCGCATGCGGGTACCCTGTTGAGAAGGGAAGCATGCACACCGCCAGATAGCGCCCGGGCTCCAGATGAACATCGAGCCAGCTCGTGCGCTGTCCAGCGAGGATTCCGATGGCCGCGGTGGGCTGATAGATGAACTCCGGGACGCCCGGAGGCGGGGTAGCATCCTCCGGGAGGGTAAACAGGAGTTGCAAGTGCTCCTCGGTGAAATCGGGCGAGATGGGAACCACGGCGACCTCATGGCTCATCGCTCCCGTGTTCTCGATCTTCCAGCGCATCGGCTCACTGGTGAACGCCGTCTCCGGGAAGACGATCTCCATCTCCCGCAGCACGACCGTTAAGTCGGCCTCAGGCTCGGGGGCTGCCGGATCGATCGCGTCACCTACGACGATGATCGTCTGTTCCTTCCGCCCACTGAACGGATCGAAAAGGAAATACCGCCCCGGCTCGATATCGACCACCCCGGTCACATCGGCTCCGGGCTGGGGCCAGTCCGGCACGCCGACGAAGGCGATGGCCTCGAACGAGAGAGCCTCGGTCTTGTCCTTTCCGGAGGCGGTTGCCGTGAGCCACTCCTCGTACTGGGCATCAGTGACATTATCGGGGATCTTGCCCAGCGCAAAATGGCTCGCTTCGAGCGTGCCGGTGTTCGAGACGGTGATCTCATACCGGCCCGCGGTGAGCGGTTGGGCGATCTCGAACGCGGTATCGGTGAGTGAGAGATCCAGCCGCGGCAGGTCTGCTTGAGATGCGGTCGGCGTCGATCGGGCCGCGCCCGATGAGACGGGAAGGGAAACTGCCGCACTGAGCCCGATGGACCCGGTGATGAATGTCCTGCGATGCATGTCCTAGCCTTTCGTGAATCAGGAAACCTGACGGTACGAACAGGATAGGAGTGGACAATTCCCGGCCACTAGAGAGTGGAATCCCGACTCTGCGGGAAATATGGTCCCGGGAACCATGCCGAGAGCGCAGGAGAGGATGCCACGTCGGCAACCAAACCGCAGTCTTGAGATCGGGCCCACATTGCTCCTTACGCGTTACGATGCCCCCAGAAGCGCCGGCATGGCGCCGCAAGGTCCTCGACGTGTCGCGAGCGAGGCAAGCCGGGAGGGTGGAGCATGACCGACGAACGCGCGCTCTTCATCGTCCGCTTCGGACGGGCGGACGATGGCGGAAGTGGTGATCTCATCGACTGCACGCGGGTCAACGAGATCGGGGGCCTGTCGAGCTTTCCGATCCGGGAGGGTGTCGCGACCGGTACTCCCGCGAATCCCGGGATAAACGTCGCCGTCTTTGCCGCCTCCGAACGCGAGGCCATCACGGAAGCCCGCACGCGTGGCGACGCGTATGGACGCTCGCACAGGGGCAGCGCGTGATCACCCCCGTCCGGTTGTGCGCTTGGCCCCTCGCGGACAGTTGGGTGTCTTCAATGTGTCAGCACATGGCCCGGAACCAAAATACGCAAGATAGGAGCGGTCTAGATGAATCCAGCCTAATCACCGAGCGATCGTGGAGCAATACAGGACCGCATGTATCTTGCGGCAATCAATGAGATGACCCCCAGCAGCACGGACGAGCCTCAAGGGACCCGTTCTCTAATGATGTGGTACATGGACCCGATGGGGCAGAGGATTTGCCTCGTCCACTTCTATCTCCGTCCTGATGGGACGATTGGTGGTCGTGGCAAGCGCGGGCCGGACCCGAAAGTGTTGATCCACAAGGACGTGAGATACGCAATCGGGTGATTTTCTCCTCCGAGACAGCTTTCCGCAGCGCTACGTACTCGCACGTGTCTCGACCAGAATGCACCGAACAGCTGCTGAGTGAGCGCCCCGGCGGCCGCTTGTTGATGCCAATGTGAACGCGACGATATGCACGCTGGAATCGGTGAGGCGAGAACACCCCCTCGCACGATTTCTCGTGCGAGGGGGTGCCTGGATGCCCGGATTCCGCTTACTCGCTGACGCGGTTCCAGTTGGCGATGTTCCAGTAGTCGAACTCGTACGGGCCCGGCGCGATGTTCTCGACGTTCAGCGTCCGTGAGTATCCGATCTTGTCGCCGACGCGGACAAGCGGCAGCACGGCCGCATCGTTGTAGAGGATGTCGTTCATCTGGATGAACAGCTCGGCCTGCTTCTCAAGGTCGCTCTCCGTCCGCGATGCCTCGTAGACCGCGTCGAATTCCGGGTTCTGGTAGCGCTGGAAGTTCCGGCCCGTCCATGCGTTCTGCGCCTGCGAGATGTTCTCGCCGTCCGGCCCGGCGTACCAGCGGATCATGTACGCCACCGGCGGCGGTGACCCGACGCTCGATGTGAACATGTTCAGGTCGTTGTAGAAGTGGACGTTGTTCTGCTCGTTCCCCTCGGCACTGTCGAAGAAGATTGCGCCGTCGACGGACTTGAGCTCGACTCTGAACCCAATCTCTTCCAGGTCGCGCTTGACCACGGCCTGGATCTTCTGCCGCAGCTGACTGACGGTCGTCATGTAGTCGATGCTGAGCTCGACGCCGTCCTTCTTGCGCACGTCGCCATCGAGCACCCAGCCGGCCTCGTCGAGCAGCGCCGCCGCAGCCTCCGGGTCGCGCCTGAGCTCCGTGTTCGGCGACTCCATGGCCGGGATGCCGGAGATGATGTTGACGACGGCTGGTTCGATATCCCCGCCGAAGAAGAACGAGTTGGCGATCTGCTCGCGGTCGATCGCGAGATTCATCGCCTGCCGGACGGCGATGTCCGAGAAGATCGGGTGAGGCGTGTTCTTCTCGGAGCGCTGGGTGACCTGCGTCGGCGCCGCTTCCGGCGTGGCGGAAGGCACCTCGGTCGTTACCTCCGTCCGGGGGTCGGAGAAGTTGATGTTGATGCGCTCGACGCTGACCCCTGGCGATACGAGGAGGACGCCGGGGCTGTCCTCGCTCTCGAAGCTGTTGGCGATCTCCGGCTCGATCGCCACGTTCCAGGCGTAGTCGTACTCCCCCGTCTGGATTACCGCGCGAGCAGCCGATGCGGCATCGCCGCCGCCCTTGAGGGTGACCCGTGAGAAAAACGGCTTGGTCGGCTCGCGGTAGTTCTCGTTGACGACGTAAACCACCTGGTCGTTCGGCGCGAAGCTCTCGACCTTGTACGGCCCGGTCCCGATTGGGTTGGACTTGAACGCGTCGTTCGCCTCCTGCCCGCCCCCGTCGAGGATGTGAGCCGGGAGGATGACGCTGGAGCCTTGGCCGGTCTGGGAGTCGCTCCAGGTCGGGTTCGGCTCCTTGAAGGTGACGCGGACGGTGAGGTCATCGAGCGCTTCCGTGTTCGCGATCTGGGCGTAGAGACCCTGGGAGGTCGCATCGCTGGCGTCATCCATGATCCACCGCCAGGTGAAGACGACATCGTTGGCGGTGAACGGCTGCCCGTCGCTCCAGAGCACGCCTTCGAGCAGGTTGTAGGTGACGCTGGTGAAGTCCTCGGCGAGGAGGCCGTTCTCGATGGATGGCACCTCCTTGACGAGGTTCGGGATCAGGCGGGTATCCGGCAGCCGGAGCAGCAGGGATTCGGAGACGAGCGAGGCACCGAGGTTGTCCTTGTCGCCGGAGGAGGCCGGACCGCTGAGAAGACTCGGGGCCTGCCACTGGATGATCCGCAGATCCCCGCCGGAGCCGCGGGTCTGGTTCTCGGTGCCGAAGGCCGGACGGTCGGCGGCGGTTCCGGATCCCAGCACGGCCTCCGGGGACGCCTGTGGAGACGCACCGGGAGTTGCCGCCGGGGTTGCCTGCCGGGCGGCGACGGGCACGGCGTTGACGCAGGCCATGGCGACACCGGCGCCCATGCCGAGCGCGGTGGCGCGTTCGATGAAGTGACGGCGGCTCAACTTGCCGGCCTTGTATTCCTCGAACAGGTGGCGAAACGGTCCATCGGTTCTGGGAAGGCTCATGAGCGTGATTCGTCCTTTCGATTGGGTGCGTCAGGCCCTGATACGCCGTGGCGATCAGGCGGCGTGAAACGTCATTCTACGCGCTTTTCGCCG
>CADCWI010000007.1 GCA_902806355.1 uncultured Thermomicrobiales bacterium | reverse complement strand
CCAGGTATTGATCCACTGCCCAGCCTTCTCCCAGGTCGGTGGCGAGCTTGAACCAGGTGTACCCCTCGGCCTGGGTCGGTCCATCGACCACGCTGACGATATCGCCAGCGAGGAGTATTTTGATGACTTCCGCTGTCATGGACGGATTAGCCCGGACATTTATGCCGTCCGTGGACAGGCTGACCGCATCACCGACCGAGATCCGTTGCTTGTTGCCAGGGTCGGATTTGCCGACACTCAGATAGCGAGATGCTGCCCAACCGGACCCGCGGGAAGATGTCACCTGGAACCAGGAGTATCCGTCGGCCGCGCGAGGGCCATCGACGACCGTACCCGTTTCGCCAGACAGCAGGATCACGTTCACTGCCGCATCGATGGCTGCGGCGTCGCGAAGATTCACGCCGTCGGTATCGACGTAGACGACATCGCCTTTGGCGGGACCGCGCCTCGCCGGAGCCGCATCGCTTGCAGCGAGGAAGACATCGACGCACCACCCGCGACCGAGCTCCGTGTCAAGTTGCAGCCAGTTGAGATTCGATACCGATTGCGGGCCAGCAATCACCGTGCCGACGACACCCGTGCCGAGCGTCGCGAGCACGGATTCATCGACCCCCGGCTTCTCACGCAGGTTAAGGGAGTCCGTATCGACCTGGACGGTGTCACCTTTGGCGAAGCTTGACGCGAACTGGACCGGAGTGGGCGATTCCTCGAGGTACTCCTCGACGCACCACCCGGTGCCCAGCCCTGTCCGGATCCGCAGCCATGTCACCCGGTCGCTCAGTCGCGGACCCTCCACGACGATCCCCGGTGTGCCCGTCGAGAGAGACGCCACGACCGCCGTTCCCCTGGACGCATCGGATCGCAGGTTGAGGCCGTCCGGGCTTCCAACGACGATCGAATCGCCGACAAGGAATCGGGACCGCGGCTTTAGCTCGTTGGGGGCAATCAGGTATTGTTCGGCGACCCATCCCTCCCCGTAGGTCGTGGTGACCCTGTACCAACGATACCCACCGGCGGGCACCGGACCCTCGGCGACTGAAGCATCCTCGGCGAAGGGAACGCTGGCCACGACCGGTGCGCGAAGCGACTGCTCGGCTCGGATGTTGACGACATCAGCATTGACGATCAGGTCGTCCCCGGTCGCGTACTTGCCTGCCGGGGGAGCCGCGTCACTCGGCTCAATCAGCGTCGATCCGATCCAGCCCCAACCATCGTCACTCGCTACCTGATACCAGACGTTGCGGTCGACTGTCGTTGGACCATCGACAACCTCCAGCACTGAGCCGAAGGCCAGTGCCGCAACAATCGTCTCTTCGGTTCCGGGGCGCTCGCGCACGTTGGCGCCCTCGACGACCGTCGCGACGATCTGACCGGGACTGAATTCCGGATCCTGAAGGAGGTCACCGCCGGTCGCAATGATCTCGGCGACCGCCTTGCGAATCACCGGCAGATCCGCATAGAGACCATCGCCGGGACAGGTACTGTCATTGACGTCCCGATGTCCACAGATCGTCGGAAGATTTGGTGTCTCATGGAAGTCCGCTTGACCGAGCGCATCGAGATCCCTGGCCGCCCAGGCGGTGATCCAGGTCAACCCGGAGATCGCTTCCGGAGTCGATGACTCGAGCGAAAACGATCCCATCGAACAGATGCCCGCCGACCCGTATGCGTACTGATAAGCGTGCCCGCCGACGACGTTTTCACCACCCACTCGGCCCTCATAGACGTTGCCCATGAAATCGACGAGGTAGTTGTATCCGATGTCACCCCAGCCACGCGTGACGGCATGGTAGTAGTGGATCGACCGAATCTCGGCGAGCGGATCGCGAAAGCCCGGGGTTTCCGAGTGATGGATGATGACGTGCGCGACGGTTTGGTATTCAGGTGTCCACTCGCTCGCCGCGCGGTCGGCACCCCCATATGCAAGGGAAGCGCCCCATTCCTCCCGGGAGATGATCGGCGGTCGGCTCAGCGAAGGCGCCGGTGACGATGTGGTGATCTCGCCGAGGGTGGGACCGCCAGTGGCGTCGATGTAGGTGAACTCCAGCCCGGGTACGGAGGTTACCTGGCCCGAGTCGCTGATGCCGCGATACCGTACAAAAGAGGCGTCCCTGGTCGATACGAGATGCCCGTAGGTGCGACCGTCGCGATCACCGGGACCGGCATCGGTATGTGCGGGACCGACCAGGACGGGATCGGAGAACGTCTCACCGTCCTGGCTGAACTGCAGCTCCAGGGCGACTGGGGTAGTGACATCGCTGCTCCAATGCGGGGCGATGGCGTGGAAGGGGAAGTCCGTGCTGAAGCCGAGCAATCCCTCCGAGGCCCCGACATCTTCGGGCTGGACCCACTTACCGGCGATCGTCTCGGCGGATTGACCGTGCGTCGTTCTGGGCCGGCGAAGAACCGCCGCCGCCGCCATGGACGTGAAGAGCGCGGACGCCCTGACGATCGTTCTACGGTCGATCCTGCCCGTCGACGTACCGGATCCGGATTTCGTCCGGCCATGCACGCAGGTTGCAGCCACTGTGTGTTCCCCCAATGGTGATTCGAAGCTCGAACGCCGATGGGGACACATGCTGCATCACGGTCCCAGCCAGGACAGTAGATACGTCGCCTCACCGGCCAGAGTGTACGTACACCCTAGCATTGCCGGTGACTCGCCGTCAATGTACCGGTCCGGGAGCCTGTCTTAGATGGCGTTGATGGAGTAGTGACCGACCGAAATCGCGGGCGCTGGACGCTGATTCCGCACCGCCTCTAGAGCGGTGCGCTTCCGCCGGGGAATCGCTCGGGATGGCAGGCGTTGGCCAGCCTTCCTGAAATACGCTCCAGTTGGAGAGGGTTGGTCAGATCTCCTCTGTGTCGTTACCTGTGGTGAGCGTTTCCCGTCTCAGGATGTCGTAGAGGGCGATCGAGCCGGCTGTCGCCGCGTTCAGTGACCCGATGCTGCCAAGCATCGGCAGCGACACGAGCAGCTGGCAGCGCTTGCGGATGTTTGCCGTAAGCCCCGAGCCTTCGGAACCGACGATCAGCGCCACGGGAGTTGGCAGATCGGTCTCGAACAGTGGCTGGGACGCCTCGCCTTCGGCCAGCCCGACGATCCATCGGCCCGACTCTTCGAGCTTGTCGATCGCTCGTCCGAGGTTGGGGACGAGCGCGATCTCCAGATGCTCCACCGCTCCGGCCGACGCATTGACGACCGCTGGTGTGACACTGACCGAACGGTCCGACGGGATCACGACCCCGGCCACGCCAGCGGCGTCGGCTGAACGCAGCAAGGTTCCGAAATTCTGGGGATCCTGCACGTGATCGAGCAGCAACACGGTGCCCGGACGCTCGATCACGTCCTCCAAATCCGCGTAGGGGAATGCCGGAACTTCGAACAGCACACCCTGGTGATTGACATCGGGGAGCATGTCATCGAGGAGCGGACGCGGAACCGCCTCGACAAGGACCTCCCGCGAACGCGCGAGCTCGACGATCTCGTCGACCCGGACGTCCTCGCGCATGCCTTCCGCGAACCACAATCGTGTCCCGGGCCTTCTTCCGGAACGCAGTGTTTCAAGGATGGCGTTGCGGCCGAACAGGAGCTCACCCCGAACCTGGAAAGGCGCGTGCTGGAATCGATTCGGGCGACGCGCACCGTCACGCTGAGTGCCGGCTGGCCGGCGCTCGCCCGATCGACCGGAACGATCGTCGGAACGATGGCCAGGGCCACGTTGCCGGTCACCTGGCCGCACTGGTGACCCACCCCGGCCGGGTGGGCGGCCGTCAGTTCCTCTCGATCGATTTCCAGATCGTCCCTTCGGGGGTGTCTTCAAGTGCGATTCCCTGCTCCAGCAGCCCGTCACGAATGGCGTCTGCGATTGCGAACTGGCGAGTCGTTCGGAGGTCCTTGCGAACGCCGATCAGGAGGTCGATGAATGGTGTGGCTTCCAGGGAAGGGGCGACCTCCACGGGAGAGAGGTCCAAGCCCAGAATGCCGGTAAGCTCGCGGAGCGTTTGCTGAGCCGCGGAGAGCTCAGGCGTCGCGCCGAGTTCCCGCTTGGCTCGGTTGATCGCCCGCCCAAGATCGAAGATCGCCGCGATCGCGACGGGAGTATCGAAGTCGTCCCGCATCGCGTCGTGAAATCGAGTCTCCGCTTCGGTCGCCGTGTTCTCGAGCGCCGTCGCGGTGACGTGCACGACGCGCTGATCCGTCGCCGGATCCGAATCGAGCGCGGAACGGAGCCTGGACAATCCGGACTCCGCCGCTTCCAATCCTTGGTACGTGAAATTTAATGGAGACCGGTAATGGGTCTGGAGGACTTGAAGACGAAAGGCGGCTGACCGTCGTTTTTCGATGATCTCCCGCAGAGGCACGACGTTGCCGATGGACTTCGACATCTTCTCGCCGTTCAGCTGAAGCATGCCGTTGTGCATCCAGTATCTCGCGAACGGAGAGACATTGGAGAACGCTTCGGATTGGGCGATCTCGTTCTCATGGTGAGGAAAGATCAGGTCGCGGCCACCGCCATGGATGTCGACGACTCCATTCAGGTGATGCGAGCACATCGCGGAGCACTCGATGTGCCAGCCGGGACGTCCTTCGCTCCATGGACTTGGCCAACTTGGCTCTCCAGGCTTGGCGCTCTTCCAGAGGACGAAGTCAAGCGGATCGCGTTTCTGTTCGTTGACGTCGATCCTGGCACCGGCCCGGAGACCATCGATGTCCCGGTGGGACAGCTTGCCGTATTCCGGAAACGAGCGCACGCTGAAGTAGACATCGCCATTGCTTTCATAGGCGTGGTCCCCCTCGATCAGCCCGGAGATCATGCCGATGATTCCCGGGATCTCCTGCGTAGCGCGGGGCGCAACGGTCGCCGGCAGGATGTTGAGGGCAGCTGTCTCCCGGTTCCAGTCACTGATCAGACGCTCGGTCAGCACGGACGGCTCGATCCCCTCATCGGCCGCTCGCTTGATGATCCTGTCATCGACATCGGTGAAATTCTGGGCGTAGCGAACATCGTAGCCAAGATGCAGGAAGTACCGGCGAATGACGTCGAAGATGATGCTGGACATTCCATGCCCGATATGCGCGTCATCATATACGGTCACGCCACAGACATACATGCCGATCCTGCCAGGTTCGATACTCGCGAACGGTTCCTTGCGGCGGGTCAGCGAGTTGTAAACGACCACATCCGCCGCAGCCACGACTTGGGATGAATCAGTCATGTGAACGATCTCCCTGGAGGGCGGTCCTGACCTAGACAAGCAGGAGGATTATCGGCGCGGAAGAACGTCGCGAAGCACGAGTAACCTCAGCATCCATGGTGTACGGCCCGGCTCGCCGCGAGCTCTCATCGTCTGGCTGCTGGCCAGAGAACCCCCGGCCGTCCTTATTGCATGGGCAGCCGTTTCGATCTCAATGGTATGCCAGAAGGCGGATGCGACTTGGATCGCGCTAGGACGCGGGAGTCTTGGCGGGCGAATTGTCCTTGGCCGGAGCGGCCTTTGCGGAAGTATCTGCTGTACCCGCCGCCTCGCCAGCATCCTTTTTGCCATTGGCAGACGACGACTCGCCATCCTTCTTGCCGTTGCCCGTGTCCGTTTTCCGGCTATCGTTGATATACCAACCTGACCCCTTGAAGACGACGCCTACCGGCTGGTACACGCGGCGGACAGGGCCCTGGCACTCAATACACTCGGTCAGGGGATCATCGGAAAATTTCTGAACGTAATCAAACTCATGGGTGCAGGCCGTACCGCGGTACGAATAGGTGGGCATGAACCCGGGACTCCTCTGATCTGAATGATCGATATCACAATGTGGCGCCCGTAGTGGGCGTCATTCATAGTGTACCCGTGGCGATGATGCCGCTACAAGATGGGAAGCATGCCTACTTCTATACGACCAGAAGAGGTTGCATATCATCCCAGTTATCGCCCTTCTTGACTTCGACGACGATCGGGACCGAGAGTCCGAACGCGTTCTCCATCGTTGTCTTCAACAGGGCGGCGACTGTGTCGGAATGCGCATCCGACGCTTCAAGCACCAGCTCGTCGTGGACCTGGAGAACCATTCTTGCTGGCACGTCCTGATCCCTGAACTCGTGTTCGAGCCGGATCATCGCCATCTTGATGATGTCCGCCTGCGTGCCCTGGATCGGCATATTCATCGCCATTCGCTGTGCGGCCTGGCGACGGGCACCGTTGGACGATGTCAGGTCCGGAAGATACCTCCGGCGCCCCAGAAGCGTTTCGACGTATCCCTTCTCCTCGCCTTCCCGGAGGATCGTGTCGAACAGCGCCTTGACCCTGGGCAACCGCGCCCAATAGGCGGAGATGAATTCCTGCGCGTCGGCCCTGCTCATACCGGTATCGCGGGACAGCCCGTACGCCTGCATACCGTAGATGATGCCGAAGTTGACCGTCTTAGCGATCCGCCGTTGATCGGGCGTGACGTCCTGGATCGCGACGTCGTTGACGAGCGCCGCGGTGGCGCCGTGGATATCCTCGCCCTCCCGAAACGCATCGATCAGGGCGTCCTCACCGGACATGTGGGCGAGGATGCGCAGCTCCATTTGCGAGTAGTCGGCGCCGATCAGGACCGCGTCCGCGAAGAGCCGATGCTCCGGCCGGCGATCGGCCACGAACGCGCGGCGAACACGACGCCCCAGCTCGGTCCGGATCGGGATGTTCTGCAGGTTGGGACTGACCGACGAGAGCCGGCCTGTGGCGGCAACCGTCTGGTTGTAGGACGTGTGAACGCGCCCGGTGGCCGGATGGACCGAGAGGGGAAGGGCATCCACATACGTCGATTTCAGCTTCGACAATGCCCGGTATTCGAGGATCAGCGGTACGAGCGGATGCTGGTCGCGAATGGATTCCAGGACGTCCGAGTCCACCGAAAAGCCGGTCTTCGTCCGGCGGCCGGACGCGAGCTTGAGATCTTCGAACAGCAGCGTCGCCAGCTGACGGTTGGACCCGAGATTGACCTCACGACCCGCTAGGCCGTCGACTTCCAGCCTGATCGCCGTAATCCGCGTTCCCAGCCAATCGGAGAATTCGGAGAGTTCTCCGGGATCGATCGCGATCCCCGTCCGCTCCATGTCGAGCAGTACGCTGACCAGGGGCAGCTCGATGTCGCAAAGGAGGGACGTTTGCCCACGCTGCTCGATCTGTTCCCGGAGCGGCTCGACAAGCGCGAAGGTGAGCTCGACATCGGCGCAGGCATACGGGGCAGCCTTCTCGATGTCGACCTTGTCCATTGTCGTCTGACCTTTGCCCGTGCCGATGAGCTCGGTGATCTCCGTCTGCTCCACGCCGAGCCGGGTGAAGGAGAGGTCCTTGAGCCGGAGGGACGTTTCCCCAAGGACATATGCAGCGATCATGGTGTCGAACGTCAACCGGTGTTCGCGGTACCCGCTTCGGAGCAGGACGTGATAGTCGTACTTCCCATGGTGTGTGTAAACATTCAGGTCCGGGCGGGCGATGACGGGGTCGAGCGCGGCCCGAACCACATCCATGCCGAGCTGGGTCCCGGCCTCGTGGCCCACAGGGACATAGAAGGATTCGGATTCACTCACCGCGATCGCGATCCCGACCAGCTCGGCGATGAGCGGTTCGGTCGAGGTCGTCTCGACATCGAGCGCGATCTTGCCGGAATCCTGGATTCTCCCAAGCATGCGGTCCAGCGCCTCTGGAGTATCGACAACGGTTTGGACCGATTCCACCAACTCCCTGGTTGGGGGTGCCACCGTCGCGTTCAAGGGCTCTGGGAGCTTGCCGAGGAAGGATCGAAACTCCAGTTCCCGGAAGAGCTCGGCCACTTCTTCACGATCGTAGTTGCCGACCCGTGCCGCATCGAGATCGACCTCGATATCCAGGTCGCGTACGATCGTCGCCAGGTGCTTGCTTTGGATCGCCTGGTCAGCATTGGCGGCGAGCGCGTTCCGTGCGCGGGTGGGAGTCACCTCATCGACGTGCTCGATGATCTCCTCGAGAGGACCGAACCTCTCGATCAGCGACTTGGCGGTCTTGTCACCGATTCCGGGCACGCCGGGGATGTTGTCGGACGTGTCGCCGACGAGCCCCTTGTAATCGGGAACGAGTTCCGGGCCGAACCCGTACCGTTCCAGCACACCGGCGTTGTCGAACTCCCGAACGTCGCCGAACCGCCGCGCTCCGGGCAGCACCACCATTACGTGTTCGTCGACGAGCTGGAGGAGGTCGGAGTCGCCTGTTACGACGATGACCCGCAGGCCGTCATCGGCAAGCGAGCGGGAGAGACTGCCGATCACATCGTCTGCTTCATAGCGGTCGCGCTGGTGAATGGGAATGCCGAGGACCTGGATGAGCTGCGTCACGCGACCGATCTGCTGCCGAAGGTCCTCGGGCATGGAGGTTCGTGTGCCCTTGTAGTCCGCGAAAAGCTCGTGCCGAAATGTATGCCCGCCCTCGAGTGCAATAATGACATAATCGGGATCGCGGGATTTGATCACGTCCAGCAGCATTGACGTGAAGCCGAAGACGGCGTTGGTCTGCTCGCCGGTGGTCGTCGCGAGTGACGGCGGAATGGCGTGGTACGCACGAAAGATCAGGCCGTATCCATCGACAAGGACGACCGTTTTCCTGGCTGACTTCGCGGATCGACTCACCTGATGCTCCTCATGGTTTCATTCTTCGTTCTCGTGTTGAAGTATAGGCTGCCGCCGCCTCAATGATGGCCGTGGGGGAGGAAGCTCGTCGTGCCAGGCGGGTCTCGTGGTTCGGTATACTTCGATCCGTCGAGTTGATTGCAGGGAGAATCGAAAGCGCTACCTTCCAGACCGATTCGGAGTTGACGGGACCCCTGTTGCATAACGTGAGGCCGCTCCGTACTCCCCTTCGGGCTCCGGATCAAACGGAGGGACATGCCGTTCGGTTCTCCGGGCACTCACGGGCGGCACACGAATCGAAAGTGGCGGTCGGGGCCGGTCCGTCGCGGTCGACTACGCTCCACCCTACGGATACGGGTTGGGCGAGTGTTCACCCGGATTCCGGATCGATCCCCTGGACCGTGCCAGGACAGACCACGTTGGACTTTCACGTCCGTTCTCGCTCCTGAACTTTCCGTCCCCGCCATGTTCGCACGTCCACATGTGGAGACGTCGCGACCACATTACGCCAGCCGATGTCACGAGGTGCGTGACGTCTACCCCTCTCTCAGGAGCGCATCCCGGACATGGATTCATCGCACATCCGTCATCTTGTGCAGACCACTACGGACAACGTCGAACGGGTGGTGATCGGCAAGAGACGAGAGGTGGAACTCGTGCTGGTTGCCTTGCTCTGTCGCGGTCACGTCCTGATCGAGGACGTGCCAGGTGTCGGCAAGACCGTCCTCACCAAGGCAGTCGCGCGCAGCATCGGCAGCAATTTCAAGCGAATCCAGTTTACGCCGGACCTTTTGCCGAGCGATGTCACCGGAGTGAACGTGTTCAACCAGCAGCGAGGGACATTCGAGTTCAGACCCGGTCCGGTCGTGGCACAGATGGTCCTCGCCGACGAGATCAACCGGGCCACGCCGAAAACCCAGGCCTCGCTTCTTGAAGCCATGGAGGAGGCGCAGATCTCGATCGATGGGGTGACCCACCTGCTTCCCCATCCGTTCATCGTGCTGGCGACTGAGAACCCGATCGATTACGAGGGCACCTTTCCATTGCCGGAAGCGCAACTCGACCGGTTCCTGCTGCGCCTCTCGATCGGGTATCCGGGACGGCAGGGGGAACTGGAGATGCTGGACCGGCAACACCTCCAGCATCCGCTCGACACGCTCGAGCAGGTGGTGACGATCGACGACCTGGTCAAGGCGCAGGAAACGGTCAAGCTGATCCATGTCGCTCCGGCGATACGGGAATACATCGTCTCGTTGGTGGAGGCGACCCGCCAGCACGACGATGTCTTTCTCGGGGCCAGTCCGCGCGGATCGCTGGCGCTTTTCAACGCGTCACGGGCCTGGGCGGCGGTGCGTGGCCGGGAATTCGTAACGCCGGACGACGTGAAACTGCTTGCGGAGCCGACGTTGGCGCACCGGATCATCGTCAATCCGTCGGCACGGATGCGCGGTGGTGACAGCCGTCGGGTCGTCCGCGAGCTTCTCGCCGCCGTACCAGTGCCGGGATCCACACCCTCCGCCACCAATGCCCCCGCCCGGCCGTCTCGCCAGTTCGCGCGTACCTGAACGATGGGAGCTTTCAAGCTTGGCCTGATCGTCGCGATCCTTTTCGCGGTCGCGATTGCCAATGACTGGTCCACACCTGATGACCTGATCATCACCCTTCTGGCCGTCCTGGGAATCGCATGGATCTGGAGCAGGCTCAGCTTGCAACGGCTTGGATTCTCGCGATCGCTTTCACTCGATCGAGTGCGCGCGGGAGAGTGGGTCAGCGAGGAGTTCACGCTGACGAACCATGCGCTCCTGCCGAAGCTCTGGGTGGAATGCCGGGATCACTCCTCTTTGCCCGGATATAGGGCGGGGCGTGTCGTTACGCTCGGCTCCCGAGGGGAATCGCGATGGGTCATCGAGGCGCAGTGCCGGGAGCGTGGGAGGTTCCGGTTGGGCCCAGTAAGCATTCGCTCGGGGGATCCTCTCGGCCTGTTCCAGATGGAGAAGCTGCTTCCCGTTACGCACGAGCTGATCGTGTATCCGGTTGCGCTTGACGTAAGCGGAGTTCCCTTGCCCGCGGCCAACATGTCCGGCGGCAGGGCCACGAACCGGAACATGGCAATCGCCGCTCACACGATATCCGGGCTGCGGGAGTACGCGCCCGGCGATCCGCTCAACCAGATCTCGTGGACCGCTACTGCTCGCCGCGGCCAGATGATGGTCAAGGAATTCGATCCGGATCCGACATCCGATCTCTGGGTGCTCGTCCATCTGGGCCACTCCCGGGATTTGCCATCCGATCAGTGGACGGACTGGGCGGAGCCAATCGAGCCGGAGGCAGGATCACACTTTCTCCGGAATGCCGAGGAAACGACGATTGCGCTCGCGGCGTCCATTGCCGAGCGGGGTCTCAACGAAGGACGGAAGGTCGGACTGCTCGTTAACCGGGAGATGCCGATCCGGCTGGAGCCGGACAGCTCGCAGCGCCAGTGGTTTCGGATCTTCGAGACGCTGGCATTGGCATCGGCGTTTGGGCAGCGATCGCTTTCCGAAGCGATCGCCGCGGATTCGCGAAAGTTCTCGAGAACTTCCGGGCTCGTGGTCGTTACCGCGTCGCCATCTCGGGACTGGGTGACGGCGGCCCAAGCCCTGGGCCAGCGGCAGGTGCCGGTGACGGCGGTGATCGTCGAGGGCGCTTTCCATGAGGCCGCCGGTGATCTCGACATCCTCGTTGAAGATCTGGCCACCGCGCGGGTGTCGCTGTGCCGGTACGATGTCAACGGGCATCCGGTCACCGGCCACCAATCCGGACATCTGCCGGTAGCGTAGACTGGATGTATGCGCAGCCGAGCCCATTTCCCCCGAACCAGCCGGTCACCGAAGAGCACGCGGGTGTGGCTTAGCAGGCCGATATTTCCCGAAGGTGTCTCCACGTTCCTGCTCTCGGTCGCGGTCGTGACCTGCGCGGGACTCAGTGTGCAGACCGCGGAGTGGACGCGCGTGATCATCCCGATCGTGAAGAGGGCCTTGAACGGCTCGTCCGTCTCGAGCAGGCCCATGTCCGCGAACGCCTTCGTGAAGAAGCGGGCGTAGAGCAGGTGCAGGATCGCGTGCTCGACCCCGCCGATGTACTGGTCGACGGGTGCCCACCGCTTGAGGATGGAGGGATCCCAGGGCGCCTCGTCGTTGAGCGCGTCGCAGTAGCGCAGGTAGTACCAGGACGAGTCGACGAAGGTGTCCATCGTGTCCGTCTCGCGCCGCGCCGGCCCGTCGCAGCTCGGGCAGGTCGTCTGGACCCAGTCCT
>CADCWI010000006.1 GCA_902806355.1 uncultured Thermomicrobiales bacterium | reverse complement strand
GAAATCCACCTTTCCGCCGAAGTACCCGGCGGTGGCGCCCACCAGGACCCCGAGCGCCACCGCGATCGTCGTTGTCTCGTCAATCGTGCTCTGGCTCCCATTCCATATCGCGTTCGAGGCGCCGACGCGGCCCTCGGAATCCCCGTTCGCGGCCGTCGTAGAAAACATCCCGGTCATCGGAAAGATCCTCGCCTCCCTGGCATCCGTCACTGGGGATCGCACCTCGCTGGGCGACTATGTCTCTATCTTTGGCTTCACGTACGTTATTGCCCTGATCGTAATCGCCCTTGAGTTTTGGAAGCGGCAGGAGCTCGAACACGACTCCACCGTGCTCGGAGCGGGACTCGCCGGAGCGGTCGTCATGATCCTCGGCGCGATCCTCCTGCCGATGCCATTGCTGGCACTCTGCGGACTTCCGATCGTCGCGATCCTTCTGCTCTGGGAGCGTAACGCCTCGCACTCCATGCCCAACGTCGCGCTTGCCCTGTTCGGGCTCGCCTTCGTGCTGACGCTCATTCCGGAGTTCGTGTTCCTGCTTGACGTCTTCGGGACTCGCATGAACACCATATTCAAACTCTATTACCAGGCGTGGACGCTCAGCGGCCTCGCGGCCGTGCTCGGATTGATCGTGATCTGGGAGCGCGTGCAACGTTCGTCGCCGGGACGGATCATCATGCCGGTGGTGGTGACCGGCCTCGTACTAGGGATGCTGACGTATCCGGTCGTGATCGGCAATCAGTGGCTCAACTGGCGCAACTCCGAACGCGAATGGCTGGGCGTGGATGGCCTCGCCTCCCTCGGTCCGGACGAGTACGCAAGCATTGAGTGGTTGTGGGAGCATGCCAACGAAGATGACGTGATGCTCGCCGCCGGGGGATGCGAATGGTCCAATGAGGTGAGCAGGACCGCCAGTGCGAGTGGCGTCCAGTCCCTCCTCGGGTGGCCGGGCCATGAAGGGCAATGGCACCTGGGCGAGGATACGATCGACGCGCAGATCGCGGACCGATCCGACGCGATCGAGAAGCTCGGCGAATCGCTCGATCCGGCGCTCGTCGATCGATACGGAATTACGTTGATCTATTTGGGACCCGCCGAACTTGAAGGCGCCAGAGAAGACGCGAAAACCGGTTGTGTGCCCGGTCCCTTCCCGGGAGCATCCGACCCGTCATATCCCGGTGACGGCTGGAGTGAGGTCTTTTCCCAGGGAGAGGTTCGCATCTTCCGCAAGGACGGCACCTGATCTCGCGTTACCGTGGGCAGCAGTTCGTGTCGTGGCTCGTTTGATGCCGGCCTTCTCGCATCTCAGCGCGGCCAGTGGTGTAGCCGGTGTCCGGTCCAGGATCGGCCACGACACGGCAGCCAGCCACTTGGCCGGCGCCAGCCCGGCCATTACCCACCAGTTCGCCAAGCGACACTGTTCCCAGCGCAATGTCGAATCACGCGAGGAAGAGCTCGATCACCGGGACAAGCACATCCGGTCGCTGGATCGGCAGCTCCAACGTCAGCGTCCCCTCTGTGCCGGCCATGCTTGTGTTCTGTGCCACCGAGTGCGGATCGCCCTCCCGCATCCGGACCTCTGATGCATCATGCAGCAGCTGGGCATACTCGACCTTGCCCGCCATCCCTTCCAGGTGGATGTGCCGCATCGGCCAGCTGAACACGTGAAGATAGAGCCGGTTGCCTCGTTGCGTGAACCGGCAATCCGCCGGTGCTCGAAACTCGCTTGATGTCGCACCGTATACCGATCGGCCGTGCAGGCGGGTCCACTCTCCAAGCCGGGCCAACGTCTCCCGGGCACGGGGATCGAACTCGCCGCGCCCGGTCGGTCCGACGTTGAGCAAGACATTGCCGTCCTTGGAAACCGAATCGACGAGCAGCTTGACTAGCAGATCGGGTGATTTCCAATCCAGGTTGTCACGGTCGTAACCCCAGGAGCCGTTCAACGTCTGGCACGCCTCCCAGACGACCTTCTGGCCATTCCGCGTCGGCGGCTCTTTGGGCTGGTATTGCTCTGGGGTGACGAAATCGGCTGAATCAGGGTAATCGAGCCGGTCATTGATGATGATGTCCGGCTGAAGCTCACGCACGAGCCCGACAAGCGCCTCCGACTGCCAGGCATCCCGTCCCTTCTCATCGTACGAAAAGTCGAACCAGATGATGTCGATCTTTCCGTAATTCATGAGAAGCTCGCGGGTCTGGCCGTGAAGGTAATCGGCGTATTTCCGGATGTCGCGGTGCGCCGTGGCCTCGCGGAACTCGGCATCGTCACGCTGGGGATGAACCCGGTCGACCGGGAACTCCGGATGGTGCCAGTCAATCACGGAGTGATAGAACCCGATCTTGAGGCCCTCGGCACGGAACGCATGGACCCACTCCGCCAGCAGATCACGACCGATTGGGGTGTTCGTCGCCTTGTAGTCGGTGAGTTGGGAATCCCAAAGGCAAAAGCCTTCGTGGTGCTTGGACGTGATCACGGCGTACTTCATGCCCGCCGCCTTCGCATCCCTCGCCCACTGCACCGGGTCGTACAGGTCCGGCTCGAAGTGGGCGAAATACTTCTGGTACGCCTCGTCGGTGATCCGCTCGCGGTTCTTCACCCATTCATGGCGGGCTGGCAGTGCATAGAGCCCCCAGTGAATGAACATGCCAAAGCGATCGTGGGTGAACCAATCGGTGTTCCCGAATCCCATCTGCCGTCCCCCTTGCCCGTATCGCCTGCCACTTCCACCGTCGCGACGATGGATCATGCCGCGCGGCGTGGCGTCCCAGCCCCGCATGCTTTATGCATCTGGTTGTCGATGGTGGACGGTACCGGGATCGAGGTGTCCGGTCAAGTGACAACCCACCATTTGCGGCCGTCGATGGTTCCCCGGAGGATCACTCCTCGGAATCGCCAGCGTCGATCCGCTCGTAACCACGACGGAATGTCAGGCTTCCGGTCAACCCGCTGGAGCCGATCTCTGCCGACGGAAACAGCGACCGCGCGAATGGCCGGTACGACTCGGGATCGCTCATCCCGGCGCCGAAGTGCGTTAGCCAAAGATTCCTTACGCCCGCTCGCTCGGCCAGGGCAGCCGCTTCCCGGATCGTCATATGCTTGTGGAGGATGGCTTTCTGCTGGTCATCGTCCTCGCCGTACGTTGCCTCGCAGATCAGCAGGTCGACGCCGCGAACCAGGTCTTCGAGCCTCCCCGTGGGACGGGTGTCGGTGATGAGGCCGAGGGCGATACCGGGACGGGCATCCCCCAGCACATCCGCGGGTTGCACCGTCTTGCCGTCCACGACGACCGTCTCCCCATCCTGCAGGAGCGACCATTGCTCCTTCGGGACTCCGAGCGCAACCGCACGGTCCGATCGGAACGCCCGGCCACGATCCGCCGAAAGACGGTAGCCGAGACACGTCACCCGGTGCTCGCCCTCGCGCGCGTGCCCGGTCAATCCTCCAGGAAGCCCGAATGTCACATCGTCTTCGAGCTCGATCACTTCGATCTCGTATGGCAGGTGTGGGGCGATCACGCGCAGACCACTGACAACATCGGAAGTCCCCGAAGGCCCGAAGATACGCATCGGCTCGGTACGACCGGCATTCGCCACGGTGTGGAACACACCGGGCAGACCAGCGACATGATCGGCATGGAGGTGCGAGAGGCAGATCGCATCGAGCCGGCGAAATCCCCAATGAAACTGACGCATGGCGATCTGGGTGCCTTCGCCGCAATCGAACAGGACCAGCGATCCATTGACGCGAACCAGCGTACTGGAGAGCCATCGCCCGGGGAGTGGCATCATCGCCCCGGTTCCGAGCAGCAGGACATCGATCACGGACGTTTCCTCGCACGGCTATTGCCTACCACCAGCCGAGAGCATACACTCCGGGAAGTATCCTCAGGATACTGATCGTCCGGCGTTCGCGGATGCGGTCCATGCCGGCAAGATTATCCCCTCTATCGGGGCTGGAAACGGAGCGGTCCGTGCTGCAATCCAAGGTCCTTGCGCTTGTGCCATCTGGTGTCTCCAGTGGTGTCCAGAGCGTGCACGCCTAGCAGGCGGGATTCGCGACCGCGTCAGCGACCGCTGACGACACAGCCACCTTCCCTGCGGATGGTCTGATCCGGCTCCCTGCCGGTTCGACAAGGCACAGCCGGGTGTCCCCTTCCGGACGCCGCGCTCACCTGTCCGGCACGGGTTCGTTCCGCTGACTGGCATGCTCGCCGGTCCAGCCGCCGCGCCCAGGACTTTCCGGACCTCCACACAGACACCAGACACCTCGATCTCGGTGCGCATTCGTTCCGCTTCCGGCGGTGCGTTGCGACACCCTTATCTCGTGCTGTCCGTTCGATCCCGAACGTGTTCTGGTGGCCATGTCGCCATCCTGGAAAGCCAGTGACCTATGCAAACCACGATTGTCCTTCGGAGCAGCGCATCGAGCTGCACCCCTCAGCTGTCCCATCCCATGACGCCTGAACGCTCGCGCACGCTGCGCGGAGGACACGACCTTGCCATACTGGTACGCGGACTACGACGACGCCGAATCAGACCACCTGACCGCTGATGACCTCGCGGGGATCGACCGGAGTGCGAAGCGGACCCGGACGCTTCCCCGGCCCGCCACCGGGCAGCCCAGGAAGCCGCGCCTGCGATCACCACGAACCGAAGATGACCAGGCCTTCAAATGCGGCCACTGTCGTCAGTTCATCGGTGCGCCGATCGCCGGCGGCCGGCATCGGAACCATTGCCCGAACTGCCTCTACTCCAAGCATGTCGATCACAAGATGCCGGGTGACCGCCGGAGCGAGTGCCACTCGATGATGGCGCCGATCGGCCTGCTGAGCCGTCGTAACGGTGAGCAGGTGCTGATCCATCTTTGTCTCGGATGCGGCAAGGAGGATCCCAACCGGATCGCGGCGGACGACAACCCGTTGCTCCTGATGAGGATCGAGCCGGTCACCGCCCCCGCGATGGGGGAAGTCACCGACGAGGTGGAGGATATTGCCTGATATGTGCACCGACACGAACGGAGAACGTACGCTCTCCGTTCGTGTCGGTGCGGGAACGTCCATCTAGTCTCGCCCGGGACTGCAGCGTCGAAACGCGACGCACCATATCAAGGGAGACCTCTCACGGATTCGTAGGCCCGCCCATGCGTCCAACGTTATGGGTCACGAGTCAGCCCAACTCACCACGCTTCTTCAGGTAGCGTTGCAGTCCCATCGCGGACACATACGCCGGACTCGCAAGTTCCAATTGCCCTAACTCCCGAATGGCGTCCGGCCCTTCCACGCTCTCGCGTTCGGCCTCGAGCAGCCGATCCGTCAACACGTCCAGGGTGCCCCCGCCGGCAAGCACTTCCCTGGCGATCCCAATCACCGATTCGATCCCTGGCATCAGCTGGTCGAGATGCGCATCGACATCATCGACGAACCCGAAGTGCGTGAGCGCAAGCCTCGCTGGCTGCACGTTCCGCAACGTCTCGATGCTGTTGCGCCACTGGTCCGGCGCGAACTCCGGCGGCGGCGTAGGAGGCGCGACGAACGCCGAACCCGGTACGCGCACCCCGCCCACGTCGCCAGTGAACAGCGTACGGGTCAGTTCATCGAAGATGGCGACGTGATGTGCCGCGTGCCCGGGAGTGAACAGCATCCGAAGCGGGCGTCCGCTCAGCCGCACGACATCGCCATCGGTGAGGTGATCGATCCGGTCCTCCGGCACTCCGATCACCTCGCCGAAAAGCCTCTCCATCCGGTCACCATAGAGCCGGCCGGCACTGCTGATCAGCCTGGCCGGATCGACCATGTGCGGTGCGCCCAAGGGATGGACGCTGAGCCGCATGTGGGGATAGTCGCGCATGATCGCCCCGGCCGCCCCGCCATGATCGAGGTGAATGTGCGTGATGACGATGCGCGAGACGTCGGCCAGAGAGTATCCCGCGGCACGAATCCCACGTTCCAGATGCGCTCGGGTCGTGGTTGGCCCGCTCTCGATCAACGTCAGCTGGTCATCACCAGCCAGCAAGTAGGACGCGATCACTCCTGGCGTATCCATGAACCCCAGATCGATGAGCTCGATGCCGCTGGGTCCCGCCTGTGGATCCTCATCGTCTGACCGGACGTGCATAGCCTCTCCCATTGCACATGACCGCAATCGGCCTGCCTGGTTCATGAAATGGTCCCGTGCCTATGGGACTCACGCCGCAAACGTTTCAGTACACCAGATCACGTCGTATCGTTCAAGCCCCATCCCCGATCTGCAGGGTTGCCGAGCGTGGGCGAAACTCGGTACCATGTTGTCGTATACAACGCACCCGGGCTGATCAGCGTCACGTGTCACGCTTTGGAGGCGCACCTCCACGGGCAATGCAAGGCACATTACTGGAGATCATGGAGACCATGGAAGAAGAACGGAGCCTGCTCAGCGTCAGCGATGCCGCGCAACGGCTCAAGCGATCAACCGAGCAAGTGCGGCGCTACTTGCGCGAAGGGCGGCTTCAGGGTCGACGCATAGGTGGACAATGGTTCATCGAGCGATCGGTCCTCGACGCCTTCGTGGCTTCGGTGCAAAAGCAGCAGGGGTTCATCCATCGACTTCAGCCCGCATCCGAGATTCGGCCCCTTGATGATGTGATCGGTATCGGCTCTGGGCCGGGAACGAACATCGGCGAAGGCAAGAGCTCCTATCGCAATGCGGCCTGGCGACGACGCTAACGGTCGATCATGAGTTGCTCCCTGGCGTGAGTGGCACATTGTCATCCCGCCATCAGGCAATCCCAATACGATGGGACGATCCTCTGGCCCTGCTCGACCGCAACTAGCTGGCCGGAATGCGAATTCGACGGAACTCGTCTGGTCCGGCTGAGGAAATACCAGATCGGCTACGACACTCTTCTGAAACATGGGGCAGCGTACTAGCCACGGCACGTAAACCTGCGCAACCGTGAGCGGCGACAAAGGCACGGCTGAAAGCCCGGCGCAGCATGGGGAATCGGCACAGCGGGGACAGAGCAGCACGATCAAAACCGGAGGAACCAGAGAACATGCAACCTGAACAGACGGTTCAACGCAATGCGGCGATCGCGGAGTCCGAGCAGGCATCGTCCGAGCCTGGCACAGGCGACCTCGTCGCCTTCGTCGATTCCTCCGCCATCGTGGCCCTGGTCGATGCAAACGACACGACGCACGATGCCGCTGTGGCCGCCTACCGCGAGCTGGTCGACGGAGGTTACAAGCTGTTCACCACGAATCATGTGATCGCGGAAACCGTCGACCTGCTGAGCAATGGAGCCGGCCCCGCCGTCGCGCGCCAATGGCTGCGCGATCAACGCCTGCCCGTCTACCATACGGATGAGCAGGATAATCACCGGGCGCGGGCACTGGTGATCGCGTCGCGAAGCCCGCGCGGGCTCTCCTACATCGATGCCGTGAGTCTCGTTGTCATGGAACGATTCGGCGTCGCCGACGCGTTCGCCGTCGATCCCAATTTCCTGAATGAAACCGCTTGATATACATCCACAGGATCGAACGATGACGTCTTCCAGTGCAACGACCAGCCGTACCTGCCCCGTTTGCGGCGCGCGTAACAGCGGGATCAGCCTGTTCTGCGCCGAGTGTGGCTCTTCACTCAACGCGGACGCGCACCGGATCGACGACACGGCCGCGATTCCGATCCATCCCACCACCGCGCAGCGCACAGAACCATACCAAGTGACACGAGGCAGCACATCCGGCGCGCAACGGTGGAGCACCAGTGAGAGTCAGGACGAAATCGCTCCCTTTCGAACCACCTCGGCCAATGGGAAGTCATCCGCGCCAACCGGCGATCGGTGGAGCGCAGCATCAAACGCTGGCGGTGCCGAAGTGTTCGCCGCCGATATGCCCTACCACGACGCCTTCTCTCCCACGGTGACGATGGTGGAGCCCCACGCATCGAGCATGCGAGGCTTCTTCCTCGGCGTTCTCGCCTTCCTCTTGATCGCGGTCATCCTTGGGCTGTACGGCTGGACCGCCTGGCTGAGCGCCGATCTGCGCGACACCATCTCTGGCTGGTTCGACTTCATCGGCTGAGCGAAAGGCTGGAGCCGTTCCCTTCGCCACGCCCGAATCCGTTGAGGGGCGTTCCAGGTAGTGCACCGTGCACGTGTACCCCGGTTCGAAAGGGTTGTACGAGAATCGACCGCTGACCGGGATCCGGGTAATTACTCCTTCTGCCTTAATCGGTAGGGGCGATCCCCCGGCGCCGGACACCCTTGCCAAGAAGATTGACAGGGGTGTCCGCCCATCTGAGTGAGCGGGGCTGGCTGGAGCCGTGACCTTCGCGCCTCTCGAATCCGTAGGGACGGACCTTGTGTTCGTCCGCGAGCGAAACTCAGCATCCGGTCGATTCGTGCGTTCCCCGTACGTTAGCCGAAAGACCGTCAGGTATCCATACAGCAATCATGTGGACCCTGCCGCTACGAACACCTCCCGCGAAGACCGTAGGCAGACTCTGGAGTCCACCCGGGCAGCCGCACCGGCAGCTGCACCGGGCAGCCGCGCTGGGAGTCATCGCTCCGCGAAACTCGCGCCATCCACCACGACGGACCTGTCGCCATACCACCGATGCTATGGCAGCTCGCTGGCGAAGGGCTCGATATCGGCTATCTCCTCGTCGGTCAGCGAAGGGAAGCTCAGGGCGTCAACGTTCTGCTCCAGCTGCTCCGGACTCGAGGCGCCGATCAATGCGGACGTGATCTGTGGCTGCCGGAGAATCCAGGTGAGCGCCAGTTGTGCCAGCGTCTGCCCACGGTTTCGTGCGATCTCGTTCAGCGCTCGGGCGCGAGCGAGGTACTCCTCGGTGATCCGCTCCGATGTCAGCGTCGGGCTCGTCGCGGCTCGGGAGTCGCCGGGAATATCACCGGCGAGATAGCGATCGGTGAGCAGGCCCTGCGCGAGCGGCACGAAGACGATCGCACCGATGCCTTCCTCATCGAGCACCGGGAAGAGCCCGCGTTCGATGTGGCGATTGAACATGTTGTAGCTCGGCTGGTGAATCAGCAGGTGAACGTGATGGACCGCCAGCGCCCTGGCCATCGCTGTCGTCTGTTCGGGACTGTAGTTCGACACCCCGACGTAGAGTGCCTTGCCGCTGGTGACGGCAGATGCCAGTGCACCGGCGGTCTCCTCGATCGGTGTTTCCGGATCCGGGCGGTGGTGATAGAAGATGTCGACATACTCCAGCCCCATCCGCTCGAGACTCGCGTCGAGCGACGCCAGCAGGTACTTCCGGGAACCGTGGTCGCCGTATGGTCCCGGCCACATGTCGTACCCCGCCTTGGTGGAGATGATCAGCTCGTCACGGTACGGCCGGAAATCTTGGGCCATCACCCTGCCGAAGTTGGCCTCGGCCGATCCGTACGGCGGCCCGTAGTTGTTGGCGAGATCGAAATGGACGACCCCGAGATCGAACGCCCTGCGCAATGTCGCCCGCTGCGAGTCGAGTGAGCGCCCATTCCCGAAGTTCTGCCACAAGCCGAGCGAAATTTCGGGCAGGAGAAGACCGCTGCGTCCCGTGCGCCGGTACTTCATCAAGTCGTATCGATGGTCGTTCGCGGTAAATGTCACGTGGGAACCCCGATTCTGCATGCGTCTCGAATGGATCGAACCGTGCGAGGGTAGCACAGCGACGACATCGTCATGCCCGAATAGTGGCTCCAACACAGGTGCCGGAACTGGCAAACCCGTTCCATCCGGCCATCCCGGTTCACACCGGAAGGTCCCGCCGCTCGAAGACCAGCAGGCCGATCACGATAGCCACCAGCCCGACGCCACCGAGCACGGCCACGTTAATCAGTGGCACACGCCCCTCGACGAGCGCGGCGACCGGATCGAAGTACCGGAAGATCGAAAATGGTCCGAGCGGTTCCAGCACGCTCCAGATCTCGGCGAAGTAGTCGATGAAGTAGAGCACCACGAGCACGGCGGTTGCCCAGCCGACGACTCGTCCGGTAGTACTCGATGCCGCCGAGACACCCAGCACCATCCCCCCGATTGCCCAGGCCAGCAACGCCGAGGCGGCAAATAGGGCCCCATACTCGCGCAGTCCAGTGCCGGCCTGCAGGTTCACGACAACCGTGCCGATCCACGATCCGAGGACGCCCACCAGCGCCAGCCCGGCGCATAACGCGAGGAGCCCAACGATCCGGGCAACGTAGGCGACGCGGCGCGAGACCGGTCGTGCCAGCGTGAGCGCGATCACGCCGGAGTCGACCTCTCCCGCGATCGTCCGTGCGCCGAACCCGACGACAGACGACGCGACAAGTACGAAGAACACGGGATGCGTGAACCCGAGAGCAATGAACCCGGCAAACCCCGCCTCGATGAAGAAGTCCGGCTGCACCTGGGCGAGCGTCCGCATGCCCGGCGGCAACTGATCGAACAGCTCCTGAACGACTTCTGTCCCGCCCAGGGAGTCGCCGATAACGGGGTTGATGAACTCGAACAGGGCGATGCCGAGAAAGAGCATCAGCGTGCCGCCGAGCCCGCGCCGGAGGAGCCGGGCGGTGATGCGAAGCGTCGTCATCGGCCGGCACCGTCGGCAAGGCCAGACGAGGTTCCATCCGTGCCGTCGTAGAATCCGAAGAAGATGTCCTGCAACTGCGGCTCCTCGATCGCCAGGTGGGAGATATCGACTTGCGCGAGCGCACGGATCAGCGAATTGATGTCATCACCGATCCGCACGCGCACCGTGCCGCTTCCGGCATCGACATGCTCGATCTCGCCAAGGAGCGAGAGGTCATCCGGGATAGGGCCCTGGAAACGGATCACCGCTGTCCGCCGGTAGTGCCTGCTCAGCTCCTCGACGGTGCCGTTGGCGACGAGTTGCCCACGTCGAATGACGGCCACACGCTCGCAGGTTCGCTCCACCTCCGCCAGATCGTGGGACGACATGAACACCGTTCGCCCGGCCTGGCGACGTTCCTGGAGCAACGCCTCGAAGTGCTGCTGGATAAGCGGATCCAGCCCATCCGATGGCTCGTCGAGGACCAGCAGATCGGGATCGTGCTGCATCGCGGCGACGATCGCCAGTTTCTGCCGCATTCCCTTGGAATAGGAGCCGAGTCGCTGCATCAGGGTCGACTGGCTGAGCTCCAGGGCATCCAGCGCCCGTCCCCGCAGAACCGGATCCCTGCCAGATATCTTCGTCGCGAAATCCAGTTGATCGATGCCGTCCATGTCCGGGTAGAGCGCATCCGCGGTGACCAGGTAGCCGACACGCTGCCGGGCCTGGACACCGTCGGTCCAGGAATCGAGCCCGAAGATCGAAGCGGACCCTGACGACGCGCGGAGGAACCCCATCAGGATCCGGATTGCGGTGGTCTTCCCGGCCCCGTTCGGACCCAGGAACCCCTGGATGATGCCGTGCGGCACATCGAGCGAAAGCCTGTCGAGAGCGGCGAACGACCCGTAACGCTTGGAAACGGCGTCGAGAACGAGGGCACCGGGCGGACCTGAAGTGGTGGAGGATAGAGAGGTTGCAAATGCGGTACGAGGATCGATCACGGGCGGGTAAGCCTCCTTGTCCGAAGCCTACCACGCACCCTTTTCGTGCTCGTGCAGGCCATCACGGCGTTTGTGCGGATCGCGATCACCTGTGACAATCTGGGCTAGGCTTTGGATCTCATTGATGATCTTCATCACCGCCGGGAGTACGTTGCATGATCGGCTTTCCAAGTTCGGAATCGGTGTCATCAGCCAGTTGGGAGCGGCGGCGTCCCTATCCCGTCTACGCCACCAACGGCATGGTTGCCGCAGCCCATCCCCTGGCGGTGGAGACCGCGCTCCATGTCCTCCGGTCCGGCGGCAACGCAATCGACGCCGCCGTCGCCGCCGGTCTCACCGCCTCAGTCGTGATGCCGGAGATGTGCGGGCTCGGTGGCGATCTCTTCGCGGTGATCCACGCACCGGGCAGAGCGGGAAGCCCAGGGGAGACCGTCTCCGTGCAGGGGAGCGGGATCGCGCCGCGT
>CADCWI010000005.1 GCA_902806355.1 uncultured Thermomicrobiales bacterium | reverse complement strand
ACTTGTTCGGCCTTCACGGGAACGGTTTTGCATGTTGAATGAGATCGCTTAAAGCCCACTCAGCATGCGAATCGACCACGTATGGTCAGAAATGGGTGCATTCCAGTCGATTCTAGATCGCCCCTACGGAACCCGGGTAGGACGTGTATGCGCCTCGACTGTATGCGAGGCGGTCTGAGTTCAGAGCTGTGCCCGGTTGTTAAGCCGCAAGCCCTCGATGGTGGCTTTGCGGAGCGCGGAGAGCCGGAGGCTGACATCGACCCGGTACGGCTCATGGGCCGTCAGCTCCTTGAGGTTGGCGGGCATTGCAGCCAGCGAACAGGCCGCTCGGTCGCGGACCTCGTGCAGGCTTGGCTCCTGCGCTACCAGGTGGCCTCTCGCGATCCACGAGGTGGCCAGCTGTCGTCCTCCGGCGGGTGGATCTTCTTCTTCAAGCTGGACTACATCCCGCTCGTATGCACCGATCCGCCAGGCTGTCTTGCGGCCCGGCCAGGTGCTCTTCTCGCCGGCGAGCTTGATCCGTGCCGGGTCTGCATCGTCGCTCTCGTACCAGGCAAGCTTGTAGATCGCGCCGATCACACCACCCACGGTGCCGGATTCAATCGTGCCTAGCCCGACGCCGAGGTTCCCCCCGACGCCAAAGCCATCGATCGGCGCGCCGGCCGCGACAAACCTGGCGATCTTGTATTCGTCGATATCCCCGCTGACCAGCACCCGGACCTCATTCAGCCCAGCCTCATCCAGCATGTCGCGCACGATCAGGCTGTCGGCGGCGAGATCGCCACTATCGAGACGGACAGCGGCGAGCGTGTGCCCATGGCTTTCGAAGCCTTCCCTGGCCGCGATGATGGCGTTGGAGGTTCCGCGCCGCACGTCGTACGTGTCGAGCAGGAGCGAGTACTTGGGAAGGGAGGTGGCCACCGCGCGAAAGGCGGTCAACTCATCACGGAAGGATTGGACGAGTGCGTGCGGAATGGTGCCCGCGGCCGGCATGTCGTACTCCTTGGCCGCAGCGACGAACGACGTGCTCGCGCAACCTCCGATGAAACCGGATCGCGCCGCCAGGTGTGGATCGTGCGCACGCCGAAACGCAAAATCTGAGACTGGTCGGCCCTGCGCCGCCTGCGCGAGGCGAGCGGCTTTCGTGGCGATTAGGGTCGATACGCCGATCGCGCGCAGGAGACCGGATTCAAGCAGGAGTGCCTCTGGGAATGGTGCGGTGACGCGCAGGAACGGCTCGTTCGGAAAGAGGATCTCACCTTCCGGGACCGCTTCGATATCGCCGGAAAACTGAAGAGCACCGAGGTAGTCGAGGAATGCTGGCTTGTATCCCTTGACCCGTTCCAGATACGCCAGGTCATCATCGCTGTACGAGAAGTTGCGTATGTAATCGAGCGCGGGTCCGAGGCCGGCAACAAGCATGTACGCGCCCCCGAATGGCGCGGAACGCGTGTAGAGATCGAAGGTCGAGCGCCCGTTGTGCTCGTTCAGCCAGGATACGTAGGCGGCGTCGACGTGATACAGATCCGTGAACAGCGCTGTGGATCGGGGCGCGAACACCTGACCATCGGGGCGATCGAACCGGGAAAGGTTGTCTGCTGCCAGCATTCCCCGGCGGCCGTCGCGGCTATGACCTGACTGTTCGCCATCATGTGTGGAAGTCATGGTAGCTCGGAGGCCCCCCTGAACTTGGCGCGGTTCGGCGACATCAGTCCGCACCCTTGCTGAGCGACCGGACGATCCGGATCCCGTTGGACATCATGTGATAGAGGAAGACGTGGTGAAAGAAGTCACCGGGATGAGCCTGTCCCACTTCTGCACCCTTGGCAGGGATGTCGAAGGTGTCGACAGCATTCGCGGGCACGATAACGTCGAACTTTTGCGAGTTGAGCGCGTTGGCCCGCATTCGCAAGTGCATCGCGAGCTGGTACGTGCAGAGGTCCGTGCAATCCCCAACGACAATCGCATTCTCGATGCTCGAGTGGCCATCGAGCCAGGCGTCGAATGTGGTTTTCACTGCCGGATTGAGCGAGTTCTTCTCAACAATCGTGAAGTTGTCGTGGAACGGAAGGTCCGCCAGATCCGCAATCGTGGATGACTCCAGCGTGCCCGCAACGCAGTGCGGAGGATAGGCGCGGAACTCGGGGGTTGAAGGATCGTGGGTGTCCTGCAGCAGCACGAACTCGCGCACGCCGTGGTCCCACGCGGCCTGGAACACGGAGACGACGGGGCTCGCCAGCGCCTTGACGCGATCGGACGCCAACGGCCCCTCATGGACGAAGCCATTGATCATGTCCGCCGAGAAGACGGCCGTCACATCCGGATCTGGTGCCACGTCCGCCAATGTGGCGTCGGTGAGGGTATCCAACCATTCCGTGACGAATGCGGGTGTGTCGTTCCGTGCCATGTCCTCATCCTTCGTGTGTTGGCCCGGCTCCAGGGACGAGCCAGTGCGATGCGTCTGGTCGTCAGCGTGGTCGCCCGTGGTCCGGACTGGTAGAGTCTCAGGCAGATAGTTGTTCATCCGGGAGTTGAACGTAGTGGTCTTTCCTATCATCGGTGCCCGTGACTACATCGATCAGCGCGGATTCTTCATTCATGACTGCCCCAGTTGCCGGCGCTCGACCGTCTTCGCCGCCTACGACACACGGCGCAGGTTGACGCTGTATTTCATCCCGACGATGAACGTTCGATCCCAGCTCGTCATGGAATGCATGACCTGCCATGGGAAATGGGGGGTCCCGGCCGATCAGATCGCGAATCTCGAGCCAACGTTGATGACGCAGGAACAACTGTCGGAGCATCTGACCGCCGGGGAGCTCCGCGTGGCCAACCGGCGCCCGCATGGGCGGACGTTCTACCAGGTGCTTCATGTCGATCCCGAAGCGGATCCGGAGGTGATCGATGTCGCATTCAAGCGGCTCGCGCTCAAGCATCACCCGGACCGCACGAGCGATCCGGAGTCAGCCGGACGCATGCGCGAGCTCCTGGCTGCACGAGATGTCCTGACCGATCCTCGCCGGCGCGCTGCCTACGATCGTTCGCTGGGAATCGTCCATCAGGTCGAAGCGCTGCGTCCCGAGGACGTGTGACCGTGAAGTTCAGGCGCGGAGAATGAATTCGGGAATACCGAACTTCTCGTCGCGGGTCGTTTCCACGTCTGGCCCGGAGTGCGCGACGGACCAGGCGACGGCGTCGGCGACGCGCTGAGCGGCGTTGTTCACCTCGTCGGCCCAGGCCGCGGGAAGACGCGCCGAATCAATCTCTTCCTCGTATTCGTCCCGGTCGAGCTCGGTCAGCGTTCCATCGAGATCCAGCCAGAGGTCGAGTTCGAGATCGATATCACTGTAGTAGTTTTTGCGGACCTCTCGCAGTGGCTGGGAAAAGTTGACGTAATACCCGATTGAGCGATCGTTGGCAGTCGTGAAGCGGAGGAGCGAGAACCATCGATCGGGAAAGAACCACTGCTCCGCCGCCGCGCGCTTGACGACTTCGCTGCCCGATCCGGTACGAATGGTCGCATCTCGCGGCCGATAGAACGAAAACGTGTGCCGCAGGATCCGCCTGTGGCGGGAGTCGCAGGGGACATCGAGCCAGCCGCCCGCGATCTCGTACTCCCAGCATGCGCCGCGGAGTTTTTCCTTGCGATAGAAGAGCCGCGGCCCAGGCGAATGGGCGCTTTCTTTTGCGAAAGTTGATTGGGACATAGCACGTTACCCATCGCCGCCCCGGTCAGGGTTTACCGGGCGACTGATCCGGGAGTGAGTTCCTAATGGGTTGCGGGACGGGATTCCTGACCGTCGTGGGTACGCTCCCGGCGTTGGCGCCGTCTTCTCGACGATGACCAACTGCGTCGCGATCGATGTTCCTGCTTCCGGCAAGAACGATGCCTCCATCACCGTGCCGCCCAGAATCTCGCCTGCCCGCACCCCGGCTTCCAACTCCTCGTCAATGTCCGGACCTTTGGAGAGCAGCAGGTAACCACCTCGCTTGAGCAGGGGCAAGCCGAGTTCCATGAGCGAGGGGATCGAGGAGACAGCGCGTGCGGTGGCAATATCGAATCGTCCGCGCATCGTGCGATCCAGGCCGATCTCCTCGGCACGGCCATGGACCGCGCGCGCATTGCCCAAATCGAGCTCCGCGATGGTTCGCTCCAGGAAAGCGATCTTCTTGCGGGTCGCGTCGAGAAGCGTGACATCAAGGTTTGGACGCGCGATCGCGAGCACGATTCCGGGAATGCCGGCGCCGGTACCGATGTCTATCAGCCGGGGACGTGCACTGGCGAACTCGGCGAGCCGCTCGTCGAGCGGTGGGACAAGGCGAAGACTTTCCAGGATGAGCCGCCGCTCGATACCGATCAGGTCGCGAATTGCGGTCAGGTTGGTCGTCTGGTTGGCGACCAACAATGCGTCCCGATACCCAGCCAATTTGCGTAGTTGATCGGCCACAAGGTCAGCGTGATTCTGCGTCAGCGCTTTGGCGAGCGATCCTCCGTCCGCTAGCCCGACCCGTACTTCTTCATCCATCACCGAACCGTTATCGGGCGGACGTGACAGGAACCGGTACGGAAACAGGCTCGGTTCCGGTCTCTGAGTCGTCCGGAGTAGCCAGAACCTGCCGCTCCCGGGCGACCTCCCGTGCAGCGCTGGCGATCGCATCGATACCGAGCCCCGCGAGTTCGCGAAGGCGATTCTGGGACGCTTGCTCGAAGATGGTGTCTGGAATTCCAAGCACCTTGACGGGTATTCGCAGCCGCTCGCGCGCAAGGAGCTCGAGAACACCCGAACCGAACCCACCATTGGCTGCGTTCTCCTCGACTGTCACGAGTGCTCCGTGCGTTCGTGCCAGATTCAGGATCAGCGTCTCGTCAAGGGGCTTCACGAATCTTGCGTTGATCACGGTCGCGGACAGGTTCTCGTCCGCCAGCACATCGGCCGCGCGTTCAGCGGCGAGGACCATCGAGCCGACAGCCAGGATAGCGACATCGGTTCCTTCGCGGATGGTCTCCGCCTGCCCGATCGGAAGCTGCATAGTGGGACCGCTCGTGCTGACCCCGACTCCCGCTCCGCGTGGAAACCTGATCGCGACTGGCCCGTCTGTATACGCGACGGCGGTAGCGATCATGTGCCGGAGCTCACCCTCGTCCTTGGGCGCCATGATCGTCATGTTCGGGATACATCGGAGGTAGCTCAGGTCGAACACACCGTGGTGCGTGCGGCCATCGTCACCGGCGAAGCCAGCGCGATCGAGCGCGAAAACGACAGGCAGCCGCTGGATGCTGACATCATGGACGATCTGGTCATAGGCTCGTTGCAGAAAGGTCGAATAGATGCCGACAACCGGCCGCAATCCCGCCGTGGCAAGGCCAGCGGCAAACGTCACCGCATGCTGCTCGGCGATTCCGACATCGAAGAACCGGTCCGGGAACTCGCCGGCGAATTTGATGAGGGACGTGCCCCCCGGCATCGCGGCGGTGATCGCGTAGATGCGGTCGTCCTCACGGGCGAGCTCGATCAGGGTTGCGGCAAAGACATCCTGGTATTTGGGCGCAACGGGCGCCCCCTTGATCGCGGGCTTGCTGGGAGCGCTGACCGCGTGACTGCGCTCGGTGTCGGTCAAGGCGGGATCATACCCCTTGCCCTTCTTGGTTAGCACGTGGAGGAACACCGGACCGTCGATCTCCATCGAGCGATGCAGCGCTTCAACCGTCGCCCGTATATCGTGACCGTCAACCGGCCCGATATACGTGAAGCCAAGCTCTTCCCAGATCATCGAATGATAGATGAACTCCTTGAAGGAGTCCTTCATCCGCTTGCCCAGCTCCACCAGCATGTCGCCCTGGGGCAGCTTCTCGATCCGATCCGCGAGCTCATCCTTGGCGCGGTTGTACAGGCGATCGGTGCGCAGCCGATCAAGATACTTGCTCATCGCACCGACGTTCGGGGCGATCGACATCTCGTTATCGTTCAGAACGACGGTGAGCGGATAGTGGAGATTTCCGGCGTTGTTAAGCCCCTCGAAGGCCATCCCACCGGTAAGTGCGCCGTCACCGATAATCGCGACAACGCGTCCTCGCTCCACCGATTCCGGCTTGGCCGCCTCAGCGACGCACATGCCAAGCGCGGCGGAGATCGACGTCGAGGCGTGCCCAGCGCCGAACGCGTCATGCTCGCTCTCATCGCGGCTCAGAAAGCCGGACATCCCGCCTTCCTGACGGAGCGTCGGGAAACGATCGCGCCGTCCGGTCAGCATCTTGTGGACGTAGGCCTGGTGCCCCACATCCCAGACCAGCTTGTCCCGTGGCGATTCGAATACGTAATGGAGGCCGATCGCAAGCTCGACAGTGCCCAGGCTCGCGCCGAGGTGCCCTCCGGTTTTCGTGACACTTCCGATCAACTCCTCACGGATTTCTGCCGCCAACTGGTTCAGCTCCCGTACGGTGCGACCCTTGAGGTCAGCGGGGCTGCGGATATCGTCGAGGACACGTCGTGATGATGAAGGTCCAGATTGACGATCGGCGGTCTGACGGTGAGGAATGTCGGAAGGCATGGTCGGCGTTTCCTTGTGTGTATGCGGGCCAGGATCGGTGAGGGATGACCGGAAGATCGAGACCGCAAGAGCATTTCGCCACAGCATCGTGGATCGGGCATGCGTTCGGTGGAGCGAGATCATGCCACATGAACGCAGGGCAACTGGTTGAAATGTCAGGCAGGAGCCTGGCGCCTGTGGATGTGCTTGCTGCACGTGCATGCCAGAAGTGTGCCAGTAGGCGCCTTCGAGAGGAAAGTATCGCAGATGCCGCCAGACTTCCGCGAACCAGTCAGGCTTGAATAGTCAGGCATGCTCTCAACCGACATCGGAAAGGGACCGACGCGCCTCCCAGGCCTCTCGATCGAGCTTCATCTCAAGCACATGGATTTGCGTTCGTCGACGGCTGACCCACTCGTCGTGCGATCCAGTCCGCACGAACCCGACACGAAGATACGCCCGTTGCGCGCGCTCGTTGTGGGAGAAGACTTCGAGGTGGACCGCTCGCAAGTCAAGGGTGATGAACGCCTCCTCGACGGCGAGCGATGTTGCTTCGGTTCCAAATCCCTGACCCCATGCCGATTTCTCCCCGATCACCAGCCGGAACAGGCAGGTGCCACGGGTGCGATCGATGTCGGTCACGGCTGTCGAGCCCACGAGCTGGCCCGTTCTCACGTCGTGAATCGCCCAGCACGTTCCCTGTACCGATGAGGGCATGACGACGGAGAAGAAATAGCCGTTGGCCTGAATCTCGTTGAGGGGTTCAAGATCGTGGCGAAGCATCTCTGCGATGTCAGGATCTCGATACCAGCGCACGAACGCGTCGCGGTTGGCGGGGTGGTGACGCCGCAACTCAACGAGGCGCCCACGGCGCACGAGATCGGGCGTGGGATCGGTATCCATCAGAAGCGGTCCATCCGGGTCAAGCGTGCGGGTGAACCAGGCAACCGCGATGCAAGCATGATCGGTTCAGCCAACGGTGAGTACCGTGCGCCAGATAGTCGTAGTGTAACGGAGCGATGCGTGCCGGGCCTGGAAGGACCGGAACACAAGCCAGTCGTGCATGACGGATGCTGCACGACAAAAAGATCGGGCTGGCGACCGCCAGCCCGATCTTGCATTCAAAAGGAATGACCGATCTTCCTAGTACGCGTCGTACCGGGGAGCGGCCTTCCGGCTCTGGAAGCAATCCCGGCAATACACCGGCTTGCCCGGGGTCGGATTGAAGGGAACCTGGGTTTGTTGCCCACATTCCGAGCAGGTCGCGTCGAAGAGCTGACGCGGGCCGGACGAATAGCCGCTCCCGCCGCCGTTGCCATACCCACCAGAGGAGTAACCACCGCCGCCCGAAGAATATCCACCGCCGCCGGAGGAGTACCCGCCACCAGAAGAATACCCACCGCCGCTCGACGAATATCCACCGCCATCCTGATTCCGCTGGGATTTCCGGGCCGCGCGGCACGACGGGCACCGCTGGGGATCGGAAAATCCACGCTGCTGATAGAATTCCTGCTCACCAGTTGTGAACACGAATTCCTGCCCGCAATCGCGGCAGGTCAGCGTTCGTTCACTCATTCCGCATGAACCTCTCTTGCCATGAATCATTCATGGCACAAACCCGAAAAAGAAACTGTCTGCGAAACGGTTCCGAACAGACCTGACACGACGAAGCCTATCCTGCTCCGATCGAGCGTAACCCCTGGAAACGTCCCGGTACGTCAGTATATCACGCATCGCCATTTGTCAATGCGCACTCCCGGCTCCGTTCCCAGGCACTTTCCACGCCTGATTCCTGTGCTACATTCAACCGCGATTGCAGGCGATATCAACTCGTGAACTCATGGCCCTGTAGTGGCATCGGTCCGCCATCTAAACGCACCGATGCGGGAAGGAGCAAGGCGCGGATATGGATGTCCACGAGTATCAGGCGGCTGAGGTGCTGGCGCGCTACGGGGTTCCGGTGAATCCCGGCACGGTCGCGACTACACCCGCCGAGGCGGAAGTGGCGGCGCGGGAGTTCGGGGGAACGGTGGTTGTCAAGGCGCAGGTGCATTCCGGCGGGCGCGGCAAGGCGGGTGGGATCAAGCTCGCTCACTCCCCGGAGGAAGCGAAATCCGCCGCCGAAGCCATCCTCGGAATGGACATCAGCGGGCACACCGTCAACAAGGTTCTTGTCGCGCAAGGCGTCAAGATCGCCCAGGAGTTCTACCTCGGGGTCGTGCTCGATCGCCCGCAACGCAAGCTGCTGGTGATGGCGAGTGCCGAGGGCGGAGTGGACATCGAAGAAGTCGCTCGTGGGCGACCGGAGAAGATCGTTCGCGAGCTTGCGGACCCGGAACTCGGGTTGCGCCCGTATCAGGCCCGCGAGATCGCCTTCGACCTCGGCCTTCCGGCTGACAAGGTGAACGGGTTCGCATCGATCGTGCAGCAGATCTTCGATGCCTACGTCAAAGAGGATGCCACCCTTGTCGAGATCAACCCGCTGATCCTGACCGAGGATGGTGATTGGCGAGCGATCGACTCCAAGATGAGCTTCGATGACAACGCCCTTGCCCGTCACCCGGAGCTCGAAATGTACCGGGATATGGAAGAAGAGAACGCGACCGAACTGGACGCCCGCCGCAGTGGAATCTCGTTCGTCAAGCTGGACGGGGACATCGGCTGCATCGTCAACGGCGCCGGGCTGGCGATGGCGACCATGGATGCCGTCAAACTTCACGGTGGGGAGCCGGCGAACTTCCTCGATGTCGGGGGCGGAGCGAGCGCGTCCCAGGTGGCGAAGGCCTTCAGCCTGATCACCACCGACCCCGCGGTGCGCGCGATCCTGATCAATATCTTCGGCGGGATCACGCGCGGAGATGTCGTCGCCAATGGTATCCGTGAGGCACTCGGCGAGGTGGAGATCACGATCCCGATCGTCGTGCGCCTATCCGGAACGAACGCCGAAGAGGGCAAGAAGATCCTCGGTGACGCCGGGCTGACCGCCGTCGACACGATGGATGAGGCGGCCGCGCAGGTCGTTGGCGCGGCCCATGGCCAGGCCGCCTGATCAGGGTGCGGGCTTATGGATTGGCTGCGTCATCGTTCCCGACTGAGGAGACCATTGTGAGCATTCTGGTAGACAAGAACACGCGGCTCTTGGTGCAGGGCATCACCGGTCGCGAAGGATCGTTTCACACGTCGCAGATGGTGGAGTACGGAACCAACGTCGTGGCCGGGGTGACGCCGGGAAAACAGGGCGAGAACGTCGCGGGAGTGCCGGTCTTTGACACGGTGGCGCGCGCGGTCGCCGCGACGGGTGCCAACACTTCGATCATCTACGTGCCGGCCCGGTTCGCGCCGGACGCGGTTTACGAGGCCGTCGATTCGGGGATCAGTCTGGTGATCTGCATCACGGAAGGCGTGCCCGTCAACGACATGGTGCCGGTCTACAGCTACGTCCGAGAGAAGGGTGCCCGGCTGATCGGTCCGAACTGCCCCGGGCTGATCACCCCCGGCGAGGCCAAGGTCGGGATCATGCCGGGGTTCATCCACAAGCCGGGAAGTGTGGGGCTGGTCTCGCGCTCCGGGACGCTGACATACGAAGTCGTCGACGCGCTCACCAAGGCCGGTCTGGGACAATCGACCGCCGTCGGCATCGGTGGCGATCCCGTGATCGGCACATCCTTCGTCGATGTCCTGCGCTTGTTCCAGGATGATCCGGCGACGGAAGCGATCGTGATGATCGGCGAGATCGGGGGAAGCGACGAGGAGGACGCGGCGGCGTTTATCCGGGAGCATGTCACCAAACCCGTTACCGGTTTCATCGCGGGAATCACCGCACCTCCGGGCAAGCGGATGGGCCACGCTGGGGCAATCATCTCCGGCGGCTCGGGCACGGCCGCCGACAAGATCGCCGCGCTCGAGGAGGCTGGAGTCCGCGTCGCGGAGATCCCGTCGAAGGTTCCGGGTTTGCTCAAGGACGCCATGGCCGCCGCCTGACGCGGAATCGGGTGCGCGACCCTTGCGCCGGACGTGAGAGGGGTGCCCGGATGAGCATGGACGACGGGTACATCGAGGTCGTTCAGGGGGACATTACCCGGCAAGCGGTCGACGCGATCGTCAACGCCGCGAACAGCTCGCTGCTTGGCGGAGGCGGTGTCGACGGCGCGATCCACCGTGTCGCTGGCCCGGAGCTTCTGGAGGCTTGCCGGCGGATCGGCCCTTGCCCACCCGGTGAAGCACGAATCACGCCCGGTTTCCGGCTCCCCGCCAGGGCGGTGATTCACACCGTCGGTCCAATCTGGCGAGGGGGAGGGCATGGAGAGGACCAAACACTCGCCAACTGCTACCGCAGCAGCATGTCCCTGGCATCCCGGGAGCATGTCCGCTCGATCGCGTTTCCATCGATCAGCACCGGAGCGTACGGGTTTCCGGTGGATCGAGCAACCGTTATAGCCGTTCGTGAACTTAGAGACGCCGTCGCTCGGTATCCGGATATCGACACGGTGCGGATCGTTTGCTTCAGCCGGGACACATATGCGGCGTACGCGGATGCGATGGAGGACATGCTCGACTGACGGACGGAGCGGGTCATTGAAGCAGGGCTGGTTCGCGGACCGGATGCTACGGTCTCGACGGTCGGCCTGTGCCGCTTTCACTGATCGCCAGTGCGGGAAAGCTACCCGCCGAGTGGTGCGCGGTGGCCCAACAGGGAGTCCCTGACGAAAGGTTGGGGAATGCCGCGTGGTTGTTCGGCGAGCTCACGGGCGGACACGGCACCATTCCCAGCGGATCATGTAGCAATTCAACGCATGCAGCCCATCCCAGGCGATGTCGAAGGCGTCGAGCGGCCACGGTGCGATGCGGCTCATCGCTCCGATGCAGCTTACAGGGCAGGCTCCTCGACCACATGTCATAGGGAAAAAGAGCTTTGCCGGTCGTTCGGCCAACTCACGGGCGGACACGGACCCATTCGCTTCGCTCCGAGCGAGTTCCTCGACCGCTCAGAGTTGAGCGCACGGTCCTCGCCAGTCGATTCTGATCCGGCCCGGCGAATGTGCAAAGGTGAGCATGCACCCGCCTTCCGCATGTACGACAGCGGCAGCTGCGTGGGCCTTTCGGGTCGAAACTGGCGGTGGGGCTGGCAACGTGATCGCTGTCACATGACGTTTTGAAATAGGGTCATGGCACAAACCACGAAAGGACCGGTCACTATCAGACCGATCCTTTCATGCGCCAGCGAGACAGACACCTTTCTCGCAAGATGCGCGAGAGAATCTACTCTTCGGCGAGGGTTCCAAGATACTCGATGCCGGCGAGTGTCAGCTCCTCAGCATTGGTCTGGATCTCGGCTGGGTCGATCTCCTCCAGACTGCCGGACACTACGGTACCAATTACGATCGTGTTCCCGACGGGAACCGAAAGAAGCTGTACCACAGCGGACGTGGAGGTATCGCTCTGGTTGAAGGTCACCAAAACGCCCTCGACTCCACCGACTTCGACATCCTCGATGGAGGTTTCCGCACCAGCAACCGGTGTAGCGATACTCTCTTCCAATCCCGACCTGTAGTCGTCGAACACGTCTTCGGTGACTTCTTCTTCGAGGACGATATACGTCAGGATGCCAGTGCTGACTTCCCCTGGTACGACCTCAGGATCCGTGTCGAACGTGAAGTTTATGGTGCCCACCGTGTCATCGAAGTCCGAGACTTCGCTGGTGAAGGCTTCGGAAATTTCCTGATTGGCCGGTGTGCCACTCGGCGGGTTGACGAAGCCCTCGGGGAGCTGGTCGTCCTCAGGTGGCGACTCGAGACCTTCGACGAGTGCTTCGGGGTCGGCGGCGAGGACGGTTTCGCTGATCTCAGCGACGTCGACCTCCTCTTGCTGTGCCACGGCGAGCGGTGCTGTGGCGAGTATGAACCCGAACAGCATCGCAAATACCAGCATTGAACGGCGCATGTGATCGTTCCTTCCTTCTCTTCCCACGGCTGTGGGGAATGGTGACCGAACGCGTTCATCGGCGCTCGAGTCTGCGTAACGGGCGCAGGAACCACGTCGGTTTCCGAAGGTGCACTCCGGATGCGTCCCTTCTCTACACTCTACCCTGAAGACGCTCGGCGTGGCTCCAGCGAAGACACACGTCATCGCCTCGAGAGTAAATCGGAATTACATGGTTATCGGCGATCGGTTCGCACGGTATGATGACCGGTATGGGGCAGATGCCGGGTCCGGGCATGGCGCGGAAGCGAGCGCTTCGTCGTGGGTAGAGGATGGCCGATGATTTATTGCCCGGATTGCGGGACGCAAAATGACGAGGGCGCTCGGTTCTGCGACAACTGCGGGCGTCGGCTGGATGATGTGGTGCAGGCGCGGGCCGCCTCTGCGCCCGTGATGACCGGTGACCAGCAGGATCGTCAGGGTCGCCTCATTGCCGACGACGGGTTGCCGGTCGGTGAGGACATCGACGGCATTCCCGGCGGAGAGCGGCTGATCTGGAAGGGACGCCCCAGCAAGCTCTGGTCGCCGCGGATGGCGCTCACCAACCGGTACAAGCTCACAAATCAGCGACTGATCGTCGAGACGGGTTTCATCGGGCGTCGCACTGAGGAAATCGATCTCTTTCGCATCAACGATGTCGGAGTGAAACAGCATCCCCTGGAGCGGATCACGCACATCGGGGACATCTACCTCGCTTCCGCCGACTCCAGCTCCCCGGACAGGCTTCTGCACAACATCATCCAGCCGGACCGCGTGAAGGATCTGCTCCGGGAGGCATCACGGCAGGAACGACATCGCCGGCGCGTGCTCGTCCGGGAAGATGTTTAGCGCATACCTGGTGACAACCGTCTTCCGCGGGTAGATCCTCGGTACTGGATCGCGCTGTACTCCGGTCAGGCGATCCAGTCACGTGTAGCGGACTCCTTCCACCGATGCATAGCGACGTCGGAACCGCGGTCCCGTCCTGGCTGTACTTCCGCTTCATGACGAGAGTAAACGCATAAGACGCTTGTGCCGGTTCTTGAGTCGGCACGGGCAGCAGTCAGAGCGACGTGCCGGCGCCCTCCTGGATCGAATACCCACAGAGATCGCACATGTCCCTGTCCTGAAGGGTTTACGGCTGGTCGGTGGCTATGGGCCCCTGCGTTATCAAGGTCTCCGGGGTGGTCGCGAGCGGAAGCGATATCGTGGCGGAATCGTCGCGCATCGACACGAGGGAGCCTACCAGGGTTCCCATAGCGGCCCCAGACATGGCCCCGACGAGCGCGATCACCGGTTGTCCCGCGAGTCCAGCGAGGGAGGGCGCGATGAACCAGCCGCTGATGAAACCGACCGTGCCGCCCGCAAGAACGCCGATTGCAGCACCTCGCTCCGCCGACGCCGATGTCGCGTGTTCACTTGCGTTGTCCTCGTTGCCTTCTCCTTCCTCGATCGCAAAGATGGTTCCCAGCACCGCTCCGTAGACGAGATGAACGACCAGGTTGCCGATCACCGGTAGCGGACCAGCTCCGATGTCCATGCCGAACATTCCAGCTCCCGCGATCGGGAAGAACACTACCAGCGACAAGAGCCATGGAAGGAGCGCGAACAGTACACCTTGACGCCAGCCGGGGCCAGACAATCTCGGTTCCACGAATCGCGCGTAGATTATGGCCCAAACCATGCCCATTGCCAGATTGAGCACCATGCCGAACCCGAAAGCACTGCCGACCCTCTCGGTAAGCTCGTTCTCCGTCAGTGCCCATGACCAGCGCTCAAGGCCTGATCCAGCAGGTGAACCGATCGCATAGGCGATCAGGTAACCAATCGCTATCGTGACTGTCATCGCGAATGCGGCGCAGAAGCCGGCAATGACGCTCGTCCTCAGCCAGTCGAAACGGGACTCACGACGAGCAAGCGCGGAAGGTTTCGTCTGAGATGTGGATGGCTCATGCATGATACGCCCTGTCTCCTTTTCAGTTGTCGTACCCCGAGACGCCGAGTATGGGGGCTGTGGAGTATTCGCACAGATAGGCCACGTGGATGTCTCCGTGACGGCCGGAGATTCGCGCCGGAAGATCCACACCCAATTACGATCATCGAACGGCGGCCAGGAGGGGTCCGCTCGTCTTGCATCATGAGTATCTTGGGTGCACGATTCATCTACCGAGGTGATCCCAGCCGAGGAACGAGGAAGAAGACGATGACAACTCACATAGAGGAGCAGGGACAGTCGGGAATCGTGTCACAGGCGCAGCCACGGACGCAGTCACCGACGCAGCACAGGACACTGAACGGGAAAGTCGCGCTCGTCACTGGTGGCTCCCGGGGCGTGGGAGCGGTGACTGCCCGCCTGCTTGCCGAGCAGGGAGCCGACGTCGTGATCACCTTCCGGGACAAGGAGCGCCGGGCACAGCAGACGGTCGAGCAAGTACGAGCGGCAGGAACGGAGGGTCTTGCCGTGCAGTCGGACATGACTGATGGAGAGTCGGTCACGGCGATGTTCGCGCGGATCAAAGAGCGATTCGGCCGCCTCGACGTAGTGGTGCTCAATGCCAGCGGCGGACTCGAAAGGGACGCCTCGCCGGATTACGCGATGCAGCTCAATCGCGACGCCCAGGTGGAGCTGGCAGAGAAAGCCGTGCCAGTGATGAAGCATGGTGGGCGCATCGTCTTCGTCACGAGCCACCTCGCGCACTTTCACGGTGAGAAACCGGTGATGCCGGAATACGAGATCGTAGCGGCTAGCAAGAAGGCCGGTGAAGAGGCGTTGCGGGAACGAATATCTTCATTGCAAGGGGCTGGGATATCGCTCGTAATCGTGAGCGGCGATCTGATCGACGGCACGATCACGCCGAAACTGCTCAACCGGATGCGTCCAGGCGTGATCGACGACCGTCGCCAGGAAGCCGGGTGGCTGCCGACGACGGAAGAGTTCGCGCAAGCGATCGCCATTGCGGCTACGAGCGATCTGGAGACGGGCGCGACGGTCTACGTTGGAAGCACCGACTGGTCGTCCTGACACCTCAGGACATTCCGTTCTTCTGCCGGTCACGAACCACCTCGGTCGCAATCGGGCACTCGTAGCAGCGGCGTGGCGTGCAGAGATGCCGGTCTAGGTGAATCAGTCCCTGGATGCCGCGCTCGCCAAGCCGGTCCAGCCGGCTGTCGCCAGCCACCTGGTACCGTGCCCGCTTGGCGGGCCGTGACCATTCGGCCACTGGCAAGCGAGACCAGGCATCCGAAGCAGCATCCTCGAGTTCCGAGTCAGCGATCTGACGGGAAAAGGCCAGCGCGAGGGGCAGGATCACATTCGCCGTCAGACCGATGGCGCGTGCCTGTCCAAGGGCCGGCCGACCGGGCGCATTGGACAGCTGCCGGATCTCCTCCGGTATGTTCGAGCGGGACCGTACGTGCTCCAGCAACGCGGAAAAGGGATCGCCATCGGTGCGATCCATTAGTGCCGACGCACACATGAGCCGGGCGACAGGATGGTTTGCCGGGCGGGTGCGCGCTCTCGTCCAGGCCGAGGCCGGAACCGGTATTTCGCCGCCAGTGGACATGATCACGAACCAGCCATGCTCGATGCCGGCGAGCTGTCGGGGAGAGAGGCCGGAGATGTGCGCGTCCGAGGGAGACATCGGAAGGAACCCTGCGCTGCCGAGCACCATCGCCGTTCGCCGAAGCGATCGCTCGGGGTCGGCCGTTTCCGCATTCCAGCGCACCCTGATGCACGCCCGGACCAACCGGTCGGCCAACGCTCCCATTGGCGCGCGATTCTCACTGTAGCCGAACGCGTCGAAGATGCCCCTGAGCGCAACATCGGCCACCGGAGCCGTGCTCAGCTCACCTTCGAACCGGCGTACCCTGCTGTCCAGGCGATGATCACCGAGATGCCAGATCACGGTTCGAACGCGCTCTGGCTCACGGCGCGCAAGGTCCGCCGCGCACACCTCACCTCCGAGCTCTGTCCAGATTTCCGGCAGTCGTGAATCGATCGAGATCAGCACGTCGTCCGGGATACCGAGGGTCACGACCGGAACGATCTTGCCGTCCGTCCGGCGGGTTTCCGCCGAATCGATTCGGGAAACGACATGAAGGATCACAGTGTTGTATCGCGGATCGAGATGATGACCGTGTGCCGTCCACTCGCTGGACCGGCCGTGGAGCTCGATCGCTCCGGAGACAAGACCTTCCCCTTCGATCTCGATCATCGCATCGCTGAAATCCGGGCCGAACCCGTGCGACCAGTGGCCATGGAAGATCACGCTTACGCGGCGGCCATCGACCGTCCACAACTCGCGGGCAAGGGCGCCATGCCAAGCCGCACTCATCGCCAGCTCGCGTGGATGCCTTGCGGCGAGTGGGCGGGACCCGGATTCGCCGGCAAACGGGATGGGTTCGAGCATCGCTGCGGGCTCCGTGCGACCTGCGCGCACATGATGGGTCTGGGACTGTCGGGTGTCTTCTCGAAGGTAGACCACGGGCGATACGCGGTCAAGCGAACAAGGCTAAGCGCCCGGTTCTCGGTGAGAGTCGCCGGGCGCTCAGTCGTCGGGAATTATGGGGTCAAGGTTTCAATTTTCGAACCTGGCGGGCTCCGCGGGGGTGGGCAATTCCAGATCGGCACGTCTGCGATCGTTACGGAACTGGTCGACCGCGGCCTGAACGGTTCCAAGCGCGAGCGTGGCGCAACGCACCCGGCTCTTCACGACATCCGCGCCCATCTCCTCAATCATCGTGTGGGTTCCAAGCGCCTTGATCTCGTCGAGCGACAGCCCTTCGACCAGCTCGGTGATGATCGAGCCTCCGGCCTGGCTGATCGTGCAGCCTTCGCCCTCGAAACTGACATCGGTGACGTGGTCATCGTCGATCTTGAGGTACATCGTGATGAGATCGCCGCAGCCGGGATTGCCGCCGCCAAGCTGGACATCGGCGTTGTCCATCCGGTGCCGGCCACGTGGGTTCTCGAAGTGATCGAGAAGGATTTCGATGTATTGCTGACGGTCCAATGGTCTCTCTCGCTATCGCGTGAACATGACTCGCCTGGCTGGTCTACAGGCCTTCGCTCTTCTCGATCGGGACGTTGACGAGGCTTCCCCATTCGGTCCACGAGCCGTCGTAGTTCCGGACCTTGTCGTACCCCAGAAGATACGTGAGGACAAACCAGGTATGGCTGGAACGCTCGCCGATCCGGCAGTACGCGATGACATCCTTGTCGCCGGTGATGCCCTGCGCAGTGTAGAGAGCTCTCAACTCGTCGGCGTGCTTGAACGTCCCGTCAGGGTTGGCGGCTGTCCCCCACGGGACATTCCGGGCACCCGCGATATGCCCGGCACGTTGCGCGCCTTCCTGCGGATAGCCGATCGCGTGGAGCAACTCACCGGTGTACTCCTGAGGGGACCGCACATCGACCAGGGCGGGAGCCCCACCATTGACCTGGTCAAGCACATCCTCGCGGAATGCGCGGATCGAATCGTCCGGCTCCTTCGCGGTGTAGGACACACGCTCGTGGGACGACTCGGCGCGGGTGAAGGGCCGTCCTTCCGCTTCCCACTTGGCGCGGCCACCATCGAGCACGCGGGCATCTTCGTGCCCGTAGTACTTGAACAGCCAGAACGCGTAGGTGGCGTACCAGTTGTTCTTGTCGCCATAGAAGATGACGGTGGTGTCGTTGCCGATCCCCCGTTCTTCGAGCAACCGCTCGAACGCGGCCCTGTCGACGAAGTCTCGCTTGACCTGGTCCTGAAGGTCGGTGTGCCAGTCCAGCTTGACTGCGCCGGGAATGTGACCAATCTCGTAGAGGAGGATGTCCTCGTCGGACTCGACGACACGAACTTTTGGATCATCAAGATGCTCGGCCAGCCATTCGGTCGTGACGAGAACCTCCGGATGCGCGTACTCTGCGAAGTGGGGCGCGTTGGCGCCCTCGGTGACGGTGTCGGTCATGAAACGCTCCTTGGTTGGTGGGCCGCCGGGTGCGTGAAGCGCATGGTTCAGCGGCCGAACACTCAGTGTGCGATCGCGATTTCAACAAAAACAAGCCGTCGCGGCACAGCGGGAAGTCGATGCTTCCCTTTGTGAAGCAGTATACCCTAGGGCCTCGCACTGGTCCTTGAACGCGAGTGGCAGTCACGGCGACTGGACCTCGTCAACCCCTCAAGACCGTGACTTCATTTCATGGAGCCACCCATTACTGTGCCGCGCGACAAGGGCGGTGATCTGATCGAGATGATCCATGTCGCTCTCTCCGGCATCGATCCGGACCATGCGCGGATTGCGTCGGAACCAGGTCTGCTGGGAGCGAACCAAACGATGCGTGTCGAACTTGATGCGTTCGATCGCCTCTTCGGCACGCACGTCTCCACGGATGACTGGCAGCAGTTGGCGGTAGCCGATCGCCGACAGGGCCGGCGCGTCGGCCGGAACGCCGGAATCCAGCAACGCGCGTACTTCATCGATTAGCCCAGCGGCGATCATCGCGTCAACGCGCCGGTCGATCCGGCCGTAAAGATGTTCTCGCTCCAGGAACAGCTCGATCTCCAGCGCGTCGTAAGGGGATGGCCGCATCCCTTGCAACGACGTGATCGGCACTCCGGTGGCATCGAACACTTCCAGTGCTCGGATGATCCGCCGCGCATTGGGTCCGATTCGATCGGCCGCGAGCGGATCGACAGCGCGGAGCCGGTCCAGGAGTGGAGCGACGCCTGTGTTCTCCGCTGCTCGTTCGAGCGTCGCGCGAAACTCGGGATTCGGGGCAACTCGTGGAATCGCCCAGTTCTCGACTATGGCGTTGACGTACTGCGGCGTGCCTCCGACCAGCACCGGCAGGTGGCTCCGATCGTGGATCCCGGCGATCGTCTCAGCCGTCAAGTCCTGGAATGTTGCCAGGGACATCGGCTCGGTAGGGTCCAGTATGTCGATCAGGTGATGCACCACCCGCTCGCGCTCTTCCCGTGAGGGCTTGGCGGTCCCGATATCCATTCCGCGATAGAACGCCCGCGCGTCCGCGTTGATGATCTCGACCGGACATCGCCGGGCGAGGTGCAACGCCGCGGCGGACTTGCCGGATGCGGTCGGCCCGACGATGACGATCAATGGCGGTCGGGAAGGTGATGGAGAAGGTGTCGGGGTCATCGACGTTTGGTCAGAATCCGATCGCGGGTCTAGAATGAGTCGCAACAGTTGCGTGACATCGCCCGATGACGCGCTGTTTCAGCACGTCAGGATCTCCATTCATTCTGCTGCCTCCCTTCCAGGACGTTCCATTCCATTCACGCATCGGAGCGGATCTCGACTCGCTCGAGGAGAACACCCAGGTGGTTCGCGCCATTACTCAAACGTTGAAGATCATCAGCGTCCTCGTCGTTTCCGGCGTGGTCGCCATTGGCGGTCTTGCCTTTTTCGATTACTGGACGGATCGTGCCCAGTCCGACGAGATTGGACGACCGGTGACGGTCGAAGTGACGGCGGATGACGTCGGAAGCACACTCTCCGACAAGCTCACGGACGCGGGCCTGGTCAAGTATGGCGCGTATTTCGAGACGCGCTACCGTTTCTCGGGTGCTGAGTTGCAGCCAGGCACGTATACCCTTCGCCGCGGAATGAGTGTGAACGAGATTATCGATGCGATCACCGTGCCCGAGGAAGGCGAGGAGGCAGCCGCCGAAGACTCGGGCGCGGCGGATCAACCCGTACCAGCCGTTTCGATCGAGGCGACGTTTATCGAAGGCCAACGAATCGAGGAATACGCGACGACGCTGGTCGATGCGGGGTGGACCGGAGACCCGCAGGCATTCATAGATCTCGCCAATTCGCCACCGGCAAATCCGGATCAGTGGTCCTTTCTCGCCGACCTTCCGGAAGGACAAGGTCTATTGGGATTTCTCTTTCCCAATACGTACACGTTTCCCGCCAATGCCGCGCCGCAAGACCTGGTCGACTACATGCTCTCGACCTTCGATGAGCAGTTCACGTCCGACATGCGGCAGCAGACGGAAGCCTCCGGGATGTCGATCTTCGAGGTCGTGACCGTCGCGTCGATCGTGGAGAGGGAAGCGGGGGTTCCCCAGGAACGCCCGACGATCGCCGCCGTTTACCTGAACCGTCTCGAACAGGGCGAGCAACTTCAGGCGGATCCTACCAAGCAGTTTGCCGTCGGGACCGCTGAGGAGTGGTGGCCGCAGCTCAACGGCGAGCTTATCGCCGAGGCGACCAACAGCCCGTACGACACATACATCATCGAAGGTCTGCCTCCCGGGCCAATCTCGAATCCCGGTCTCCGATCCATTCAGGCTGTGTTGCAGCCGGACGATGTCAACTACATCTACATGGTCGGCAAAAACGACGGCTCCAATACGCACGCCTTCACGGACAGCCTCGACGAACACGAGCAAAACATCTGCCGGTATGACCCGGAAGCGGACATCTGCGGCGGTGCATAGCAGAGGGATCCTGATCTAGCGATGGGCATGCAGACGATTGCTGATCGGCGGTGGGTCGTCGTTCGCGAGGTCTAAACGAGGAGGTTGCCGGCATGTTGCGATGCGGCGTGATCGGCGACCCGGTCGAACACTCGCTCTCTCCAATCATGCACCGTGCGGCCTTTGCCGCTCTCGCCCTGGACGCGACCTACGAGTCGTGGCTCACGCCGTCCGATGACCTTGCGGGCCGGGTCTTCAGCCTTCGAGGACAGGATGTGCTGGGAGCGAACGTCACGGTGCCGCACAAGCAAGCCGTCATGAATCTCTGCGATGACGTCTCTGAGACCGCCGCCCGAATCGGGGCGGTCAATACGATCCTTCCACACGATGGGCGCCTGCATGGCGACAACACCGACGCCTATGGGTTCATGCGGGCGCTGCAGGAACTGCCAAGTACGTCCGCGTTGAATAGTGCGCTGATCCTCGGCGCGGGCGGCGCGGCAAGGGCGGTCGCGGTCGCGCTCAGGACCGAGGGCATCGGCCCGGTTCGCGTCGCCAACCGCACACCGGCCCGCGCCCGTGCCCTGGCATCGACGCTCCGTGGCATGGGACTGACAGGCATCGAACCGGTCCACTGGGACGATATCCCGGCCGTCATGGGCGATATCGAGCTGTTGATCAACGCGACATCGATCGGCTGGCATGACGATGATATCCCGATCGCGGCCGAGCTTCTCGACTGGCTCCCTTCCGAGGCCAGCGTGTTCGATCTCACCTACCGCGACACGGCGTTGATCCGTGCCGCCCGGGAGCGGGGCATCGTCGTCGCGGACGGTCTCGGCATGCTGATCCATCAGGGTGCTCGCTCCCTCGAGCTCTGGACCGGGCAAGCAGCGCCCGTCGAAGTGATGCGTGAGGCCGTCGTTGCGGAGCAGCGGCGGCGCGCCTGACGACACCTTACCCTGCGGGTGTCCACGCACCTCTCTCGGTATGGGAGTTCGAGCGGCACACCGTTGAGACAGAACGAAGGCCCGGTCAGGTTTCCTGACCGGGCCTTCTGGCGTTTTTGGCGAGGTTCGGCCGTTACTCGGCAGCGTCGAGGAAGTCCTCGACGATCCAGCCGGTGATCGTCTCGTCGTCTGCCGCCTGCACCGGGTACCAGACGAAGCCATCGGCCTCTTCCGGCGCACCGGTGATGACGAACTCGGTGTTCGCCGGGAACGCCTCGACGATATCAGCGTCGCTCGACGCTCCATCGCGAACGCGGACATTGTCGTCGTTGGTGACGACCGAATCGCCTTCGGCGAAGGTCTCATCGTCGTCAGCGGCGTCCGGAGTGTTCTGTACACCAGCCACCGGTGCTCCATCTGTGGCTGCTTCCGGCGTGCCGGTGCCGGCGGTTTCCGGCTCCGTGCCGGGAAGGGTGATGAACTCGGCGGCGACCCAGCCCGTCGTCGGGCCGTCCGTGCCGACGACTTCCACCTGATACCAGGTGAAGTCGTCTCCCTCTTCCGGACCAGCGATGATCTCGAGCTCGACACCCTCGCCGAGCTGGTCGATACCATCGGCGTCCGTGCTCGGCTCTTCGCGCAGATTGACGGTATCGGTGTTGGTGACGACCGTAGCGCCGACTTCAAGCTCGGCGGGAGCTGTATCCGCGGTCGTGCCATCTGACGGTGCGTCGGCGTCCGCCGCTGGCGAGCCGAGATAGGTGATTTCTGCAGGCTCTCCGGCTATCGCTTCGGACGGGGTGGCAACCAGGCGAAGCACCTCGACCGTTTCGGTCTCCGCCGTCCGGCTGATTGTCGATACACCGGATGGGAAGAAGGCGGCATCGCCGGGCGCGAGGGTGAACTCCTGTTCAGGGGCAGCATTTGGCCGAAGACCGGGAGACGCGGTGCGACTGACCTGCACGTCCCCGCCGGTTACGGCAAAGCTGAAGTCACCGGCAACCGCGGAATACAGTGCGACACCATCGCTCCCGGGGAGCTCCACACCGGCCGGGGCGGTCACCCTCTCGAGAGTGACTGTCGCGGAACCATCCGGGAATTCCTGTACGATCCCATCTCCGAGGACCTCGAACGATACTCCTTCGAAGGCATCCGCGGCGGGTTCACCATCCGGGTAGGTCGTGCTCGGCACGTCCTCACTTACCGGGTGAAACACGGCAGACACCATGACGAGGTCGACTTCACCCTCATTGACGAGGGACATGCCCGTGCCAGCTGGAAAGACGATCATCTGCCCTTCGGTCAGTGATTCACCTTCAGCCGAAGCGGGCAGTTGCTCACCATCGCGAACGACAGTCGCTTCGCCATCCGCAATCGCCGTCAGGGTTCCGGATTCTACATAGTCGAATTCAGGTCCCGGATGCGTATGCAGCGGACTCGAGGCACCTGGCGCGAGCGTGATCCTGAGCAGGCGGATCGATACCGGCGCCTCGGGGAAGTCCTCGAGCTCGAACTGGAACAACGGCGTGACCGTCGCAGCTTCCGACGCCGGTGCGGCTTCCGGTGTTGCTTCCGGAGACGCTACCGGAGTTGCAGCGGGTGTGGCATCTTGCGCGGAAGTTGGCACTGCGATCGAGAGCAGGCCTATCAGCAGCGCGATCGATGCCATGAGGGCGGCAATCAGGAGAGGGCGATTGACACGGTTGGATGTCGCGGTCATCACTGGCATGGCACTCCTCGCAGATAGGGCAAACTGAATCTTCGGACGGCGCACATGGGCACGGCACGGGGAGACCGCGCGCCAGGACACCCTTCCGGTGAGGGACGATGTCGGTCCGGAGAGCGCCTCGACCGCCCCGACGTGTCGTCATCGAGGGGGGAAACGCCAGATTAACCGACCCGATCACGGGCCGCTGGTTCCCGAGCGGTACCTCGTCCTGATGGTACCCCAAAAACGCCGTCGAAACTCACGCCTGATATCGACGTTGGAGACGCATGGTCGCCGTTAGCAGAGCCAGTACCATCCGAGCGCAACAACCGCACTGGCCGAGACTGCGATTGCGTTCACCACGTCGTTGGTGACGGAGCGGATACCTCGCCGGAGCTCTGTAGATGTCCCGCACCGGTGTACGGCCAGCTCCGTCACCACGTCACACCGCGGGCAGAAGTACTGTGCCTGGACCGTTGCGCCAAGGACGCTATCGACAAGTGCCCCGGCAAAGCCTGCCACGGTTACGGCGAACATCATCGGGACAGCCAGTCGATCCGGAAGCCACCATCCCGCCGCGGTGCCGATCGAGGCCGTTAGCCCAATCGTGGTGGCGCCCGCGAGTGCGCCCAAGGTGCCACGTGTGCTGATCGCGCCCGACGAGCCGGACGGAGCGTGCTGCCAGGTTGTGATCATCCGGGGCATCCGCATACTGGTTCGCCCGATCTCCGTTGCCCAGGTATCCGCGTTTGCGCCGGCGATCGCGGCGGCCGTGGCGATCAGCCAGGGCACCTTGTCGGTGGCCGAAGCTGCCGCCAGGGCGAGCAGCGTGGGGATGCCGCCATTGGCGAACACTTGGGCGGCGTCCCGGCGTCCACCCTTCGCTGCCTGAAGCCTGGGCTGAATCTCCCGGCGAAGGCGGCCTAGGGCGTTGGAGGAGACAAAGAAGACGACGATCAGGACGCCGGCCCACCATCCGCCCGCACCGACAAGCACCGTCCCAACCGAGACGGCAGCCAGCGCTCCGGAGCGCGTGAGCGCGCCGGCACGCCGTCCGGACATGACAACCAGGCCAGCGGCCAGGCATGCCAAGTTCCACCGCGAGACATTGAACAGAAGGAAATCGGTCAGCTCTGGCAATGAGGCTTTCCGTCACGATGGCGTTCGAGAAGGTTGTGCAGACAGGAATCGCGCGGGGATCACGGCTCAGGTGTGTCGTGTTGGCAGGGCGCTGCAATCTCGGGGTAGGATGATGCACGCGCGTGGAGTACGTCCATCCCGCATTCTGACCCTCTAGCTCAACGGCAGAGCAGCGGACTTTTAATCCGGAGGTTCTGGGTTCGAATCCCAGGGGGGTCACCTCTCGACAACTCCAAACACGCAAGTGTGCCGCTCGTGCTCCGGGATAATGTGCTTCAGGAGAGCGTAGACGCTCCTGATAGAGATTGCTCGATCAGCATTCGGTATGGGACACGTCTGATGGCGCTCCTGCCTCACTCCATTGCCAATCCGTTCAGTGACCTATCGCTGGAGCGGTTGCGCCGCCGGACCAGTGCGAAGTGGCGGGTCTATCCCGAGGATGTCCTTCCGCTCTGGGTTGCCGAGATGGACGCGATGATCGCCTCACCGATCGTCGCGGCCGTCCAGACCGCATTGTCGAATGGCGACACTGGGTATCCAGCGGGATTCGCATATGCGGAATCGATGGCGAGCTTCGCCCTGGACCGATGGCGATGGGCATTCGATCCGTCAACCACCGCCATGGTGACGGATGTCATGACCGGAATCGTCGAAGTCATCCGGATCATCAGCCCGGATGATGAGGCAATCGTCGTGACGCCACCGGTCTATCCGCCGTTCTACGGTGTCGCGCGCACGCTCGGTCGGACTATCGTCTTAGCTCCACTCGATCCTCAGTACCGGCTCGATTCGGCGGCGCTGGAGGCGGCGTTCATTAAGGCGACGATGCGACGGCGGGGAGCGATCTTGCTGCTTGCCAATCCGCACAATCCAGCGGGCACAGTCCCAACGCGGGAAGAGCTGGATGAGGTGGCCCGCCTGGCCCGGCAGTATGGGGTCCGGGTCATCGCGGATGAGATCCACGCTCCCCTCATGATGCCAACGTCGACCTTCACGCCATACCTGATGGCTTCCGGAACCGGGCCGGACTTTTCTGTTTCGTCGGCCTCCAAGGGCTGGAATCTGGCCGCGTTCAAGGCCGCGGTGATCGTACCGGGCACCGATTCGGTGCGGGACCTCCAATCGTTCCCCGAGCGAGAGGGCAACCATCCCGGTCACATCGGCCTGATCGCCCATACCGCCGCCTACAACGACGCCCGGTCCTGGTTGGACGCGGCTGTCGCCGGGATCGACGCCAATCGGCACACTTTGGCGGCACTGCTGGGAGAACTTCTGCCCAACGCCCGGTATTGCCCGCCTGAAAGCACCTATCTGGCCTGGATCGACTGCGGAGAACTCGGTCTCGGCGACGAGCCCGCCAAAGTCTTCCTGGAGCACGGCCGGGTCGCACTCAGTTCTGGCACAGCGTTCGGAGAAGGCGGCGCTGGATATGTTCGGCTGAATCTCGCGACATCAACTCAGATCCTGACCGAAGCGGTGACCCGCATGGCGTCGGTCCACGCAAGGACCGTTCTCGTTTAGCACCCGCTTCAGTACGTACTGCCGCGATATCCGCCAAGCGGCCACCGTGCGGCCAAGCAGGACAGTGCGACGAGGTGCATCCGGCCTCGCGTCACGTGGTGCGGCGTCACAAAGCCGGTTGATGATAGATGGCCGGTCAGCCAGGATACTATCCACGCTGACCGGCCATCTACCTGACCACAACTTTTCCGGGGGAACGACGCTCGCCTCGGCAGTGTTTCCACTCGATCTACTACGTTGCCGGGGTTGCCTCCGCATCGGACTGCGATCCATACGTGACCGCTACCTGCGCGTAGACGTTGACCTCCGCCTCGTCCGTTGGATCGAACGGCGGCACCGACACCGGCGAACCGCTGGTAGGAGCGGGTGCCGGTGGGGAACAGGGCACCTGGGTGGGCGTCAAGCTTCCGTAGTATGCGTTGAACGCCTCCGAGAAGTTGATCGGGACATCGCTCGCCGCCACCGCCTCACCGAGCGAGAGACCCATCAGCTCGGCCTGAAGCTCGGCTCGGGTCTGCGCGTCGTTGAGCGCTGCCTCGCGCGCCTCACGCTCCAGCGGCGCACAATCGCTCACGCCGTAGCCAACGCCGATCAGGCTCAGGACCAGGTTCTCCTCGGCGGCACCGACGGTCGCCGCGTTGATCAACTCGGCGATCCGCTCCTGCGTTGGACCTTCGACCGCCACGTCGACTCGGGCGACGCCCGGTCCACCCGGTCCATAAAAGCCGCCGATGACGGTGCCGACGACGACCTCGATGTCCTCTTCCGCGACCCCGACCGCTTGCAATCCATCGACCAGTGGCCCTACCGCCTCACGTTCCTGGGCCCCGGGTGTAGCTTCCGGATCAGGAGCGCGCGGGGGGCCGAATTCTTCCTGGGTCGCCAACATCTGAATCTCCGCCGTTTCGGCGGGCGCAGTGGATTTGCCGTAACCGATGACCGTGATGCCCTGCGCCGGCGCCTGCGCGGCTCCCTGTGCGACAGCGTTGACAGGCAGTGCGAGTGAGGTGATCAAAACAAGGACGCCGGCAAGAAGTGGTTGCTTACGAGCCAGAATGGATTTCCAGTTCATGACGCACTTCTCCTTAGGAGTTCTCCCCGGCGAGCCTGATTTGTGTCAACCTGACACCTATGCCAAGGTTTTCCTGAGACGCCCATACTAGAGGTGTATTGGTAGAAACACAAGCGGATGTTCAGTGTGTTCTTCGAAGGACGACTGACCGATATTCGTCACTGAAAGGTCCATCAGAGAATTACCCCTACCAACACCTCGTGAAGAGGATGGCCAAGCAGTGGAAAGCGTGACCGAAACGACAATGGCTCAGCGGCGATTGCCGATGACACGCGTGTCGCTCGGTCACTTCGGAACCTCCACGCACGTGGACGACGAGATCCTTCCCACGTTCTGTGATGTGAGCCGCCCTTAAGCGGTCAGATTCATGACGCTGGCCGACATCAGCTTCTACTGGTTCCTAAGCTCTTCCTCGAACTGTCATCGATCGCACGACAGTGTGTCCATTCCGCAGTGCAAGGCGGGCTTGATACCGCTGCGGGACGCCGTCGATCACTTCCGGTCGAGCGCTGATCCAGAGGCAATTCGCCCACTGGTGGACATCCGCGCTCCTTCCGGATACTCGACCGTTTTTCGATGCGATGCAGTCGAACTCGATCCCCGTTTGTGTCCTGTCCAACATCGATCGTACGGATATCGAAGCGGCGATCTCGCTTCACGGTTTTCGCTCCCATGATCACGTTACCAGCGACGACGCGAAGGCGTCCAAACCGCGTCCAGAGATGTTTCGTCTCGGTCTGGAGCTGCTCGGGCTGCATGCCAACGATGTCCTCCACGTTGGCGACTCCCGTTCGAGTGACGTGGCGGGGGCCTGTGCGATGGAGATCCCCGTCGCATGGGTCAACCGGACGAGTCGTCCCGTTGATGAAGAACCGACTCCCGCCTACATCGTGCAGGACCTCGCCGGAGTCATCGAGATCGTCAAGCCGATGTGGCCGCGTCGCGGCACCCACCCAATGGCCGGCTGACGGCCGCCAAGAATGGACGGGTTGTTCTCGGCCCGCTTGACTCAGGGCAGGTCCTGCTCGCGCCGCTCAGGAGATGTCACCCGTATGCGTCGCGTCGGCATAGCCGAAACATCGTAGGCATTCTGCATGTCGTGGTCGGGCAGGACGTCCGTATCCGCTCCGCGATGCACTTTGTGGAGGCAGGGCTATTGCATTAACGGAGGCGAGGGAGATGCTTCCCGCCGGATTTGTGCAACCGTCGTTCATAGGGATTAAGGGGAAACACAGTGGATCAACGTGATCAATTTACGACCGAACATCGTGGAAGCGAATCCGAGAAGCCGGTTCCCAGGGCGTTCCTGACGGCTGCGGGCATGTTTCTGCCGGCACTGATCGTGTTCCTCATCGCGTTGGTGGTTGTGCTCGTCATCGTTCTGTAGAAGATATAAGGGTACGGGCACATCCGACCCAATCCGGCTTGGTGGCGATGAGACGCATGCGCTGGACAACGATTTGGGATCGTGTCAATCGCACGAGGTTCTGCCCGACTCGCTTACGCGGTTTATTCATGATTCGTCCGTATTTTTCGCCTACGCCGCACGTTCCTGAGACCTCCATCGGCCGGTCGCCGTTTCGGCGGTCTGTCTGCCAGGAAGGCGATCCGTCAACCGAGAGACAGATTTGCGACGGACACGGAATCGCGATGATTGCTCCGTGTCGGTTGTGGCATGACCTTCACACTCAAAGGACCGATCGTTACCCGGTGCGGATTTGCATTCGGTATGGGTTTCAATGGCGTGAGGACGGCGCGGCGACGGTGCGGAGCATGGCGCAGGAATCCGCACCATCGAGGGCGGGACGTGTTCGGGCCGTCACCGGTGAGGCTGACGAGGATCGTATCGTTAAGCGCACGCGCAGAGGGATTGAATGACTACCCAGACGGTGGGATTTGATACTGTCGAACACGTGCGAGAGGCACTCGCCGAGACGGAGCCGACGCGCCGCTTGCTCGACCAGATCGAAGACGCTGGTTCGCCACAGGTGGAGATCGGGCTGCCGCACATCGATGACCTGCCGCACATCCTGCTCGACCTCGCGGTGCCTCAGAAGGACATCAACCCGATCGTGGCAATGATGCCCACGCCTGAACGTACCGAAGGCATGTGCTGGCTGGTCGAGCGGTGTGCCTGGTTGCTCGTAAGGGACATAGGCTCCCTTGATGAACGGGTGGGATTACCCGACCTCCCGGAATCATTCGGCCCGATCCGGCGGTACTTCTACGTTTACGTTTTCGTGGCGACCCTGCCACATGTGCAGGCATATTGCCGCGCGCGGGAGATTCCTGACGACACGCTACGTCACACGCTGATGGATCTTGGACGCAAGATGGCGCTCCACCGGCGCCGGCATGGTGTCGGCGGTTTCGACCTTCAAGGCTGGCTCACGCTGCATTTTCGCGGTGCCATCTTCGATCTCGGCCGGTTGCAGTTCCAGCCGGCGCGTCTCGGCGCCCGAATGGCGGAGGCGATGACGGAGGCGGGTCTGGCCTGCGGTCCTGACGATCTCACGCTCTCCGTACATATCACCAATTCGATGGGGCCGATGAGCCCTTCCGCATGTGGTGCCGCCTTTGAACGAGCGCGCTCCTTTTTCGCCCGCCACTTCCCGGAAGAATCGTACCGCACCGCGGTCTGTCATTCCTGGCTGCTGGATGACCAGCTTGGTGAATATCTTCCGGAAAGCTCGAACATCATCCGGTTCCAGCGCCGGTTCAAACGGGCATACAGAAGCGACGCCGATGACCTGAACGTGCTCCGGTTCGTGTTCGATCGGGTCGGGATCTCCGGTGACGAAATCTTGCTGGATGACCTGCCGCAGACAACACATCTCGAACGCTCGATGGTACGGCATCTCCGTTCCGGCCGGCACTGGTACGGCGCAACGGGCTGGCTCGAGTTATAGGCCACTGCGTCACGATCCGAGCGACTTGCGAAATCGAACTTCTCGGACGTGCGCGCCGAAGAGGACATCATCCTTGATCCTTCCGTCCGATTTCCATCCGTGCTTCCGGTAGAATCGTTGGGCGTGCTGGTTGCCTTCGAGCACCCAGAGCTCCGCACTGGTCGCTCGCGCGTCTTGCATCGCGGCTTCCGCCGCATGCAGGAGTGTCGTGCTAGAGCCTGGTCCCTGCGCTGCCGGATCCACGTAGATCGTATCCAACTCGAACGCCTCACCGTCCCGGGCGGGACCGAAGCTGCAGAAACCGGCCAGTCTTCCTGCGGACTCCGCCACAAGCACACCGTACATATCCGGAGGATCGGTCAGGAGTCGCTCCCACATCGGCAGGGGATCTTCGGGAATCATGGCCGTCAGTGCATCCTCCAGGACCAGGCCGCGATAGGCCGATTGCGACGTGCGCACATGAACATCGGCGATCCCGGGAATGTCGACCGCCGTCGCATTCCGAATGGTCAGTTCCATGATGATCTCCACCGGACGATTCCGGGAATGCCCCAGTGGCCTGTCAGCCATGAATTGTCTTTCGGTTGGGACGGTGCCTACCGATGCAGCTGCACCGGACAGCGCCGGCATCGGCATCCCAGCGCTGTCCGGTGCAGCTGCCGGGATCACACTTGAAGTTTGATAAAGCATCAGGACCGGTTTTCGCTATGATAGGGATCACGATACGTTCAGGGCGCGGTACCCCGTCGAATGTCCGCGTGAGCCTGCTCACGCGGACTCGATCATTTTCGGGTCCCGCCCGATCTGCACTAGCCACATGGAGGAACCACGCGTGAGACGTCGAGGATGCCTGATAGCGGTCGGAAGTCTGATGGGGCTCCTCCTCCTGTGCTGTGTAGTAGGGTGGTTCGTGGGCATTCCACGGTTCAGGGATTCGATCGAGAGGGACCTTTCCGAGTCGATCAGCACGGAAGTGTCGGAGCAAATCGGGGCACCTGATATCGGACCTGGCCGCTACGAGATCTCTGTGGCGGACATGCAACGGCAACTCGCGAGCACGCTGACCTCGCAGAATATCGAGGATTTCAACATTTCCGTTGACTCGAGCGGGATGTCGATCGGTTTCACGTCCAATGGGCAGACGATCGGCTACACCGGTCTGCCGACCGCCCAGAACGGTGGGCTGGTCATGAACAACATGGCCGTCGACAACGAGGCGCTGGGTTTCTTCATGCCGGCCGACCGGCTCGGGAACGCTATCGAACGTGGCGTTAATTCCTATTTCGATGCCCAGGGGCTGGACATCGGAAGCCTGGAGCTCGGCAACGACGCGCTCATCGTTGACGCCGTTCCGGAATAACGCTTGCCCATCTGACCCAAGATTTATCCACCAACGGCTACCGCCCGACTGCTTGTGCAGTCGGGCGGTAGCCGTTGCACGTCTGCCAGTTCATGAATACACTACGGTCATATCGGAAGACATATGAACCGACCCTGTCGCGATCCGGAGTATCCACTCCGCGTTTGGCGCAGGATCGAACCCGGCCACGGTGGAAGCATTGTCCTTTCTGCATAAGCATGCGTGAGAGGGAATGCTGTCGATTGCGGACCTGATGTCGACTTCGACGTCCCGGAACCCGCACGTTCATTCGAGAGGGAGCATGTCATGGACAGGAATCAGGCCAAGGCACTGTCACGACGCAAGTTGGTGGGTTCGGCCGCGATTGGCGCCGGAGCCGTCGCCGTATCCGGTCATGGGGCGTTGGCGGGCGGCGCCAGCCAGGTTACCGGGCAACGCGCTCTCGCGCAGGGAACAGCGAACATCCCCACCCCGCGAGAGCAGACCTTCATCGTCGAACAATCCCCCAACAACGTCTGGGATTCGTTCAACCCCTTCATTCCCAATGGCGAGGCCTACAATTACGGACTCGCGATTGTCTGCCGGGAATACATGTTCTACTCGAACTTCCTGACCGGCGAGGTACGCCCATGGCTGGCGCAGGAGTACAGCTACAACACCGATTTCACGGAGTGCACACTCACACTCAAACCCAACGTGACCTGGAACGATGGGGAACCATTCACTGCCGACGATGTCGTATTTACCCAGACGCTCCTGATGGAAAACCCCTCGTTGAACGGCGCAGCCGGTGTTATCCGTGATGTGAAGTCGGTCACGGCGTCCGATCCGCAGACGGTCGTGTTCTCGCTTACGGCGGCCAACCCCAGATTTCACTATCGGTTCATCGCCGGCATTATCGCCGACGGTCTTCGGGTGATGCCGCAGCACATCTGGGAAGGTCAGGACCCGGGCTCGTTCAAGTTCAACCCCCCGGTGCAAACCGGTCCGTATGTTCTGCGAGAGGCGTCCGCCTCGAAGCTCTACTACCTCTGGGAGAAGAACCCGAACTATTGGAATAGTGCCGAACTCGATCCGGCGCCGCAGTATGCGTTGTGGGTGCAGGCGACATCCCAGGACACATCGCTGCAGGAGTTCGTCGCTGGCAACACCGATGTGCCGTCGCTCGACTTCCTGAACCAGGAGGTAGCGGCGACACAGAAGGAAACCGTGGCACGGTTCGCGTTCCCCGATCCCTGCCCGCGCGGCTTCTACTTCAATATCGAATCTCCTTCGGGTCTCTTCGCGACGCCGGAGGGCCGTTGGGCGGTCTCCCACCTGATCGATCGGGAGGTCATCGCGGAGACGATCTGGCAGCCACCTTCCCGGGGAGCCGCGTATCCGTGGGCGGATTACGAGGCCTGGCAGCCGTGGGCGCCAGAGGAAGTCGTCAGCAAGTACGACTTCACGTTCAACGTCGACAGGGCCAACCAGCTTCTCGACGCGCTTGGAGCGACCGAGCGCGACGGCGACACGCGGGTGCTGAATGGTCAGCCATTGCGGTTGACGATGATCACTCCCGCGCAGACCACGGGGCTCGAATACCAGATCGCGGTCAACCTCGCGAACACCGCGAAGCAGGCTGGGCTCGACATCGAAGTCAAGAGCTTGCCCGGGTCGGCGTTCGGTGATGCCTATGACACGGGACAGTACGACTTGACCTCCCACTGGGTCTGCGGCATGACCTTCGACCCGAACCAGCTCTATGCCTGGTTCCACTCCCGGAACTACGTGCCGATCGGCGAGCGGGCGAATCAGGGGAACGCCACACGATTGCAGTCAAACGAGCTCGATACACTGATCGAACAGTTGGACACGATTGATCCGGAGGATCCCGCGTCCAAGCCGACTTTCGACCAGGCGCTCGATGTGTTCCTGGCGGAGCTGCCTGCGGTGCCGAGCATCCAGACGGTGTATCCGTTCATGTACAACGCGCAGTACTGGACCGGGTGGCCGTCGGTGGAAGATCCGTACACGATTCCCGCCAACTGGTGGGGTCAGTTCCTGTTCGTGATCGGCAGCGTGCAGCCAGCGGCGGCGAGCTGATCCGGACGCTTTGACCGCCACATCGCCGCCGTGTGCGGTCGACAGCGCGGACGAGCTGCACGATGATGAGCGCCGGATCCACCATCGGGCGGATCCGGCGCGGCGGTTGCCGTTCAGCCCGACCATGCTTTTCGAGCTCTGTCGGAATGATCTGCCTCTCATCGCTCACGAGCATGCCGGAACGTTCTTTTGGGGTGGTGCAGGGCAAGTCGCCACGGTGATGGGACCGTTGGGATCCACGAATCCATTGGTTCCCTCCCCGCACGGTACAACCGTCGCGCATGGAACAGGCTGGAGTTAGACGTCCCTTATCAGTGAATCGTATGGCACCCGGTTTTGAAGCCCGTGCCGGTCCGAGGATAAGCGGATATATCCGTTGGCGATCGCTCAGTTGTGAATACACGAAGCCGCGACGGTGGACCGCATTCGACAAGAGGAGAGACGGGATGGCGTCACAAATTCCCACCACGACCCTTGAGACTCTTGCCGTCGATGAAGCCCGGGAGCGTGAGCAGGGCGGACAATGGCGAAACAGCCCGCTCGTCGGGTATTACGCACGGCGCTTCGGGCTGTATTTGATTACTCTCTGGGGTTCGTTGACGGCGACCTTCCTGTTCTTCCGGCTGCTTCCCGGTGACCCGATCAGCGGTATCATCGCCCAACTCCAGACCAGGGGGCAGTACTCCAGCATCGACCAGTCGCAGGATATGGTCGAACACTACCGGCGCGAGTTCGGTCTCGATGGCTCACTCCTGGAGCAATACGGCCGGTACTTCGAGCGAATCATCCTGCACCTCGATTTCGGTCCTTCCGTGCTGAGTTATCCGACGCCCGCTTCCGACCTCATCCTGCGGTCGATCCCCTGGACGATAGGTTTGATCGGGGTCGGGACACTTCTTGGCTGGTTTATCGGCGTCCTGGCCGGAACCCTCGTGGCGTGGAAGCGCCAGTCGCGTCTTGCGGAATGGATAACGAACGTATCTCTGGTGATGTCCCACATCCCCGCGTACTTCCTCGCGCTCGTCCTGATCATCTTCCTGGCCTACCGGTTCGAGCTGCTTCCGGCGAATGGCGCGTATGACACGACACTCCAGCCGTCGTTCACTCTCGATTTTCTCCTGAGCGTCATCAAGTACGGGACGCTGCCGGTGCTGGCGACGGTGATCGTGGCAGTCTGCAACTGGCTGATCGGCACGCGGGCGCTGGTGGTGAGCATTCTCGGGGAGGACTTCCTGAACTTCGCGAACGCCAAAGGTTTGTCCAACCGGCGGATCCTGACCGACTACGTGTTGCGAAACGCCTGGCTGCCGCAGATCGCGGCGCTTGGTCTCGCGCTCGGCTCGGTGGTCAGCGGCAACGTGCTGATCGAGCGCCTGTTTCGCTATCCGGGAGTCGGCAACCTGCTGGTTGACTCGGTGGTGATCAAGGATGTCAACACCGCAATGGCCGTGGTGGCGATGCTGATCTTCCTCGTACTGACGATCAACCTGATCATCGACTTGTGCCTTCCACTCATCGATCCGCGGGTCAAGTCTGGTGGAAAATAGAGGAGACCGACCATGATGCTGGCAAGCCTTTGGAAAGAGAGTGGGAAGTTCAAGCTGGGTGCCGGCATAACCTTGCTCCTGATCTTGCTGGCGGTCTTTCACCAGGTGCTTCTCCGGGCAGTTGTAGGTGATGAAATCGATCCCGTTGCGGCGGGCTCGTTCGGGATATTCCTTGATCCAGGCGGAGAACACCTGCTTGGGACGGACCGGTTCGGTCGCGATGTGATGGGACTGGTCCTGATCGCGCTACCAGTCTCGTTAACGGTGGCGTTCGTCGCGGGAGCGATCTCGACCGCGATCGGCGTGATCGTCGGCTTCGTATCAGGATTCAAGGGCGGTCGCACGGATGCGATCCTTCGGACATTCACCGACATGTTCATCGTGATCCCGACGCTGCCGCTGATCATCATCCTCTCGGCCAACACCAGTAACCTTGATTCAGTCAAGCTCTCGCTGGTCCTTGCGGCGTTCAGTTGGCCCGTCGCCGCCCGCATCATCCGGTCGCAGGTGCTCAGCCTCCGCGAACGGCCGTACATCGAGCTGTCCCGGATGACCAACCTGACGGACAGGGAGATCGTCTTCGGCGATATCCTGCCGAACATGGCGCCGTATGTCGCGATCGGCTTCGCCCAGGCGTCCGTCGGGTCGGCGTTCGCGCTGGTTGGGCTCACCGTGCTCGGCGTCGGACCATCGAGCCAGATGGATCTGGGACGAATCATCAGCGAGGCTCTTGGCTACGGGGTGATCAGCCTCGGCAAGGAATGGATCTTCATCGCACCGGTGGCGCTCCTCATCCTCCTGTTCCTGGGACTCGCGCTGATCAGCCAGGGCATGGAGGAGTTCTTCAATCCACGACTCCAGAGCCAGGCTTAACCTGCCCGGCTAGCCCGGCATATGGGAGGGGCAACCATGCAATCCACCGCTGACGTACGAATCGTCGAAGCCGCGCCATCACACCTGTCGCGGGACATCGCGGAGACGAACCGGGCGCCGTTGCTCTCCGTCAACCAGCTCAACGTCCATTTCCAGACGCCTAGGGGAATCGCGAGAGTCGTCGACGGGGCCACGTTCGACATTCATCACCAGGAGATCTTCGGCGTTGCGGGCGAGTCGGGATCCGGCAAGACGACGCTGGTCGAAGCGATCCTGCAGATCATCCGGTTCCCGAACCGGATAACCAGCGGGAGTGTGCTGTTCTCGCCCGATGGCAAGCAGCAGATCGACTTGATGAAGCTCGGTCCCAAGGAGATGCGCCGGTTCCGGGGGGAGCACATCTCGTATGTGCCGCAGGGGTCAATGAACTCCCTGAACCCGGTGCTCCGGATCGAGAAGCAGCTCGTCGACGGCATGATCGATCACGGAGTTTCCCCACGAAAGGCGAAGGCCCGGATTCCGGAGCTTCTCGAACGGGTCGGGCTCGAAACGCGGGTCGCCAAAATGTACCCTCACGAGTTGAGCGGTGGCATGAAGCAGCGGGTGATCATCGCGATCGCGATTGCGATGGACCCGGAGCTGATCGTGGCAGACGAGCCCACCACCGCGCTCGATGTCAATGTCCAGCGCAAGATCCTTGAAGCACTCATTGTCCTCCGGGACGAGCTGAAGATCGCGCTGATGATTGTCAGCCATGACTTGCCGGTGCACGCGCAGCTCGCGGACCGGATCGGGATCATGTACGCGGGCCAGATCGTCGAGGCGGGCGATATCCGCTCGGTGCTGAAGACGCCGCTCCATCCCTATGCCGATGGCCTGATGAAGGCGATTCCTTCGATCGGCGGAAAGAGGGAGCGCATCGAGGGCATCAGCGGCTCGACGCCCAGCCCACTGGCGTGGCCAACCGGCTGTCGCTTCCATAACCGCTGCCCGCATGCGTTCGAGCCGTGCCCGACCATCCCGCCGGTGCTGGCCCACCTCGCCACGGGTGAGCGGAAGGGCCTGCATGGTCCGGTGGAGGTGCGCGAGGGCCGCGTCGTGGCCTGTCACCTGTATCCGGAATCGATGCCTGATGGAGATCGATCATGAGCGACACCGGTTCGGGAGTCCCGCTACTGGAACTCGATCGTTGTACCACCATCTTCGGAAACGGGCACGATCGGACGATCGCGAATCAGGAAGTCACCCTGGCCCTGCCGGAAGCTCCGCCACGGCTCGTCAGCATTGTCGGGGAAAGCGGGTCCGGCAAGACAACCGCCGCACGCACCCTGCTCGGACTCCAGCCACCGACGCACGGTACTGCCCGTTGGCGCGGCAAGGACATCTACTCGCTCAATCACAAGGAGATGATTGCGTTCCGGCGAGAGGTCCAGGCGGTATTCCAGGATCCGTACGGCATCTACAACCCGTTCTACCGGATCAACCGCGTGTTCGACCTGACGATCAAGAAGTTCGACCTTGCGAAAAACAAGGCCGAGAAGCAGGAACTCATCGAAGACGCGCTCAAGGCGGTCAACCTGCGACCGCCCGATGTCCTCGGTCGGCATCCGCACCAACTGAGTGGCGGCGAGCGTCAGCGCGTGATGCTGGCGCGGGCGTATCTGCTCAAGCCCAAGGTGATCGTCGCCGATGAGGCGATCTCGATGCTGGATGTGGCGGTTCGAGCGGTAATCATGAACATTTTGCTCGATTTCAAGGAGCGGCTCGGGATCTCGACCGTGTTCATCACGCATGATCTCTCCGCCGCCTACTATCTCGGCGGCGACATCATGGTCATGCAGCGGGGCCGGACCGTGGAGACGGGTTCGTCCGTCGATGTGATGAATCATCCCAGGGAGGCGTATACGCGTTTGCTGCTGGAGTCGATCCCTTCGCCTGATCCGGACGAGCGCTGGGAAGATCGGTCGCGGCCGGTCGAGGAGCTGGAACAGGCGATCGCTGCCACGGGAGTTCCGGTCTCGCAGTAGCGACATCCGTGGAAGCGATCCGGCAAAAGCAACCCTGTGCGATCACCTGCGTTGGGCGGACACGAACGGCCCGCATCCGTCAACAGGCAGTTGCGCAGCCATTGTCTACGAGGTCCGCCCCTGCGATGGACGGGTTGCCTCATGTAATCACGCAGGGTTGCCACCACGAGCAGCATCCGGATTGGCCGAGCTCTCACTCGCCCGCACTGAAAGCCATCGTGCCTGTCGGCGATGGACCCAAGCGTAAAGGCCACATTCCGCGATGACCTTGCTGATCCAGGCGTCCCACCTTGCGTTCGCGCATGGCGGCAACGACGTGTTCACCGATCTCACGTTCGAGATCCGGGAAGGTGATCGGATTGCCGTCGTCGGCGAGAACGGGAGCGGCAAAAGCACGCTCTTTCGTCTGCTGTCCAAGTCGCTCGACCCGGTCAAGGGGAACGTCATCCACCGGCGAGGCCTGCGGACAGGGTATCTGGAGCAGGAGGTCACGAGGCTCGCCGCCACGACGCCTCGTGATATCGTCCGGGGAACTGCAAACCATCCGGACGCGATCGAGCAGACACTTGCCGAACTCGAAGCCCGGCTGGCCCAGCCGCTCGATGACGTGGAGATGGCGGATGTGCTGGATGCCTACAATCACGCGCTGAGCCGCCTCGAATCGAATAGTGGTGAGGCACCGGAGGCATTATCAGAGGTGTTGCTTGCGGGTCTGGGCCTGCCGGAGATGCTCTGGGATCAGCCGGTCAGCCAGCTGAGCGGCGGCGAGAACAAGATGGTCGCGATCGCCGCCCTGCTTGCCAGCGAACCGGATGTGTTGCTGCTCGACGAGCCGGACAATCACCTCGATACCCGGGCGAAGATGTGGCTGGAACACTACCTGGAGCGGTACCAGGGCGCGGTCGGCCTGATCACCCATGACCGGTACATGATCGATCGGGTCGCCAATACGATTTTCGAGATCGAGGACACCAGGATCGCGGCGTACCCGGGGAACTACAGCGCCTTCAAGGAGCAGAAGCAACGCAGGCTCGAACGCGAGTCGGAACTTCGCGAGCTGCGGGAACGTGAGTTCCGGAAGCTGAAGGCGAGCGCGGAGCAGCTCACGCAGTGGGCACGCCAGAACCCGAAGTTCGCATCGCGAGCCGAGAACCAGCGGCGAAAGATGGCTGAAGAGCGAGCCCGACTCGATGCTGCCGCCCCACCTGTCCTCAGCCGGCGCGGGATCGCCCTTGAGTTCAACGCTGAGCGGGGGAGTACGATCGTCCTCGAAGCGGACAATGTGGGAAAAGCCTACGGTGAGAATGTCGTGTTCGAGCCGTTCGACCTGCTCGTCCGCCATGGTGAACGGGTGGGACTGGTTGGACCGAACGGGGCGGGGAAGACCACGCTATTCCGAATGGTCCAGGGACATGAAGAGCCAGACAGCGGCCGAGTGCGGACGGGTACATCGCTCAAGATCGGGTATTTCTCCCAGGAGAACGAAACACTTGACTTGACTCGCACGCCGCTCGATCTCGTTCGCCGGGCCAAGCCACTCAACGAGCAGCAGGCGCTCTCCGTCCTGGTCGAGTTCCTGTTCGACCGCGACGACGCGATGCGTCCGGTTTCGGCATTGAGTGGTGGTGAGCGCAGCCGGCTCCAGCTGGTAGCGCTGATTCTCGAAGGGGCGAACTTCCTGCTTCTCGATGAGCCAACCAATAACCTGGATATTGCCTCTGTCGAAGCGCTGGAGGAGGCGTTACTGGGATTCGGCGGGTCGTTGATCGCCATCTCGCACGACCGGTACTTCCTCGACCGCGTGTGCACCAGGATCGTTGAAGTGAATAGGGGCGTCGTCCGCGATTTCCCCGGCTCGTTTCGCGATTATCAGGATCACCCTGAGACAGGCACGGTTCTCACACGGACACGGCGGGGATCCCCGAAGAATGACTCGGGGACGAGTCGGCGGAAGGAACGACGGCGCGCCTCGAGCGCTGTCAGGAACACAGCGGCTGGGGGATAAAACGAACTCAGGATCGGTGTCCTGGACTCATTTGACAAGGCGACGTTTCCGCATGGCGACAGTCACTTTATGCGCGGTTCGCAGATGGGAGAAGTGGGGTGCTTGGCCTTCCTTTCGGTCGAGTGGGGTCCGCGCCTACGGCTCCCAAGAAGGTGAGCGTGCACTTCGAGCCTGAATGACATGCGGTCTGCGCCTACAATGACCAGATGTGCGAGCATTCACCGGAACGCCGTGCGTGCTCTGCTGGTACCTGGAGACCAGGCTGAGCCACACGGTGACGATCGCCGAAGGACACCCGATTGACCGAACCTGGCAGCATCCCGCCGGACGATTCCCAAACTCCCGTCGGCTCGAGGTCATCCGCGGACGGTGGCAATTCACCAGATCCAGCTGCAGCCGACGATGATGTGGTGATCCCGCCTGTGCAGGATCCGGACGACACGGTGGGAACGGGAAGCGCGATCGCGCTTGGGTGCATCGCGGTGACGCTCGTGCTGATCGTCATCGGGCTTGGCTTTCTCGCTCTCATTGCGTTCCTGAACTGAGGTGGCGCGTCCATCCCCGTGATCGAATCAGGAGACCAACCCCACGTACCTGCTACACTTGTCACAAGGGAAAGACGGCACGTGAGCCGTGAGCAGGCAGATACCCGAGACCGGGCCCATGCGTGAGCATGATGCGACCCACTCCACCGCTGTGGCCCACGAACCAGTCCGGGTCGAGCGCACCAGGGAAATCCGCCGGGTCCTGCTGATCGTTCTCGGTCTCAATGTTGTCGTTGCAATTGCCAAGCTCGGATATGGTTTGTGGACAGGGTCGGTGGCGATGAGTGCTGACGGCGCTCAATCGCTCCTTGATGGCATGTCCAACGTGATCGGGCTGGTGAGTATCGCAGTCGCGGCTCGTCCTCCTGATGAAGAGCACCATTACGGGCACGATCGCTACGAAACCCTGGCATCACTCGTCATCGCGATGATGATGGCGGTCAGTGTGATCGAGATCGTCCAGGGTGCGGTCGGGCGGTTGATCGCCGGAAATGCGCCGCGCGTCGACTCCGGATCGTTTGCAGTGCTCGCCGGCACGATCTCCATCAATCTCGCGGTCACGATCTGGGAAGGACGCAAGGGCCGGGAACTCACCAGTGACTTCCTCGTGGCCGATGCAAAGCACACGCTTAGCGATGTGGCCGTCTCACTCGGAGTCGTGGTCGGATTGCTGGGAGTTCGTGCCGGATTCGGACGCGCGGATGCTCTCGTGTCGCTTGCCATTGCCAGCATCATCGTATGGACGGCGTGGACCATTCTTCGGGACGCTTCCCTTGTCCTGACGGATGCCACGAACACGAACCCTCGGGTGTTGATGGAAGCGATCCTTGACACCCGCGGGGTCAAGACCGCGCACAAGCTTCGTGCCCGCTCCATGGGTGGCCGGATGCTTGTCGAGGTCGATATCACGGTCGATCCGCTTTTGCGAGTGGACCAGGCCCATGACGTTGCAACAAATGTTGAGAAGAGCGTTCAGTCAGTCGCAGGTCGATACGCGCAGGCGATTGTGCATGTCGAACCCGCGGTGGCGCCGCACACGCGTCCGGATAGTCTTTTCGGAGATGTTCGGCGTCACCGTCGGGAACCAGGATCCCGGGTCGAAGGTGAGGACCAGTAGGTGTTCCAGGATCATCCGGGCGGCTTCCGGGATCGTGTCACTCCTGGTGATACTGCCTCCGGGTCACGGTGCCTCCTACGGCAACCGGACGAACGGTCATCATGACATAAACGTGCCGCCAACCTTTCGGAAAGAGACACAGGAGTCGGGCACTGATTCGGTCAAACGGCCGTGAATCAATGCATTGGTATCGAACAATCAGATCGCCGAAGCCGCGGAGCTATCGACATGGCACCCAATGGGATCCAGGACAGTCTCGCACGTCGCCTGGACGGAGCCCGGCTTTGGCATGAGGAGAACTTTTTTGGACGACAGGGACACAAGCCGATCCGGCCCGGTTCAGGGACCGGTCGATAACAACACCGAGCAGCAATCATCCAGCAACCGCCGACGCCGCCGGCGAAGACGACCGGCATCCGGGCAGCGCACCGAAACCACGGGGCAACAGCGCGCCGAGCATCAGGGTGGCGAACAGCAGCCTGTCCAGCAGTCGTCCCCGGATCAGCCCGGCCGGCAACGCCAGGAACGCTCGCCTCGACGGGATGCGGGCTCGCAGCCAGGTCAGCGAAATTCTGGCGGCGACTCGAGCGCTCAGCCGCAGGGGCAGGGCGGTCGACAGCAACAGCAGCGCAGGCGACAACCGTCCACTGGGGGTGGTTCCCAAGATGCGAACGCCACGACCCAGCAGCGCAACGAGCAGCGCAACGAGCAGCGCCAACCAAACGTTCAGCGTCAGCAGGGGCAAGGGCAACGCCAGGGTCAGTCGGGGGGAGGCCGCCGTCCCAATCAGCAGGGTGGTGATCGAGCAGGAGGAGCGGGGCAGCCGCCGCGCGGTGGCACACCCCAGGGGCAACAGTCCGGCCAACGACCGCCGCAACGTGACAGTGGCCAGCGTCTCCAGGACGGCAGTGCGCAGCAACGCTCGCGACGGCCGCTGAGACGACCACGGCGGGACGAACAGGCTCCGGATCGGGTTGAGCCGAGCCGGCAACCGCATCAGCGATCCGGCAGGCAGGGACGCAGCAGCGGAAACGTCAGCGGCAATGAGCATCGGGTGGCTCTTTCCTCCGGGGACGGTCAGGGACTGATCTCGGCCGAACCGATCGGCACGGACCGCGTTCGAGTGATTCCCCTTGGTGGGGTCGGTGAGATCGGCAAGAACCTGACGGCCATCGAGTGCGGTCGAGACGTGATCATGCTGGATTGCGGCGGGAAATTCCCGGAAGAGAACCAGCGTGGTATCGATCTGATCATCCCGGACGTCACCTTCGTTGCCGAGCGGATGAACAACTTCCGCGGCATCCTGATCACACACGGCCATGAAGATCACATCGGTGGGCTGCCGTACATCATTCCCCAGCTCAAGAGCAAGACGCCGATTCCAATCTACGGTACGCCACTCGCATTGGGCTTCATCGAGCGCAAGTTGCTCGAAGCCCGGCTGGAAGACAGGGTTGATCTCCGCGTGGTCAACGGTGGCGACAAGGTTCAGCTTGGGGGAATCACCGCCGAGTTCATCCGGGTCACCCATACCATCCCTGACGCTTGCGCAATCGCGATCCATACGCCGATCGGCACCATCGTCGATACCGGGGACTTCAAGTTCGACCCGACGCCGGTGATGGGCAAGCCAACCGATGAGGCCCAACTCAAGCGGATCGGCGATCGTGGGGTGCTCGCCCTATTTTCCGATACGACCCGGGTCGAGACTGAAGGCAGCACACCATCCGAGCTGGTCGTTCAGAACAAGATGAACGAGGTGATCGCGGAGGCGAAAGGCCAGGTCGTCATCGCCACGTTCGCCTCCAACGTAAGCCGAATCTACATGGCGCTGGAAGCAGCCACCAAGAACGGGCGCAAGGTTGCGGTCGCCGGGCGGAGCATGGAACAGAACGCCCGGGTCGCGCTTGACCTCGGCTATCTCGATCCGCCGGAAGGGCTTCTGATTCCGCTGGATGACCTGTTGCGGCAGCCAAAGGAAAAGCGAATCATCGTCAGTACTGGCAGCCAGGGCGAAGCCGCCGCCGCACTTGCCCGGATCGCTGCCGGTGAGCATCCCAAGATCCGCGTTTCCAGGGGCGATGTGATCTTCGTCTCAGCTACACCGATCCCGGGCAATGAGGACACCGTATCGCACACCATCGACAACCTCTTCCGCCGAGGATGCGAAGTGGTCTACAGCGGGATCGATCGAGGCGTGCATGTCTCCGGGCATGCCGCTCGAGACGAGCTCCAGAAGATGGTGCGCCTGCTGCGCCCGAAGTTCGTGGCGCCGATTCACGGCGAGTACCGCCACATGATGCTCTACCGCGAGCTCTGCGTGAAAACCGGCATTCGGCGGGAGGATGTGCTGCTGCCGGAGATCGGTGGCGTGATCGAGTTCACCAGGGACACGGCTCGGCAGACCGGGCGGATCAAGGCGGGCAACGTTCTCGTCGACCGCCTCGGGGACCGGGACGGGACACAAGCGGTGCTCCGCACCCGCGAGAACCTGACGACGGACGGGTTCGTCGTCGTCACAATCGTGATCGATCGGCAGTCCGGCGAGCTGATCGCGGGACCTGAACTTGTTGGCAAGGATCTCGCGCCGGAGCTGAGCAATGGAGCCCTGCATGAGGCGGAGCGCGAGCTTCAGCGGACCCTGGAGCGCAAAAAGAAGGGTGCTCCGCAGTATGGATACATCGTGCAGCGGACCAAGGAGACGGTAGGGCGCGCATTGTACCGGCGATCACGTACCCGGCCATTGATCCTGCCGGTCGTAACCGAGCTGTAGCTCCACCGGGTTCCCTGCGACGTTCAAACGAGCCAGTTGCCCAGGGTGACATGCATCCTGGGCGGCTGGCTCGTTTTATAAAGCGGCTTGCAGAACGGTTGACCGGCCCTCGACCGGTGCGTTTCGGCCGGGAAATCCCTCACAGGCAATCACTTCCTGATTGCTCGTGAGTGGAGGCGGCCCATGTGATGCGCTACGGAATGACAAATGACACGTCACAACCCAATAGTGCGGGCCTGAAGACGCTACTCATGGTCTACAGGGCGGGCGAGTTCGCACGAAACGGTGTACCGGGATGCTGAGCGGCGAGAAGGTCGAAATGATCGTTCGT
>CADCWI010000004.1 GCA_902806355.1 uncultured Thermomicrobiales bacterium | reverse complement strand
TGCCTCGACCAGGTCGGATTTGGTCGTGCCGGACGGGACGATGATGTGACGGGCGGCGTGCGCGCTCCAGCGAGTGGACAGATCCAGCATGCGGCGTTGACCGTTCGGATGCATTTCAGGGTACCGGAGGTAGCCAAGGTCGTGGATGGTCACGACGGATCGGGGATGGATGATCGGCACGACATGGGATGGCACGAAAAGCGAGTCCGGCCGTCGGCGAACCGTCTCGAGCGAGAGCCGACCATGTGTCCACAACCTGGGAGCCGGGATCGGCCGAGTTTCTACTCGGGTTGTCCAATCACGAGTCGTCCGGGACGACGTGGTCTCGTTCAGGTAGAGCCGCCATCGGAGCGGAACGTCGAGCTGGAGCAGATGCTTGACTATCTCGCGCGAGTAGTTCTCAGTGCCGGTGCTTTGCTGACAGCTGAGCCGGCTGCCATCAATGCCGATCACCGGAAGAATGGAGGTCATCCGGGCATCGGTCAGGTTGTCGTCGCGCTGGGAACCAGCGCGAACATGAAGTCACCCCGGCAGGCAACATCCCCGTTTACCGTCGCCGTGCCATTCCCGGAGCCGATGTTCCTCCTGATCTGTCCCAGCTCAACCTCCAGGCGAAGTGTGTCACCCGGTTTGACCTGTCGCTTGAAGCGCACCTTCTCGATGCCCGCGAACAGTGCGAGCTGGCCTTCATGATCGGGGTGACTCAACATCGCTACCGCGCCGACCTGTGCGATCGCCTCGACGATCAGGACGCCGGGCATCACCGGGTAGTCAGGGAAGTGGCCCTGAAAGAACGGCTCGTTGGCTGTCACGTTCTTGATCCCGACCGCCCGTTCGCCCGGATCCAACTCCACGATCGTATCAATCAGCAGAAACGGGTAGCGGTGCGGGATGATCTTCCGGATCGCTGGGGAATCAAGCGGCAGGTTGAACGTCATGGCATTATCCAGTGAGCGGGAGATTGCCCAGGCGGCGGAAACGAACAGGTGGATGAACGGGACCTGGCAACAGGTTCGGACAGTCCCGAGTCTACGGAGCGGAGCGGAGCCGTGTCAACGCACCACGAAAGCAAGAATCCCGCAGCGAGTGGGCGGATCGAACAGATCGCAATCCTCGGCGCCGGCGCCTGGGGGACGACCCTCGCGCTTGTTTCCCACAGGGCCGGCCGCAGGGTAACGCTTCTCGCCCGCAATCCCGCGCTGGCCTCGTATCTCCTGGCGCACCGCACGCATCCTACATCACTGCCCGGAATCACCGTTCCGGCAGCGATCGAGGTGAGCTGCGATTCCGTCGCGGCAATGGAGGCATCGGACGCGGTGATCGTCGCTGTGCCCACGCAATCGCTGCTGGAAGCGATGCGGCCGTTCGCGGCCCAGGTAGGGGGCAAACCCGTCGTGAGCGCGGCGAAGGGCCTGGAGCGCGGGACATTGCGACGTCCCACACAGGTGCTCGCCGACGTTCTCGGAGACGATCACACAGGCTCGCTGTGCGCACTGTCCGGCCCGAATCTGGCTTCGGAAGTGGCACTCGGAAAGCCGACGACCACGGTAATCGCCGCTGAGGTGATCGAAGTCGCCACGGCCGTTCAGTATGCCCTGACGTCCTCGGCGTTCCGGGTCTATGAGTCCCATGACGTGATCGGCGCCGAGATGGGAGGCGCACTCAAGAACGTAATCGCGATCGGGGCAGGCATCGGCGACGGGATGGCGGCCGGAGACAATGCCAAGGCGGCATTCCTGACCAGGGGCATTGCCGAGATCGCTCGGCTCGGAGTGGCGTGCGGGGCAGATCCGTTGACGTTCGCCGGTTTGACCGGAATCGGCGACGTGATCGCGACCTGCGCGAGCCCCCTGTCGCGCAACCACCGCGTCGGGCAGGCCCTGGCGAGTGGGAAAGCACTCCCGGACATTTTGGAAACGATGAGGGAAGTCGCGGAAGGGGTCCCGACGACCGAGGCCGCGCACCAGCTTGGGCGGGAACTCGATGTCGAACTGCCGATCGTTGACCAGATGTACGAGGTTTTGTTCGAAGGCAAGTCTCCAGTCGCGGCGATCCAGACGCTCATGGAGCGTGAACCCAAACGCGAGCGGGCCGCCGCCTCGTAGGACTCGCCCTTTGCTTCAGCCAAGAGCCCGGTGGATCAGTTGCTCGCGAGACGGGCCAACGCCAACGTACCGGACGGGTGCGCCGAGAAGCGCGGCGATTTGATCGATGTACCTCACCAATGCGCCAGGCAATTCATCGAACGTGCGTGCACGGGTGGTATCGGATTGCCATCCCAACATCCGATGCCATCGAGGTTTCGCATCCTCCAGATCTTCGAGAAGCGCTGGTATGTATGTCAGCGATTGCCCATTCAACTCGTAGCTGGTACAGATCCGAACTTCCTCGAAGACGTCCAGGACATCGACCAGCGTCAGCGCGATCGAGCCAACGCCATTGAGTCTGCTGGACTGGCGAGCGGCGACGGCATCGAACCAGCCCGTGCGCCGAGGGCGGCCGGTGTTGACACCCCACTCCTTACCGCGCTGCCGGATCTGCTCGCCCGTGTCGTCGGTGAGCTCGGCCGGCATCGGACCGCCACCAACACGGGTGCTGTACGCCTTGTAAACACCGATGACGTCATCCACCTGGGATGGGGCGACACCAGCACCCTGGCAGGCTCCGGCGGCGGTCGGCGAGGAGGATGTGACGTACGGATAGGTCCCGTAGTCAATATCCAGCATCGCGCCCTGGGCGCATTCGACGATGACGCGCTCGTCACGAGCGAGAGCATCCTGGACGAGCACTTCTGCTGGCACGACCATCGGGGCAATGATCGCTCCCCACTCCAGAAGATTTCGATAGAGGGATTCGAATTCGATCGGCGAGTCGCCGAAGACTCCAACAAGATGCTGGTTTTTCGAATCCACCTCGATGGCGAGCTTTCGCCGGAGAATATCGGGACGCTTGAGATCACAGATCCGTATGCCGTGCCGGGAGGCCTTGTCGGCATAGGCCGGGCCGTTCCCGTTCAGCGTCGTGCCGATCACGTCCAACTCTCGCCGGCGCTCCTCGAGGACATCCAGCTTCTGGTGATAGGGGAGAACGATGTGCGCGCGTTCGGAGATCAGCATGCCGCTGGTGTCGATGCCGCGTTCGTTGAGACCAGCCAGCTCACCGACGAGCGTTTCAAGATCGATGACGACGCCGGCGCCGAGGACACACGTGCAGTCCTCGTTGAGAATCCCGGAGGGGATGAGCCGGAACTTGAATGTTCCCTTGTCTGTTTCAACAGTATGGCCGGCGTTGCTTCCGCCGTTGGCGCGGACCACCATCGTTGCATGGCCCGCCAACGCGTCGGTCAGCTTTCCCTTGCCTTCATCGCCCCACTGGCCGCCAATGATGATTGTCGCTGGCATCTGCTGTCTTTCCCACTCATGCCCATGGAGGGCTTAGGTGCTGACTGGGAAGACACAGGAACGGCCGGGATACCCCCGGCCGATCACCTGTTCTTCGTGGAGATTGTCGCAGATCGCACGGATTCGTGCGAAACGCTATGACTCTCGGTTGCTCCGAAGACGCTCGAACGCGTCTCGCTCCTCTGGCGTAAGGTCGGTGGGGATGTCAACGGTCACACGGAGCCGCAGGTCACCACGAGCATCCGTCCTAGACCCGAGGACCGGCATTCCCTTGCTCCTCAGGCGAAAGACCCGACCCTGCTGCGTTCCTGGCGGTATTGTCAGAGCGATCGGGCCCGACATGGTGTCCACTACGACCTCACCGCCAAGGATTGCGGTATAGAGGGGTACGTGCGTTTCAGCCAACAGGTCGTCGCCCTTTCGCTCGAAGCGCGGATCCGGCTGCACCTGGATAACAAGATAGACATCCCCGGAAGGCCCCCCGTTCAAACCCTGCGCGCCTTGTCCAGCGATCCGAATCCGGGAACCCGTGCGCACGCCGGCGGGGATGCGGACTTCGAGTTGCCGTTGCCGGTCGACCATGCCGCGCCCATCGCACCTGGGGCACGTTGCGCCACGGGCAGTGCCCGTCCCGTCGCAGATCGGGCATGCTTCCGGTGCCTTGATCGTTACCTGTCGAGACGTTCCGCGGAATGCCTCGTCGAGCGTTACCGAGGTTGCCAGCTCACTGTCCGCCCCACGTCGAGGCCGACTCGACCGAATACGGGTGCGTTCCCCTTGGTTTCCCTGATTGCCGAACAGCAGGTTGAAGAAGTCGGAGAAACGGGCATTCTGGGAGGTCGATGACTCGAAGGTATATTCGCCGTGCTCACCGGTGAACCAGGATTCGAAGTCTTCGTTGGTCGCGGCACGGCGGGTGTACTGACTGTCGGACGGCGACACTCCGGCATCCTTGTACCGCTGCCAGTCGTTGCCGAACCGGTCATACATCGCCCGCTTGTCAGGGGAGGAAAGCACCTCGTGCGCTTCGTTGAGATCCTTGAACTTCTCGGCCGCCTGAGGATCATCCCGGTTGACATCCGGATGCAGCTCACGGGCACGCTTTCGGAACGCCGCACGAAGCTCCTGCTCCGTGGCGCCGCGTTCGACCCCGAGTACATCGTAATAGTCCTTGAATTGCACGTTGGGCACACTTACCTCCTGACACTTATGCTTTGCACAGTATAAACATTGAGTCGTATAGACGCAACTCTAGGGACGCGATTGGGGCAACACCAAAGGACCGATCCGCACCGGCCCCGAACGCAACCGACCGTAGGCTTTCCATATGCCAAGCCCTGTGATCGGGAGCGCCAGCAATACGCCGTAGGGCACCAGGCAAGCCGTGACCGAGACGATGATGACGCAGAAGTCTTCGATCATGCTCACCAACGGATTGCCGATTCCAGCTGTAGCCCGGGTTATTGCAGGACGGGACCTGAGCTTATGGAAGTGCACTGCTCCGGACGCGACGGTGCCGAGAAGTGCAGCGATCAACAGAGGAAATTCGCCGTCCTGGCCCATGGTTGCCATCATGACGATCGCTCCGGCGGGGAGCCGGATGACCGTATGCAACCGATCACTCAACGTGTCGAGCCGTGGAATCTTGTCGAAAATCAGCTCGATCGGGAGAACGAGGAGGAGAGCGAGAATCGTCCATGGGGACGAGAGGGCGTCGAAGGGTTGCCGCAGCTCGATGATGGTTGTGAAGCGGTCGGCGAGTGCCAGGATGAGCAGGGGAAGATACGCATTGAGGCCGGAGGAGCACGCGAGACCGAGTCCGGAGAGGAACGACACGAACACAGGATGGTCCTGTTCTCAAGTGACCGAGGACTGAGGATCGATCGGGGCTAGCGTTTGCTGCCCGATCGATCCTCAGTCTAGTCTATTGAGCGGACGACGCTGACAAGCTTGCCCTGGATACGGACGTTGTCGGACCGGGTGAAGATTGGATCCATGGTCATGTTGGCGGGTTGCAGCCTGACCTGGCTGCCTTCGAGATAGAACCGCTTGAGCGTCGTTTCCTTCTCGTCCTCAAGCCAGACAGCGACAGTATCGCCGTTTTCGCACGTCTCTTGTGCCTTGAGAATCACGACGTCACCGTCGTTGATGAGGGCATCGATCATCGAGTGCCCGCGAACGCGCAGGGCGAACAGACTCTGACCGCCGTTGGGAACGAAGTCCGGGCTAAGCTCGATGACATCGGCGACATCACTGCCCTCGAGATCGGTAGGAACTGGTATGGGAAGACCTGCCGCAATCTGGCCGATCACCGGGATCGCGACGACATTGGTGCGCCCAGGCACTCGCCCGACCAACTCGATACCGCGGGAGATATTCCGGTTCCGTCGGATGTAGTCCCGCTCCTCCAGCACCTTGAGGTTGTAATCGACAACACTCGTCGACGAGATGCTCAACTCCCGCTGGATGTCGCGGATCGTCGGAGGGTAATCATTGGTGTCCAGAAAGGAGCTGATGAAATCGAGAATGGCTGTCTGGCGAGGCGAGAGATCTTTCATCGACGTCCTCTTCTTCTTTACGTTGACATCCCCAGCGACCGCGGAAGTCCGGGTATCATTGCTAAAGCGAGTATACGTGCGAACACTTGTTCGTGTCAACCGGTCATAGGGCTGAGATTCGCTCGTGACGGATGCAAAGTACGCTGTCATCCTACGCGATGTATCGTGAAACTGAAACGGATTGTTTGCCGGTATGAATCTCGAAGCCTTGCAGAAACTTGAGTTCGGCGAGATCGCTCGCCGGCTCTCCACGCATTGCCAATACAGTGTTGCCGCCGTCCGCGCGCTCGAGCTCACGCCGAGTGCTGACAGGAAGATCGTCCGTGGTCGGCTCGATGTGACGGCCGAAGCGTCCGACCTTCTGGTGCAGTTCCCCGAGATGTCTGTCGGTGGAGCCCGGGATATTCGGGACCAGCTCGAGAAGGCGGAAAAGGGTGGGCGGTTGGTCCCCCCAGAGTTGCTGACGGTGATGGACACGCTCCGAGCCGGACGGGAGCTCCGCCGCCTTTTCCTGCGGCTGCCCGATGCGGCGGACCGTTACCCCCACTTGCTGGAGTTCGCGGAGGCGATCGAGAACTTCTCGCCACTCGAAACGGACCTCAACCGTTCAATTGGGCCGCGGGGTGACGTCCTCGATGCCGCCAGTCCGGAGCTTTCGCAGGTTCGGCGGGCGGTACGTGTCGCGCACAGCCGGCTCATGGACCGGTTGAACAGCTTTGTTTCAGGGGGACGATTCGGCTCGGCGCTCCAGGAGAACATCATCACGATTCGTGACGGTCGGTACGTCGTGCCCGTCAAAGCCGAAGCCCGCGGATTGATCCGGGGAATCGTTCACGACACCTCCGCAAGCGGCCACACGCTCTTCATCGAGCCCTTCGACGTTGTTGAGCTAAACAATCGGTGGCGGGAGCACCAACTGGCCGAAGAGCGGGAGATCGAGCGCATTCTCGACGACTTGAGCCAGAAGGTCGGTGGTCACGCGGACGCGTTACGGCGGATGATCGAAGCAATTGCGTCGATCGACCTTGCGATTGCAAAGGCGAGGTTGGCGGTCGCGATGCAGGCGACGCGACCACGGTTGCACGAACCCGACGGGTCGCGACAAGGGCGACGCGACGACGCGAGCCATCCGACGCATCTGATTCGGCTCGATGCGGCCAGGCACCCTCTACTTGACCCGCATTCCGTGGTGCCGCTGACGGTCGAGCTGGGCCGGGAGTTCCGCGTTCTGCTGATCACTGGCCCGAACACCGGTGGCAAGACTGTCGCCCTGAAGACGATCGGGCTCCTAACCCTGATGGCCCAGTCAGGGCTTTACATCCCCGCTGACGACACGTCCGTCATCAGTGTGTTCAGTGATATCTATGTCGATATTGGTGACGAGCAGAGCATCGAGCAGAGCCTTTCCACCTTTTCGTCGCATATGAGGAACATCATCCGGATGCTGCGTACGGTGCGATCCGACAGTCTCGTGCTGCTGGACGAAGTCGGTGCCGGAACCGATCCGCAGGAAGGGTCCGCGCTCGCCCGAGCGCTTATCAGCTCACTGCTGCGGCGCCGGGCGATGGTCGTCGCGACGACGCACTACTCCGAGGTCAAGGCGTACGCGTATGGCACGCCGGGCGTGGAGAACGCGAGTGTCGAGTTCGATGTGCAGACGTTGTCGCCGACCTACCGGCTGATGGTTGGAGTACCGGGGAGGTCGAACGCGCTCTCGATCGCCCGGCGGCTCGGAATGCCGGTCGAGATCGTTGATGAAGCGCAGACAATGCTCGACCCGGGGGACGGCCGCACCGAGCAGCTGATCGACGACATCCGCGAGCGGCGGGACGAGATCACCGTTCAGCTGGACGCGGCACGCCAGGCACAGGAGGAAGCACGGCTTCTCCGGCGACGGGCGGCGCAGAGCATTCGGGACGCGGAGGACTTGCGCCAGCAGGCGCGCGAAGAGGCCATCGCCGAAGTTCAGGCCGAGCTTGAGGAGGCGAGGGCGGCGATCCAGGAACTCGGACGTGTCCGGTCGCTCGCGAGCGTTCCGAGGGCAAGCGTGGTCGAGCAGGCCGAGAAGATCCGCGACGCTGAGCAGCAGTTGAAGCACGTCCAACGCAAGCGGGCGAAACCCGCTCCGGCGCCGCAGGTTCCACGCGGAATCCGGTCGGGAGACCGGGTCAGGCTGGTCGCGCTGGATCAGGAAGGTGAAGTGATCGCAATTGATGGCGATGAAGCCGACGTGCAGCTGGGCTCGCTCAAGCTCCGGCAGCCGCTTCGCAACCTTGAGCGACTGGGTCGTGCCAAGCGGGACGAACCCGGATCGGCGAGGTTCGTGCGTGAGGCGGTCGCGGAGACCGTGCCGATCGAGATCGACATCCGCGGGCATCGGGTTGATGAGATCGCTCCGGTCCTCGAAAGCTACATCCAGGATGCGTACCTGATGGGCTTGCCCTGGGTCCGGATCATCCATGGCAAGGGAACCGGAGCGTTGCGTCAGGTGGTGCGGGAACTCCTACGCGACAACCCGGCCGTCGCCCAACACGAGGCCGCCGGAGCAAAGGAAGGCGGCGACGGAGCGACCATCGCCCGGTTGCGGCAAACGTGACGATCGATCGGCGCGTCCCCCCGGTCCTCACTCCATCCTCAGTCGGCGGCGTTCGCCATCGTCTCCGGGTTAGCCTGCTCGATCTCGTGCAGGACCGCGTCTAGCGCCTGCCGCCACGGCATATCGAGTCCGAGCAACCGGATGCGCACCGAGTTCGGTGTGAGCTTGAGCGCTCCACCCATCGTGCGATTGAGGCGGTCCTGATCGAGTCCTGAAGTCGCCACTGGCCGGATCACGATTTCTCTTTCCCGCTCGACTACGGAGTCGATCCCGAGCGCAGCGGAGCGGATCCTGAGCCGGATCAGCGCGAACACATGCTCGACCTCCTCGGGGAAATCGCCGAACCGGTCGACCAGTTCGTCCTCGAGGAGGCGCACATCCTCGAGAGACTGGACTGCCGCGATCTGCCGGTAGAGATTGAGCCGAAGCTCCGTGTCCGAGACGTAATCCTCCGGAATAAGAGCGGTCATCGGCAGGTCGAGCGTGATCGGGCCTTGCTCCAGCGCCGGTTGGCCCGAGCGGACCTCATCGACAGCCTGACTGAGCAATCGCATGTACAGCTCGTAACCGACGGTGGCGATGTGTCCGCTTTGCTCCGCCCCGAGGATGTTGCCGGCGCCCCGGATCTCGAGATCCCGCATCGCGACTCGCAAACCCGCACCCAACTCGGTTGCTTCCTGGATGGTCTCGAGCCGCTCCAGCGCTTCGCCGCGGATATGCTTGTGCGGCTGGTGGAGCAGATACGCGTACGCCCGGTGGTTACTTCGCCCAACCCGGCCACGCAGCTGATAGAGCTGCGTTAACCCCAACGTATCGGCATTGTCGATGATGATGGTGTTGACGTTGGGAATATCGACACCGGACTCGATGATCGTCGTCGAGATCAGTACATCGAAGTCGTGGCGAATGAACCCGAGCATCACCTCTTCAAGCACATGCTCGTCCATCTGCCCGTGCCCGATGCCGAATCGCGCCTCCGGCACGGCCTTGCGCAGCCGTTCCGCGAGAACGTCGATGTCATGTACGCGATTGTGAACGACGAAAACCTGGCCACCCCGTTCCATCTCGCGCAGGATGACCTCGCGAGCCAATTGGTCAGTGAAGGCCGTCACGAACGTCCGGATCGGTAAGCGCGCCTGGGGCGCTGTCTCGATCATGCTGATATCGCGGATGCCGGAGAGCGACAGATGGAGTGTGCGCGGGATAGGTGTCGCGGACATCGTGAGGACATCGATCTCGGTTCGGAGCTGCTTCAGGAACTCCTTTTGCCGGACTCCAAAACGTTGCTCCTCATCGAGCACCGCAAGACCAAGATCCTTGAACTGCACATCCTTCTGGACGAGGCGGTGCGTCCCGATCACGATGTCTACCGCTCCGTCGCGCAGATCCTTGAGGATCTGCTCTTGCTCGGCACGGCTCTTCAGCCGAGACAGCATCTCGACCCGAACCGGGAATGCGCCCAGGCGGTCCCGGAACGTCGTGAAATGCTGCAAGGCGAGCACGGTGGTCGGTACGAGGACTGCCACCTGTTTGCCGGCGTTGACGGCCTTGAAGGCTGCCCGGATAGCGATTTCGGTCTTCCCAAACCCGACATCGCCGCAGACGAGGCGATCCATCGGGCGGTACGACTCCATGTCGCTCTGCACGGCGGCAATCGCTTTCGCCTGGTCAGGGGTCTCGACAAAGGGAAACGACTCCGCAAGTTCATAATCCCACCGCGAGTCGGGAGGGAACATAAATCCCTTCCCCGACTCGCGGTGGGCGTACAACTGAATCAGCTCGAACGCCATCTCGCGGACGGCACGCCGGACCTTGCGCTTGGTCCGGACCCACTCGCCGCTGCCCAACCGGTTCAATGACGGATTGAGCCCACCTCCGCTGTAGCGCGTGACGCGGTCGCTCTGGTCCACGGGGACGTAGAGCTTGTCGCCGCGCTCGTACTCGAGCAGCAGGTACTCGCGCTCGATGCCCTGCATATCCATCCGGATCAGCCCGGAGAACCTGGCGATGCCGTGGTCGATATGGACGACGTGCTCCCCAGGTTGCAGGCTCTGGGCGAATGTCCGGCTCTCGACGTTCGTCCGTTGGCCCGAACGCCGCACCTGCTTGCGAAAGCCAAACACTTCCAGATCGGTCCACACCGCGAGCTTGCCCGTGGCCCACGACCAGCCACCGGTCAGGTCAGATGGCCGAATCTCGACGGTGCCTGGTGGAAGCGGTGCGGGCGTGGCGTCTCGCCTCCGCTTGTCCTTGCGGGGATAGACGTCGCGCTCCTCCAGAATTTCGGTGAGGCGGTCGACCTGGTCCGTCGCGATGCTGATCTTCCATCCGTCGGCCAACTGCTCCCGCAAACGTTCGGTCAGAGTGAACATGTTGCCGGCGAAGACCGGGGGGACGCTGACCGTGTCAAAAGAGATGGCATCGTCCTGATCGGGGTCGCTCGCGCCAATTGCAAGGATCGTCCGGTTGGTCAGCGAATGAAGAACGGACTCTGACGGGACGTACGGAAGAGGGACGTCCGCGGGCAATTCACCCGACTCCCGGAACGTGCGTTCCAGCTCAACAGCTTGGTGCTCAAGCTGGTCCGCGGCGAGGTGCACGGCATCTGGCTGATCAATGATTACCACGCTGTTCGCGGGTAGGAAATCCAGCAGAGTCGACGTCTGCGGTGTGAGATATCCCGACAGGAGATCGAGCGAGTCGGGAAACACCCCGGAGTTGATCTGTTGAATTCGCCGCTGCCAATCCTCGCGAACCTCGTCCCGCAATGGAGAGAGATCGAGCATGGCGACCTCGGCGGCGATCTCCGGCAGGCGCCAGATCGGAAGCTCGAACGGAGGCAGCAAACGAATCGCATTCAGGCGCTCGATCGATCGCTGCGTGTGCGGATCGAATCGCCGGATGCTCTCGACGTCATCACCGAAGAAATCAATGCGAACCGGAAGGGCCTCGCCGGGAGGATAGATGTCGACGATACCGCCGCGACGAGCGATGACGCCTTGTTCCTGGACTATCGGTCCCGGTTGGTATCCCACCGTGAGCGCCCAGGTGAAGAGATCCTCGACGGTTGTCCTGTGGCCAACCCGGATCGTCCGTGTCTGCTGCTTGAGTTCATCCGGGCTCATGAGGCGCTGCATGAGCCCGCCAACCGGCGCCACCCAGATGGCGGGATCGGCGGTCGTGTCGCTCATCGCGTCCAGCTCGCGGGTTCGGCGAACGCTGGCGTCGCGATCGGTGGGCAACATCTCGTAGGGAAAGGCATCCGGTGCGGACCAGAGATGCGCGGACCGGGCCGACGGCAGATACTCGGACAGGGAGCCGCAGAGCTGCTCCGCTCGATCCTGCCGGGACGTGACGATCAGCGCTGGACGACCGACCGCTTCGAGCGCGCCAGCGATGACAGCTGGCCGCGCGGATTCCGGAATATCGGCGACGGCCGCCAGCTTGTCGTTCTCGATCCTCGAAATGATTTCTTCCACCTGACGCGAGGTGGCTATCTGGTTGGTGATGTGGGCAAGGCTCAAGGCTGACTCCGCTCCCTTTCCGACACGTCTACGGCAAAGGGCATGCCTAAGTGCCGGCGCGGGGCCTTGCCCCGCCC
>CADCWI010000003.1 GCA_902806355.1 uncultured Thermomicrobiales bacterium | reverse complement strand
CGGCGTTCCCGACGAGCCCGACGACCGAGGTGAGGTTCACGATCCGCCCGGAGCGTTGCCGGAGCATGGGCCGGATGGCGGCCTTGCTGGTCAGGAACGAGCCTTTCAGATTGGTCGTCAGTACGTCATCCCATTCGGTCTCGCCCATCCGCATGATAAGCATGTCACGAGTGATGCCGGCATTGTTGACCAGGGCGTCGATCCGGCCCAGTTTCTGCATGGCGGCCTCGATCGTCGCCCCCGCACCATCCGCCGTCGAGATGTCGGCGGCGAGGCACTCAATCTTGCGGCCAGAGCCTTCAAGCTCGCTCCGGGCGGCATCCGCCGCTGCCTCGTCTCCCCGGTAGGTAATGACGAGGTCGAAGCCGTCGGCGGCGAGCCGATGGGCGATCGCGAGGCCGATTCCGCGCGTGCCGCCGGTGACGACGGCCACCTTGTCATGCTGTGGTTCGCTCATGGATTGGTGCTCCCTCTCTCCTGCACGTGCGATGGATCTTCAGCCAGGTCCGAACGCCGGATCTGCAGTCTTCCTTGGCGCGCCAGTGGAACGAAGCGACCGTGGACGAGCACCTGGCCATTTTGAGCCGAGTCCCGGTCCAAAGAAAACCGAGCGGTGCGCGGAGTCTGCGCTGTGTCATCGATCGGCTGGCAATGGTACTCGCTCTCGCCCGAGACACCGGTGGGAGCAGCCTTGCCGGGAACTACTCGCGACCGTTTGCACTCAGGGGAAAGTGCGCCCCTCGCCTAAACGCGCAGAGGCGGGGCGGCTTACGCACCACCCCGCCTTGTTGCCCTGCTCATCCTGTTGTTGGAGGAACGGGAGGATCAGGACTCCGATGCTCGCCGCGAATCCTCGATCTCGATTACCTGGCGCCCGCGGTACATGCCGCAGTTTGGGCAGACGTGGTGCGGTCGCTTGAGCGCCCGACAACTTGCGCAGGGCACGAGCTGGGGGGCAGTCAAGTGGATATGGCGGCGACGGGTCCCCTGATGGGCCTGGCTGATGCGTTGCTTGGGAAGTGCTCCCATGGTGATCACCTCGTGATTGGATTAGGGCCGGAAGCGAGCGCGCCACTGGCCCGAAAATGTCGTTATTTGCGATTAGACATGTCTGCGTCGTCGTCGAGCAGACTGGCCAACTCGGCGAACCGGGCGTCACCGGATTGCTCGGACTCCGTGGAGCGGAGCAATGGACCTGGACAATCCGGCCCGCAACTTGGCTGCATTGGAATCGACAGCACGATCCATTGCCGGAGCGCTTCGGCCAGGTCGATCTCGTGATTGTCATCAATCACGAATCCGGGCTCTTCTTCTTCGTCGTTTCCGGCCGACAACCGTTCTCGCGGCTTGGTCAGACCGGAACCGGTCCGGACGTCGACCATTTGATGAAACGATTCCGAAAACGATTCTCGGATGGGCTGGTCGTACTCCGTGAGACAGGTCACGCATTCGAGCCGAACGCTGCCGGTCACTTCTGCGGTCGCAAGGATCTGGCCCTTGAGCCGGGTCAGCCGTGCCGGAGCGACGACATCGGTGGCGACGAGTCCGTCACCCAGGTCAAGCCTGGGGAGCGACACTCGAATGTCACGGGTTCCGCCAACTGGCTCGAGCAGCAGGGAAGCGACGTTGAGCCGTGTGTCGCCATTGAGATCGATCGCTCGATCCTGATCTGTAGCCATGGGTCC
>CADCWI010000002.1 GCA_902806355.1 uncultured Thermomicrobiales bacterium | reverse complement strand
AGATGAGCGTCGAGAGCGACGAGTGGGAGAACCTCGGGCTCAGCGCCGGTCCCGAGAACATCCTTGTCGCCGGCATCAGCGACCCGGAGATCATCCGGTACCGTGGCTGGCGGATCACCGAGATCGCCGCCGACCGCGGGCAGGAGTGGCAGGATGCGATCCTCGACCTGCTGACCGCTGACGTGCACTTCGGGATGCCACCATTCCCGGCATGGTTCGATGGCCGCGATGCCGTGGCCCGCTTCCTCTCCGAACGCGTTTTCGCCACACCGTGGCGACTGGTGCCCTCGACCGCCAACGGGCAGATTGCCTTTGCCGCCTACCAGCAGAACGATCCCGATGGCCCATTCGAGCTTTCCGCCATCAACGTGATGACCCTCGACGGCGACCGCTTCTCCGGCATCATGGGGTTCCTCGACCGCGACGTCTTCGCCGCCTTCGATTTCCCGGCCACCCATACGGTTCCTGCGTGAAATCGCGGTGACCGATGAGTTTTCGCGGATGCGCGTATCCATATCTCCAGAAGCGTGAATCCTGTCTCGCTTCTGGAGATATGGACTGGTCCGGAGAGCGGGGCCAGGATGCGGCAATGACCGACGCCGACCCTGGCTCTCGACCTCCGGGCCGGACTGATCGCTGTCAGGCCATAAAGGAGCACCCGTGAACTACGACGAGATCGTGGAAACCATGAATGCCGATCCAACCGTGAAGGCGCTGCTGGCGGCACCCATACCGGCGAGGCTCGCGTATATCGGCAAGAACGGAGCGCCGCGGGCGATTCCGGTGAGCTACCTGTGGAACGGAAAGGCCTTCGTGTTCGCGTCCCCGGTGACCTGGGCCAAGGTCGAAGCCCTTCGGCTCAATCCGCGGGTGGCCTTCACGGTCGATGAGACGGCCTTTCCGCCACGAGCCTTCATGGCACGAGGCACGTGCTCGATCGAGATCGTCCAGGGCGTTCCCCAGGATTACGTCGATGCCTCTCGCCGGATCGTTGGTGATGAGCTCATGCCGTCATGGGAGGCGGAAGTCCGGAGCAAGATCCATGAGATGGCGTTGATCACCATCACGCCGACCTGGCTCAAGGTCGTGGACTTCGAGACCCGCTTCCCCGGCCCGTCCTAGAGGAAAGGACGAGCGATCCCATGGAGAGGTGTGGGGATGCCTTGTACGTGTGACTCTCCAGCCGCTGGATCACGGAGCGAAACCCGTTGAGTTCCTGGCGGATCAATTTTTTCTGTCAACTCCAAGGGAGTTCTTTGGCCTCTTCGCCAGGAAGGACGTAACGACGTTGCGGATTGCCGACGTGGACACCCGCGGTGCGAACACATCCGTCCTTGCCGGCCGGGTACGCGCCAACGGGAGCCGTAACGATGCGTGAGCGTGTGAGCCGCGACGCCCTGCCACGACGGGGTCGAGCGGCTCTGGCTGTTACAGCCAACGTCGCGTCCTCTCGAGCTTGGGCGGACCCCTTCACTGCCGGCGCTGCCCTGGCCTCGCGTACACCTCGACACGAGACGACGTGTATGACCGCTCAGTACGCCGCATCCGCAAGCCGCAAAAGCGGCTGGGCTCGACGACCCTGAATTTTTCGCGCTGCTCCCAACACTGCGGGGCACATACCGGGACACCTGTGAGCGCATCGCACCCTTGCTCATGCGCGAGAATGAGAAACGGCTACGGATATTGACAGGGTAGCGTTAGGCGCCACCCAACCGGCTCGAGGGGCGCGAGCGATAACCGCTCGATCGTCCAAATGCGCCAAAATGCGTCACTCGAGAGAACGTCAGAATCGCATTTTGAGTGCCATACGTTACGGGATTCGGCGCTTCATCAGAAAGGAAAGCCATGTCTAGCGAGTCCTGGGCTAAATCGATCTTCGCGATCACCGTGTTTGCGGAGCATCTAGCGCCGATGAAAGAGTTTTACGGACGCGTCTTCGACCTGCCGTGTGTTTTCGAGGGAGACACGTCCGCCGTGTTCGCGTTCGGCGAAACACTGATCAACATCATCGACATCTCCGGGGCACCGGAACTGATCGACCCCGCGCCCGTTGCAGGACCAGACGCTGGTGCGCGGAGCATGTTCACCATTCGAGTAGATGATGTCGATGCGCTGTACGCCCAGCTGGTCGACAAGGGCGTGACATTTCTGAACGGACCGATCGATCGGCCGTGGGGACCACGCACAGCGACATTTGCGGATCCGGCCGGGCACATGTGGGAGATCGCAAGTTGAAATCGAGCGAAACGGACCTCCTGCTGCAACACCTCAACGGCCAACGCCGACATCTGCTGAACACGATGGACGGCCTCGATGATGAGACATTGATGCAGCGGATGCTGCCATCCCGGTGGTCGCCAGCGGCGCTGGTCAACCATCTGACGCACGATGTCGAACGATTCTGGTTTCGGCAGGTGGTCGCGAATGAGCCAAACGGTTTCACGTTGTCGGAGGGCATGGAAGAAGCCTGGTGGATCTCCGATGATGCAGCTCCACGCGACATCCTTGATGCGTATCGGGCGGAGATTGCCTACACGGATGAGATCGTCCGGGCACGAAGTCTCGACGACGAACCGCTCTGGTGGGATGAGTCACTGTTTGGGCCGGGATCCCGGCCGGAAAATCTTCGCGATGTGATCCTGCATGTCATCGCGGAAACCGCCACCCATGCCGGACACATGGATGTCGTGCGCGAACTTATTGACGGCAAGCAGAATATGGTGTTCACAGGCGAACCGTCGGAATGATTTGAACCAGATCGGACCAGAAAGAGGCGATCGAGCTTTCGCCGCACCGGCCCAGGGTGTGTCTGCTGAGGCGGTTGATCGTCCGCTCAATAGTTTGGCGTTCTCGATAGGCCTCCCGATCATAGGGGTAATCGCCCATCTCATCGTCCCGACAGGGGATGACCGCTTCGATGTCGCGCGCAGCCGATTGCGGATGTCGCTGGCGCTGTAGTCCTTATCCCCGGCGATGGCGTCCGGCCACATCCGGTCCAGACTCTGCTCCATCGAGGGGGTCGCCTGCGGGCGCTCGTGCCGCTTCCGTCAGTCATGGCCAAACGGCATCGCGTGACTGGCAAGCCGGTACGGTTGACATGGATCTGGCATGAGCTGTCATTGCCCGTTACTCTTTACGGAAACCACATAACGGGCAATGACAATTCCGATGCCGTTGGCGGCGAGCTCCTGGACTCGTTCGTCGTGACGTGGACATCGTCAGTCATCAGCATGTCAAGCAGGGGAATGTCGTTCGGATCACTGTCGGCATTCCGGAACACATGTTTCGCATGGGCCAGGACACGGCGCGCGATTTGGTCTCTGCCCGGATGGGGAAGAGGTGCTCGCACCAGGCACCGCCTGGGCCAGGGAGAGTCAGGCATGGCCGCAGTCATACGCGTTGAACACCTGCAGAAGCGATATGGCGACACGGTCGCGGTCAAGGACATCTCCCTTGAGGTGTTCAAGGGAGAGATCTTCGGCGTTCTGGGACCGAATGGGGCCGGCAAGACAACCACCGTCGAGTGCCTGCAGGGCCTGCGTGAACCTAGCGGGGGCTCCATCCGGATACTGGGAGTTGATCCAATCCAGCAACGAGCCAGCTTGCAAGGTCGAATCGGGTCCCAGTTGCAGGAGTCAGCGCTTCCCGATCGAATCAAGGTCTGGGAAGCGCTGAATCTGTTCGCTTCCCAGAACAATTCGAGGACCAATTGGCGTCACCTCATGGACGAGTGGGGCCTGTCCGAAAAGGCCAACACCTCCTTCGCCAATCTCTCCGGTGGCCAGCGGCAACGCTTGTTCGTGGCACTGGCATTGGTCAATGAACCGGAGGTGGTCTTCCTCGATGAGTTGACGCAGGGGCTGGACCCATCCGCCAGACGTGACGCCTGGAACTCGATTCGATCCATTCGCGAGCGAGGGGCGACCGTTGTGCTCGTGACCCACTACATGGATGAAGTCGAGGCTCTGTGTGACCGACTTGTCGTCGTGAATGCTGGAGAGGCCGTCGCGACCGGCAGCCCACAGGACCTCATTGCCCGCGGTGCCTCCCAACTTCGCGTGCGTTTCACGACAGATGCACTGGATATCTCATGGCTGGAGGACGTGAACCACGTAGACAGGATTGCTCGTGATGGGGACCGGGTCGAAGTCCAGGGATCCGGCCCTGTGCTGGCCCTCGTGGCCTCTGCCCTTGTCGCCCACGGGATCGTGCCCAGCGACCTCCGGATGCTCCAGCCTTCGCTCGAGGATATCTATTTCGACCTGATCCAGGACGCCCGAAAGGATATCGTCAATGCGAATGCTGGCTAACCTGACGTGGATCGAGTTCAAGCTTTTCATTCGCGAACCCTTCGCGGTGATCTTCACCTTTGTCTTTCCGCTCATCACTCTCGTCGTCATCAGTGGATCTTTCGAGGCCGATGACCCGGCATTTCGCGGCGCGACACCATCCGATTATTACCTCGCAAGCTACGCCGGCGTCGTGATCGGTGCGGTGGGGATGATTGCCCTGCCGGTTCACATCGCCGCCTATGCCGAACGCGGCGTTCTCCGCCGGTTCCGTGCATCCTCGATTCCCATCTGGGGCGTCCTGGGGGCGCAGATGATCGTCGGGTTTGTCATGGCCGTGACCGGAGCCATTGTGTTGGTGATCGTTGGGCGCCTCATCTATGACGCCAATCTGCCCGAACAGGTGCTCGGAGCAGTGGGCGCGTTCATCCTGGCAACGGTTAGCTTTCTGGCTCTCGGCGTGTTGATTGCCGTGATCACGCGGAACGCGCGCGCAGCGCAGGCGATCGGGTTGATGTTGTTCTTCCCGATGTTCCTGCTCTCCGGCGCGGGACCACCGCGATCGGTCATGAGCGCGCCAATGGAGGCCGTTGCCGACGTGCTGCCACTGACCTTCGCGGTTCGAGCGCTCCAGGATCCGTGGCTCGGCGAGGGTACCAGCACGTCCAATCTCGTGCTCCTGACAGCGGTCCTCTTGATCTCCCTGATCATTACGGCGCGCTTTGCAAGGACCAGAATCTGACAACGACGGGCGAGATGACTATCTCGCCAACGGCAAGGAGTCAATGCTTCGTTCTGATTCGGTTCTCCTGTCGTTTCTGACGCTGCGACCGCTCCATCGACTCGATGTGGATGCGCCCACGCCGTTACCGACGCCGGCATCTGGCTGCGTCCACCCGATCACCCATCGAAACCCTGGTGGGCGAGCTGCAACGCCATCATCCCCGCCAGTCTCCTGCTGAGCTGGCACCTGGTCACCCCGTTGTGGCAGCCGGCTTGGTCCACGCTTCACCCAGGACCAAACACGACTCCTCGCTCTGCGGCCGCAGAACCCACCGGTCGCAAGCCCGGGAGTGGGCCGATGCGCCTCGGATGCCGGGAGGCCTCAAGCGCTCGCCATCGCTGAGGGCGCATCCACACCGCCCAGCCCCTTCCAAACGATTCGCAAGCCTGGAGCGCGGGATTGTCACGATCATGCGCTCCCTGCGTTGATCGAAAACGGATACGCCAAACGAACGGGGAAGTACATGCAGCGCGAGATGATCTGGATGTCGGACGACGGCATCGGCTCGGAGTACATGATCCTGACCGGTGATGAGGACGGACTGGTCGCCGACAGCGTTGTCTTTGCCAGCCGGGCCGGGGAGCCGGCACGGGTCCACTACGTCGTGCGGTGCGATCCCGGCTGGCGAATGCGCGACGTCACCGTTTCGGTGGCACAGCCGGGGCACGAGCCGAGAGTCCTGCGGCTGTACTCCGATGGCGCGGGGCATTGGACGGACGCGGACGGCGCGGCGCTCCCTGAATTCGACGGCTGCATCGACATCGATATCTCGGCGACGCCCTTCACGAACACACTGCCGATCCGCCGCCTGAACCTGAAGCCGGGACAGGCCGAGCCGATCAGGGTGCTCTACATCCACGTGCCGACACTCGAGACCGAGCCCTGGGACCAGCGTTACACCGGTCTGGAACCCCACCGGGTGCGGTACGAATCGATCGGCTCGGACTTCATGCGAGAACTCGAGATCGACGATGACGGGCTGGTCGTGACCTACCCGGGCTTGTTCCGCCGCGTCTGGTCGCGCTGAGCGGGACTGGGCATCAAGGTGCCGGGCAGGGGTGTCCGCCCATCTGGACGTGGCCGGGCTGACACCGGCCCGCTTTTACGAGGGGATGCGACTGTCCCGCACCGGGTAGCCTGCAAGATCGTTTATGTCGTCAGCGGGTCAAAGGGGGAACGGCGGGTCCATTGATGGACCCGCCGTTGCTGCCGCTCTTCCCTGCGCTATCCAGCCGGAGTCGCCACCGGGGTTGCCACCGGTGACGCCGCCGGGCTCGCGAATGGCGAAGCCTCCGGCGTCGACGTATCCTGGAGCGCGGAGCTTCCCCCATAGATGGACAATGCGGCAACGAGTGACGCGATCAGCAGGACGAGCTTCTTGCGGGTCGGGACGAACATGTTGGATATCCCCTCTTCCGTGTGATGCCCGGTCGTCCGGATTCCCGGATCACGACCTTGTTTCACCGTAGGGGATGCGGGATTGACTTGTTCAGGGACAACATGCCCAGTTCAAATGGCGATGTTTGGGCATGTTGCTGCCATGTAAGAACCGCAGGTGACACGGCACTAACCACCAATCGAATGGCGATTCCCCGGATCAACCCGCGTGTCGCTCGAAATCTGCCGCAACAAGCGGGCGCACCGTCAGGCCGAAGACATGGTCGTTGTACCAGTTGAGGATGTTCGCCCAGCCCCAGCGCTTGGTATTGAGCTTCTTCGCCAGGATCTCCGGATCGACCCGATCCCAGCCCCGATGCTCCAGCGTGACGCGGGTACCATGCGGGATCGGCTCGAAGCGGACTTCCACCTCCGTGCCGTCGATCTCGTGCCCGGCATCGCGGTACGTGAAGACCAGCCGCGAACCGGGATCCCACGCCGTGACGCGTCCCATCTCGAACCCTTCGCCCGTCTCCCGGTCATGCACCTCGATCCAACGCCCGCCGACGCCCGATTCAAAGCGGATCCCGACTGCCCGCTCGGCGTCGTTCCAGTTGATCGGATGCCGTTGCCACCAGGCATCGATATCATCGGTGAAAACCCTGAAGGCTTCTGCCGGATCCAGCGCCACCTCGATGGATGCCCTCGCCGTTCCTGTATCGCTCATGTCGAGTGCTCCGTCCCTGATGAGCGATCGTTGTCGCTCGCTTCCGCGTGATCCCGGAAGGCAACGAGCTGGTCATTCCAGTACGCCTCCACGTGATCCAGCCACTGCCGGAGGACCGTGAACGCCTCCGGGCGGAGATGATAGACCCGGACCCGAGCGTCCTCGCCGATATCGGTGCCCTGGACCAATCCTTCGCGCCGAAGCACCCGGAGATGCCGGCTTGTCGCCGGGCCACTCATTCCGAGCGCATCCGCGATCTCGCCCGCCCGGAGCGGGCACTCGCACAGCAAATCGATGATCTTGCGGCGCGTCGGCTCCGCCAGGGCCGACAAGGCACCGTCCATATCAGTAACCATTGAGGAATATACTAACGATATCGTTATCTAATTGCAACCAGCAGGTCGGCAGGAATGTGCAGGCTCCGTCACTCTTCCATTTCCGTTCAGCCTCTGTATACTTAGCATAGCTAATTAGCCTGACTAAGCTTTTGTCGTCTGGAGCTGCCCATGACTGCACCACCTGTCCACCCCGAAATCTCTGCTCACGCCGTCGCCGTGTCGCTCTCCGACCTCCTGCCACCGATGCACTTCCTGCTCCGGCCCGGACACCGTGAGCCGCACGCCGAGCCACTTCCGCCCGAGGTGCGCGGCCAGTTCCGGATGATGATGATCCTCCAGCACGGCGGACGGCTGACGATGAACGATCTCGCGACCGCGATGAACGTCACGCCACCGACCGTGACCGGAATCGTCAAGCGCATGGTCGCCCAGGGCGATATCGTCCGTATCCCCGACCCCGACGACGGGCGGACGGTCCGCGTCGAGCTGACCGACACCGGCCGCGCCCGGATGGCCGCCCATCGCGCCCAGCACGTCGCCAAGTTGGAGCGGCTGCTCGACCAGATCGATGATGAAGACCGGAGGGCGATCGAAGCGGCGATTCCGGCGTTCTGGCACATGTTGAGCGTCGCCCACGCCGCCAATTCGGTGGCAGATGTGCTGCCCGGCGTTGACGAGCTGCCAGCGGCGAAGGAGGCCTGACCCGTGAGATCGACCCGAAGTCTCGCCAGCTTTCTTGGCCCGTACAAGCTGTGGGTGATCCTTGCCCCGCTCCTGATGGCGCTCGAGGTCGGGATGGACCTCCTCCAGCCGCGACTGATCCAGCGCATCATCGATGAGGGGGTCGCCCAGTCCGACCTCGGTTTGGTCTGGCGCACCGGTTCCCTGATGGTCATCGTCGCGTTCATCGGCATGCTGGGCGGAACGCTTTGCAGCCTGTTCGCGATTCTCGCCGCGCAGGGGTTCGGCGCCGACCTGCGCGGCACGCTGTTCTCGAGAACGCAGCGCCTCTCGTTTGGCAACCTCGACCGGCTCGAGACCGGCGGCCTGATCACCCGCCTCACCAACGATGTCACCCAGCTCACCGACGTGGTCGCGATGATGCTGCGGATTATGGTTCGCGCTCCGCTCCTGCTCGTCGGCAGCCTGTTCCTGGCCACGCTGACCAGCCCCCGGCTCGCGATCCTGTTCCTTGTCCTGTTCCCGCTCGTGGCCAGCATCATCCTCTATGCATTTCGCCGGATGTTCCCCCTCTTCGGCGTGGTCCAGAAACGGCTCGATGCCCTGAACGGCGTGCTCCAGGAAAATCTCGCCGGGGTTCGGGTCGTCCGGGTGTTCGCGCGCGCCAGGTTCGAGATCGAGCGCTTTTTCGATGCGAATGCCTCGCTCAAGGACGCCAACCTCGCGGCGATCCGGACGACGGTGATCGTCATGCCATCGATGATGCTGATCCTCAACTTCGGGGTGGTGGCCGCGCTCTGGTTCGGCGGCGTCCAGATCGATCGCGGCAATCTCCAGGTCGGCGAGCTGATTGCCTTCATCAACTACCTGACCCAGACCCTGTTCGCCCTGATGATGACCAGCATGCTCGTGGTTCGCTTCTCGCGGGCGGAAGCCTCGGCCGAGCGTGTCGGAGAGGTGCTGGCGAGCGAACCGGAGATCGTGCCCGTCGCGAACCCCGTCCGCGAGCTCGCGGGCCAGGGCGAGGTGACCTTCGACCGCGTCTCCTTCCGCTACAACGTGGATTCCGAACCGGTGCTCCGTGACATCTCGTTCACCGCCCGGCCGGGGCAGGTGGTCGCCATTCTCGGCGCCACCGGGTCCGGGAAATCCACGCTCGTCAACCAGATTCCGCGCTTCTACGATGTCACCGACGGGCGCGTCCTGATCGATGGTGTCGATGTCCGCGATATCGACGAGGGCGTGCTGCGCGACTCGATCGCGATCGCGCTCCAGGAGTCGATCCTGTTCACCGGCACGATCCGCGACAACATCCGCTTCGGCCGCCCGGAGGCGACGGACGAGGAGGTCCGGGAAGCGGCGGAGATGGCGCAGGCCAGCGAGTTCATCGAAACCCTCCCCGAGGGGTACGACGCGATTGTCGGCCAGCGCGGCGTCAACCTCTCCGGCGGCCAGAAACAGCGGATCGCGATCGCCCGTGCCCTCATGCTCAAGGCGCCCATCCTGATCCTCGACGACTCCACCAGCGCCGTCGACGTGACGACCGAGCGCCGGATCCAGGAAGCGCTCGCCGGGGTGCGCCAGACCTGCTTCATCGTGGCCCAACGGATCAGCGCGGTCGTTGGTGCGGACGTGATCCTCGTTCTCGACGATGGCCGGATCGTCGCCCAGGGCACGCATGAGGACCTGATGGCGACGAGCGACGTCTACCGTGATATCTACGAATCGCAGATGGAAACCGGGGCGGTGGTCTATGGCACAGCGTAACGAATCCCCGCGTCCTCGATCCGAAACCCCTCCCCCTCCCCCGCCGCGCCATGGCGGTCCGGGGGCGCACTTCATGGGCGAGAAGCAGCGCGCCAGGAACAGCCGGCAGACCCTCCAGCGACTGTGGACGTACCTCCATGTCTTCCGGGCACGCCTCCTGATTGCGGCGTTTCTCGTGATCTGCACGACCGCGCTCAATCTTGCCGGTCCCTACCTGCTGGGCCGCGCGATCGATGACTACATCATTCCGGGCGATCTTCCGGGCCTGGCCAGGATCGTCGCGCTGATGGCTTTCATATACGTCCTGCTGTCGGCGTTGACCTGGCTTCAGGGATATGTCATGGCGGAGGTTGCGCTCGGCACCGTCCAGGACCTGCGCAACGATCTCTTCACCAAGGTCCAGTCGTTGCCGCTCCGCTTCTTCGACGGGCGTCCCCATGGCGAGACGATGAGCCGCCTCACCAACGATGTCGAGAACGTCAACCAGGTGCTCTCGGAGAGCGGCGTGCAAATCGTCTCCGGTGTCCTGACCGGCACCGGCGTGATCGTCCTCATGCTAATCCTGCAGCCCGGGCTGGCGCTCGTGAGCATCGTCTCGATGATCGGCCTCACGTACGGCGTCAACCGCTATATCGGCCAGCGCACGCGGGAAGGTTTCCGGGGCCAGCAGAAACACCTCGGTGCGCTGAACGGGATCATCGAGGAGACGATCACGGGACAGCGCGCGGTGAAGGCGTATCACCGGGAGCCGGTCGTGCTCTCGGAGTTCGCGGAACGCAACGCCGAGCTACGCAAGGCATCGACCCATGCCCAGACCTACGCGGGCTTTGTCGGCCCGCTGATGAACTTCATCGGCAACCTCAGCCTCGGGCTCGTCGTTGCGGTCGGCGGCTGGATGGTCGTCGACGGCCGGGCCACGGTCGGCACGATCGCCGCCTTCATCAACTACTCACGACAGCTCAGCCAGCCGATCAACCAGATCGCGAACCTCTACAACCAAATCCAGTCGGCGCTCGCCGGTGCCGAGCGTGTCTTCGAGGTCCTCGACGAGCAGCCGGAAGTCGACGCGCCGGACGCGAAGTCCGTGATTGACCTGCGCGGCGATGTCGTCTTCGATGATGTCAGCTTCTCCTACGACGGCGTGGTGCCTGTCCTCAAGCACGTCGACCTGCACGCCGCTCCGGGCCAGCTCGTGGCCCTCGTCGGCCCGACCGGCGCCGGCAAAACCACGATCATCAATATCCTGACCCGGTTCTACGAGATCGACGCGGGCACGGTCACGATCGACGGCCTCGACCTGCGCTCGCTCCGCAAGGCGGACCTCCGCCGCCAGCTCGGCGTGGTCCTGCAAGACACCTATCTCTTCGCCGGCACGGTCCGCGACAACATCCGCTACGGAAGACTCGACGCGACCGAGGCGGAGATCATCGCCGCCGCCGAGCTGGCCAACGCCGACGGGTTCATCCGGCGGCTGCCCAACGGGTACGACACGGAGCTGAGCGAGCGCGGCGCCAACTTCAGCCAGGGGCAACGGCAACTGCTGGCAATTGCACGGGCCGCCCTCTCCGACCCGACGATCCTGATCCTCGACGAGGCGACGAGCAGCGTCGATACCCGCACCGAGAAGCACATCCAGGAGGCGCTGCTGCGCCTGATGAAGGACAGGACCAGCTTCGTGATCGCCCATCGCCTGAGCACGATCCGCTCGGCCGACCAGATCCTGGTCGTCAACCACGGCGAGATCATCGAGCGCGGAGATCACGAGGAGCTCCTCGCCCAGAATGGCTTCTATGCGCGGCTCCACAAGAGCCAGTTCTCGGGCGACGAGGAACTGGCGCGACAGGAGGAAGAGGCACAGATCCGCGAGCAGGAACTGGCGATCGCGACCGGCGGCGCGGGTGGCCAGGGGAACGCATCCCGCCGGTGACCCGCCGGCCGAACCCTTCTCGGGTCGAACAGGTTGGAAGGCCCCAACGGTCTCCCTTACGTCATGGGCATACTCCCGTACGGGCGGCCTTCATGGCCGGCCGTGCGTTCCTGGGATCGACCCCTGTGGACGCCCGCCTTGCCTTCCGGCCGAGCGAGGACGTTCAACTCGATATGCCCTACTCTTCCTCGGCCATTTGACCCTTCCGGACGCTCAGGCGCACGGTATCGCCCGACACCTCATCGATCCTGTCCGCTCGGACGTAGCGATCCTTGCCGAACAGCTCTTGCCCGTCGACCTTGACGAACCCAAGGTGCAGAAGACGGCGTCGAAGCGTTCCCGGAAGATCGGGCTCGTCATTGAACCCGAAGACGGCGGCGACTCCGCCGAGGAGCCCTGGACCGCCGGAATCCTCGCCCGCGCCTTCGATCGTGACCGCGTCGCCGGGAATGTTCCCCGGCGACG
>CADCWI010000001.1 GCA_902806355.1 uncultured Thermomicrobiales bacterium | reverse complement strand
AACCCTTTCCATGCAGCGATGAGGGATTCCTGAAGCGCGTCCTCGGCATCCTGCAGGGAACCGAGCATCTGGTAGCAATGAGCCCGGAGCTCACCACGATATTGCTCGATCTGGTCTTCGAACCGGGGCTGGAGGGTAGTGTCCAAGATGTGCTGCCTCTAACGCCGCCAATTGTCTGGCGCGTTCCTGAAGACCTGCCTGATTGCCGGGAACGCTCGACGAAAGGGTGTGGCGACCGGTCCGGGACGACATTCAGGATCGAGAACGGTTGGTCACTGTCGTCGAGTGTGCGGTGTCATGCTGCCCTTAATCACACAACCCGCCCCCGCACGTCGGCGGGGACGGGTTGTGTTCCGCTGTGCTGCCTCGGGGACCTACCGGTCGTCGATCGGGACGAACGTCTTGTCGGTGACGCCGATGTACTCGCTCTTGGGGCGAATGAGGCGATTGTTTGCGACCTGCTCCAGCACATGCGCCGACCACCCGACCGCACGCGACACCGCGAACGTCGGCGGGAACATGTCCCCTGGCAAGCCGACCGCGGCGAGGACCGCCGCCGAGTAGAACTCGACGTTCGTATAGAGGCGGCGTCCCGGCTTGCGCTCGTCGAGCATCGCCAGCGCGCGCTCCTCGGTCCGGCGCGACAGCTCGAAGAACTCTGGCGTGCTGGCCGTCTCCGCCATCCCGCGCAGGATCTCGGCTCGCGGGTCCTCCGCCTTGTACACACGGTGGCCGAAACCCATCAACCGCTGGCCTGAATCGAGGGCGTTCGTCAGCCATGCTTCGACATTGTCCGCCGTGCCGATTTCATTGAGCATGTCGAGCACCTTGGCCGGGGCGCCGCCGTGGGCCGGGCCCTTGAGCGCGCCGACCGCTCCCGTCAGCGCCGAGCTGAGGTCGGAATCGGTCGAGGCGATCACGCGGGCGGTGAACGTCGATGCGTTGAGACCATGGTCGGCCAGCAGCACGAGATACGTCTCGAGCGGCTTCCAGTGCCGCTCCTCCGGTTCCGTGCCGAAGAGCTGATAGAGGTAATTCTGGGCGGTGTTGAGATCGGAGCGGCCCTGGACCGGCTCCTTGCCCTCGCGCAGGCGGAAGAACGCCGCGAGGATCGCCGGGAAGCGGGCGGCGATCGTGATCGCCTCGTCCAGGTCAGGCTCGTTGTCGTACGTCTCCGGGTCGACCGCACCAAGGAGCGAGACGCCGGTGCGCAGCGCATCCATCGGGTTGGCGTTCTTCGGCAACGACCGGAGGCCGTCCAGGACCTCGTCCGGCAACACTCGGTTGGCCCCGAACCTTGCTTCGAGATCGCTCAGCTCCTGCCGGTTCGGCAGGTGGCCGATCCAGAGCAGATGCGCCACCTCCTCGAACGATGCCTTGCCCGCCAGCTCATGGATGTCGTAGCCCCGATAGACGAGCTTGCCCTCTTCACCGAAGACCTCGCTCAGGGCGGTAGAGGCCGCGACAACGGTTTCCAGGCCATTCGGCTTGGGTGATTCGGTGGCAGTGGCGGTCGCGGAACTGGACATGGACGTGTTTCCTCTCTGATATGGCGTGAAGCTCGCCCGTTGTCTGCACGACAACTCGCGCTTGCGTGCATGGGAGTTCGATGACCATTGCGAGCCGCAAGACAGGGCGACGACGCTGCAGATGCGGTGATTCCGGCTTGCGCTTCGGATACAAGCCGGTGATCCCGGTTCCGTATCCATCGCCCAAGACGCTGCATGATGCACGCCATTGACCACCGCATGATTCAAGGAGGAATCCTAGCACGGCCAGCGGCCCGT